>CAVOEV010000048.1:0-22626 GCA_963694825.1 Planctomycetota bacterium
ACCACGTCCCGGGAGCCAATTCCCGGATGCCGACAAACGCCGTACGCGTACCGGGGATGTAGTTCAGCCCGAAAAAGTGATGCAACGACTCGAGATCGATTTCCGGGCGGTACCCCGGCACTTCGAGTAAGGCCTTGATCTCGGACGCAAACCAAAAACAGCCGTCGTGTTCGAGCAGGAACAACGGCTTGATTCCAAACCGATCACGAGCCAACAGCAGCCTGTGACGACGATGGTCCCAAGCCGCCAGAGCGAACATCCCGTCGAAGTCATCGAGCACCTCGTGGCCAGACCGTTCGAGAAGATGCAGGACCACCTCGGTGTCGGTCCGGGACCGAAACGGGCCGACATCCCGCTCAAGATTTCTCGACTGTTTGAGCTCGCGAAAATTGTACAACTCGCCGGTGAAGGCCAGTGTCGTGTCCCCCGAATGGCTTCGCATCGGCTGGTGACCAGCCATCGAAAGGTCAATCACACTCAGCCGACGGTGGGCCAACCCACAACACCCGTCCCACGCCAGCCCCGAATCGTCAGGTCCGCGGTGGACCAACCGCGCAGACATCCGGACGAGAACTTCCGACGGATCCCATCCGTCACGACTCCCCCCGCGTCCGACCACCACCCCTGCCAATCCGCACATCGCTGGTTCAGGCCTCGCCCGAGTCGCGGTTGGTCGCTTCGGCCCGAAGACGGGCTGGCACATAGTCCACACCTCGCCGACTGTCTCGCCGTGCCATGCTCTCGGCCATCATCCCCATCAACAACGTCTGCACAGCGACCAGCAACAACACCACCGACGACGTCGACACCGTCTCGGTTTCCAACAACTCTCCAGCACCCGCACCCGTACCCGCCGCACCCAAAGACACGCTGATGTCCCAGGCCAACTTCACACCACCCAGCAAGAAACACACCAATGCCATCGGGGCAAACACCCGCAGAGGACGAAACAGGATCGAAAGCCGAGTCACCAGCGACAGGAATCCGAAGAAATCCCACGCCACGATCTTCGATCGTCCAACCCGCTGCCGGTACTCGATCGGCAGATACACCACCGACAACCCGTCGCACAACGAAGCTATCGTCAACGTCGTGGTGAAGCTGAAACGCTCCGAGAGGATTGGCAGGTACTGAGCAACCAGTGACTTCCGGAATACTCTCAGGCCAGAGTTCAAATCGGGGATCGGCGAGCCAGTGACGTACCGCGCCAGGCTGCGAAGAAACGCCTTCGCCGGTCGCCTGACCCACGGCATCGCCGCAGCATGCCTCGACCGGTCGCCCACCACCATGTCGACCCCGGCAAGAGCCTCGACCAACTCGAGGATCGCTTCGGCCGGATACGTGCCGTCGGCATCAATGATCGCAATCGTCTCGTAACGCGCCGCCTGGACTCCAGTCTTCAACGATGCCCCGTAACCCAGGTTCCGGTCGTGCCGCACCACACGAGCGCCAGCACCGATCGCCAACTCTCCCGTGCCATCGTCCGACGCATCGTCGACGACGATCACTTCCACCGGTCGATCCCAGCCAGCCGCCATCGCCGTCAAGTCGACCAGAACCCTCCCAAGACCGCCAACCTCGCGGTACGCAGGCACCACCACCGTCACGCCACCCCGTTCACTCATCGACCCGATCCCTCCTCAACCGAATCCCGCTCGAGCCGGTCCAGATGACTCCTTGCGGCCTGAAAACCGGGGGCGGACCCCAAAGCCCGACGCCAGGCCGCAGCCGCCTGGAGCGGCCGCCCCTGATCTCGATACACTAACCCCAGATTCGTCCACGCTTCGGCGTAACCGGGCGATAGCGCCACAGCTTGCTCGAAATGGCCGGTTGCAGCTTGTAGTCGACCTTGCTGAGCACGGATCATGCCCAGGTTGTTGTGAGCTTCGACAAGACGTGGATCCAGTTCCAGGGCTCGAGAACACGGCCCGACAGCCTCGTCCAACCGGCCCTGGCGTTCGATCACATATCCCAGGTGGTTCCAGGCCACCGCGGAATTCGGCTTCGAGTCGATGGCCCGTCGAAACGACGCCTCGGCAGCTGACAACTCGCCCCGGTGAAACAAGATCCGCCCCTTTCCGTCGTGAGCCTCCGAATAGTTCGGCTCGAGTCGCAATGCCCGGTCGAGATGCCGTTCCGCTCGAAGATCGTCACCCGATTCGAGTACCATCCCGGCCAGGCTCAGATGGGCCTGAGCCGATGTCGGTACCATCACGACCCATTGTTCCAGAAACCCGAGTTGACTGCGATAGGCCCTTCCGCGAGACCAACCCGCGGACGCCAAACCACATAATACGCACACCACCAGCAACGATACGCCGCGTCGCAATAACCGGCCTGATTCCCAATCCCTTTGTGAAACCCCGCCCAAGACCCCACCCAGCAGAGCCGCCAATGGCACCGTCGCCAGGAATCCGTAACGCTCGGCCAATCCCGTCTGCTGACCAACCAGATTCGCCGTCGGTGCGATCACCAACAAGAACCAACCCAACCAGAACAGCAGCACGCCTCCGACACCATCCCGATCCCCACGCCGTCGCCACCACCAGACGCCCGCCCAGGACATCGCTCCCAGCACCACCACCGACACTGGTCCACGCAGCGGATGCCACCACATCGAGAGGTCCGGTTCATACGCCAGCGACCAGCCCGGAGCCACCAGAGTCTGCAGCGTGTAGCCGATCGACTGCAATGGGCCCAACGGGTGATCCCACACCGCCAAATGATGTTCGCCCGACCCGCCAAACAAATTCCAGCGGATCGCCAGGTACCCGCCCATGACAACGACCAGCGGAGCGTGCCGGCGGGCCCACGCCTTCAGAGAACCCGGTCGCCGACCCGCCAGGCCCAGGCAATCGGCCCACACGAACAGCACTGGAACCACCACCGCCTGCTCCCGGCACAATAACCCCACACCCGCCAACAGCCACGCCAAACACCACATTGGCATGGGCCATCGCCGAGTGTCCAGAAGACCGCCGCGCAACCAGGCAGCCATCGCCAGTGTGATCGCCAACGCCGCACACAGAGTTTCTCGGCCGGACGAGACGGGATAGATCACACACGCTGACACCGGATGCCATGCAGCGACCAGTGCACCGGTCGCCGCCGCCAGCCAGCTCAATCGCAATCCCGGCGACAACAACAGCCAGAACACCGACACCGCCCAACAGGCCCCCAACAACACGTTGACCGCATGAAACGCCATCGCCCAATGGCCGTGTAAAGCATTCTGAATGTCGATGGTCAACCAGGTCAGAGGCCGGTAGTAGGGCAGATTGTCCGCCTGACGTGTCGTGAACACCGAGACCCAATCGCCCCACCCCGCCGGCACCGGCCGGGTATGAACCATCGGGTAATCGTCATAGATGAAGTCGCACCACAATGCCGGCAGGTAGACCACAATCACCGCCGTGGCCAGACCACACGCGATCGCGACAAACAGTCCGCGAACCGGCGGTTGAGACATCGCGGCGACTTCCAGGGGCCAGGTCCAGAAATGTGGCTGGTCGGACATCGACCAACCGACAAGCAACACATTCCGCAAGTGGCAGACTCGTGGTGCACTTCGAGTATAGGACATGCTCGACCCCGTCTGGGATTCTCGCTCCCATTCCACTCCTTTCGCCCAGTTCGCACTCAAGACGCCCGCCGGTTATGCTGCCCGAACTCTGGAATGCAGGTCGCACAAGATCTGAAGGAACTGATTGATGGCCATGCGGATGGATCTCGCCTATGCGGAGCTGATCGACCGAGCCAGACGCTCGCATCGAGCCACCCGAAACCCCACCGGGATCACCGCCACCGACATCGCCCGAGCCCGGCTGTACTGCTATGGCTATCGTGGGCAGGTGATCGGCACGTTTCACGCCACAGCCGTGGCACTCGATCAACTCGACCCCGCCTCCGGCGAGGCCGCCGCCTGGCGACAACGTGCCACCGATGCTCTCGGCGATCTCGCCGACTTGGCCATGGACTCCGTCCCCGACGACTTCAAAGCCATCGTCTCCACTCTGCACCACTACCACGCCGGAATCAGCAGGACCCTCGAAAGCCTCGAACGCGAAAATGACCTCGAACACAACGTTCACCTCGCCAGAATCACCTCGCTGTTTCAAACGACAGTCGAATCGATCTCCAACTGCGGCGGATTGCCCTGTGCCAGCGACACCCATGCACCCCAACAGGCCAACTTTGTCGTCCCCGGACTCGGGATCACTATCGTGCCACTCGTCTATGGCGACTTTCACTCGTGGAATCTCGCGTGGCTCGCCGGCGAACAACAAGACGTGCCCACCCACCAACACCGGCGAGGTGTCGAAATCCACCTCGGCTACGAACCCACCCACGGAGAAACCGTGCTTGGTGACTACAGATGCCGCTGTGAACATGGGTACGCCATGCCGATCCCGCCCGAAACTCGCCACGGCTGGGTCAACACCAGCGAACAGCCTCACCATGTCCCCTTCATCTTCGGGTCACTCGAGCACGGTGGCTGGGGAGTGTTCCTGGACGTCGAAGCACGAAGCGAACCCGTCGCGACCCTGCAACCGGTTCCCCGAGATGGACCGGAATTCTCGGACATGATCTACCTCGAACAAGAACTCGATCGACTCGCCACATCAGGTGATACCGCTCGAGATGTCCTGATCACTTACCAGGTTACCGACCGCGATGGGACCGGTGGACTCGAATTGGCCGCATCACGAGTCGGGCCACAACAACTCGTCTTCGACGACGCTCGCTACCGGATCGTGTCGATCGCTCGAGGCTCTGGTCGAGTTCGGATCGCGGGATTGGAACGGGCCGTCACACAACACGACCATTTCGGTATCCCCGCCGGGATGACCGCCGAACTGGTCGCGACCGGTGACTCGACTCTCGTCGTTCTCGACACGACAATCCGCACCGATTCACCTGGCACCTGAACCGGCACCTGAACCGGCACCTGAACCGGCACCTGAACCGGCACGAAACGCGGCACTCACTCCGGCACAGACGACTGAACCAGTCGGACTGCGATCTTGCAGCCGGGCAACTCGCGACGCAAACTCGCCACGCCCGCGTCGGTGACGCGGGTTCCGTCCAAACGCAGCAGCTTGAGTGTCCCCAGTTGCTCGAGTGCCGGCAGACCGGCGTCGCTGACACGTGTGTCCGAGAGGTTCAGGACAGTCAACCGAGGCAGTTTGGCCAGATGAACCAGGCCGTCGTCGCCCACCGCCGTCCCCGAAAGACTCAAGAGACGTAACTTGACCAGGCCACTGATCGGCTCGATCGCCTCGTCGGTGATGCCCAGCCCCGACAGCCCCAGACCTTCGAGTTGCGACAGACTCGCGATCCGCTCGACTCCCGCAGTACTGATCCGCGGCCCCTCGACCACCAATCGTCTGAGTGACTGGAAGCGGGCCAGATGAGCCAGGCCGCGGTCGGTCACGTCGAGTCGTCCGAGACTCAAACCTGTGAGATTGGGGAAACGCGACAGGTGTTCCAAACCGGCATCACTGACCGGCGCCTTGTGCAGGTGCAGCCGCTCCAATCCATTGACATCAGCCAGCTTGGACAGCCCCTCGTCGGTAATGTAGATCCCCTGCAGGTACAACTCGCGGACCGTCCCCCCATCCCCTTCCACAATCTGCACCAACGGCAGGTCGGACTCGAGACCTCCGGGTCGACCCGCTCGACGTCGACTCGCATCGACTTCCAACAACTGCAATGCCCCCAGTACATTGCCACCCGCTTGAGCGATCGCCTTGACCAACGCGTCATCCGGAGCAGGACCAGGGCCCGACAGTTGGCCTAAACGCGGAGCCGGAGCCGACCTGCCCTCCGACATGTCCACGCATCCCAAACCGAAACACACCACGACCCAACACACACACGAACACACAACCCAACTGCGGCCCCAACTCGGACGGACTGCCATCGACCAGGGAACCGGCCGCACCGGAATCCTCGACCGACTCGTTGGATGAACCATCAGGGACTCGATTCAAAAGACCGCGCAAGAAAAGTCCCGGGAACAGCCGGTCCAAGGGGGGCGAAGGACTCAGAACTGCTCCCGGGAGCGATTGGCTTCCCGTGTGTGAGGCGGGACATTAGGTCTTTGCAGAAATGACGTCAAGCAGAGTTTCGTCATTTCACAGCCACTGACCCGACACGCCTCAGACAACAGCCCCGTCCGAACCAACCTGCAACCAACCGGTGACCATCTGTGCCGCCAGAATCAGTAGCAGGCACGCTAGCAACACGCGCCGTCGAGTCGACTCGGAACCCCGACTCGACAACCAGACACCGGCTCCGGCTGCCAAAGCCAGCACCGCCAACAATCCGACTCGCTGCCAGGGACCGATCGCCCAATCTGTAACAGTCGCCTCGAACAACCCTGCCACCATGCCCTCGGCACCCAGGCCGACGCTGACACACGTCGCTGCCACGACCACGCCCACACCAACACGCCGCTCGCAAATTGAGTCGATTCCCAAGGCCGCTAACAACCCCACGGGAATCACAGCAAACGATTCGGCCAATCGCAGCGGATACCCGGCCGTAGACAGACCGATCGTCACCAGCACAGCAATCGACCACGCCAGTGTCAGTGTCGCCGCCGGCCGAGCACCACGATCCGGCCCCACACCCCTCCGGAACATCTCGACAATGCCCAGAAGTACAGGACCACTCAACCACCCCAGCCAACGCGGCCAGTCCGGATTTTGCACACGCTCCTGCACCGTCTCCCAACCAGCCAGGCCTTCAGCCGCAGAATCCCACAACTCGGAATCCCACAGACCCGAACCGCTCCGGATGGACCACGCACCGACCAGCAACGCCGCACCACCCAACACCGCCAGACCGCAAATCGGGCGGTGCCAGTTTTTTCCAAATCGAGTCCGGATGACCTGCGAACCGTTTCTCAACATGCCCATTTTGTTGGACGGATGACACGACAACGCCACACCCACAAGCAACAACACGGCCCAGATCAAGGACGTCCCGATCAGAACCGTCGCCGCCAGCCCCATGATCGACACCAACAAGGACCACGACGCCAGAGATCGTCGTCGGTCGAGGTGAACGACCAGGCCGGTGACAGCGACCGCAGACACAACGGCCGCCAATGCCAACGGCTCCGACACTCGACCCAGGCATAACACCGGAGCGTGACAACACATCAGGACCGCGGCGACGAAACCTGTTCGAGCACCGAACAGACCACCGGCAGAGTGCCAGACCATCCAGACCAGCACCGCCGACATCACGTACGACGGAACCACAGAACACCAACCCGCCGCCAACCGCCACTCAGCGAACCAGCCATCCGACCACTCATTCAAACAGTCACGCCACGACTCGTCCGACAACCAACGACCCCACGGTGAAATGATCCGAGGGACCGCATTCGTGCTCGACTCAACCGACCCGGCAACCGGCTCGACCCGAGCAGTCCGAGACGGCAGCGGGACGGCCACGAGTGCCGTCAGGCCCGGCAACACCGCCATCAGCACCACCAACGGCCTCATCGCACTGGCCCGATCCAGAACGGGAAACAATCTCACCGGAACATCGGCCGCCAATTCGGTCAACCGCGAATCGTCCACACTGGCCACGTCGACCACTCCCCTCAGGCCCGCTCGCCACGATCCTCGTCCGCCGCAGATCGCTTCCAGGCAATGATGTCGTCGAGAATCTGATCGAGAGTCATCGTGGGCTTGGACCCGATCGCCTCTTCCAGCTTGTCGATCACCGGCACCCGTCGCTGGATGTCCTCGAAATCGTCGCCATACGCCTCGCTGTAAGCAATGTGCTTGATCGCAATCTCACCGCCCACCTTGGCCACCACACGTTCTGCAAGCTGACGAACCGAGACCGGCTGATCGCTGCCGATGTTGAATACGCCTCCAGCCGCTGGCGGCTGGTCCATCAGGCTCAGAATGCTCGAAATGACCTCCTGGACATGAGCAAAACAGCGGATTTGACTGCCGTCGTCGTACACAATCAGCGGCCCGCCGGCGAGAGCTTGCTCGACAAAACGTGGGATCACCATGCCATAGGCACCCACCTGCCGCGGTCCGACCACGTTGAAAAAACGGCCCACCACCACCGGTAATCCTCGCTGTCGGTGATACGCCAGACCCAGGAATTCGTCGATCGCCTTCGAACAGCCGTAGGCCCAGCGAGGCCTTGAGGTGGGACCCAACTGCAGATCATCCTCCTCGCACCACGTCTCCTTCGGATTCTTTCCATACACCTCGCTCGTCGATGCCAGGAAAAACGGCAACCGCTCCTCGCTGGCCAGACGCAGCAACAACTCGGTCGGATAAATATTGGTGTGGATCGTCCGCACCGGATTCTCGGCCACCAACTTCACTCCCACTGCCGCCGCCAGGTGGAACACCCGGTCGATTCCGTCAATCGACGCTTCGAGAAAGGCAGGGTCGGTGATCGAGCCGTCCTGGATCTCCAGCTCCGAATGATCCACCACGCGGTCAAGATTCCGGATCGAACCGGTCGAAAAATCGTCGACCACGCGAACACGATCGCCCCGTTCCAGCAACCGCTCGACAAGATGACTGCCGATGAATCCGGCACCACCAGTGACCAGGCAATGAACCATCAGCGGGCGATCTCCCTATTCACAACTCAAGCCCTGACCAAACATCGCGTGAGCCGACGCCACCAGAGACTCCGAACCGCTGGCTCCGATCCGAGTCGCACCCGCTTCGACCATCGCCAGCAACGTCTCCAGATCGCGAATACCTCCCGAGGCCTTGACCCCAACCTGCTCGGGACACTCGCTCCGCATCAAACTCACGTGATCAACAGTCGCCCCGGCCGTTCCGAAACCGGTCGACGTCTTGACGAAATCGACCTCCAACTCGCTGCAAATCCCACACAGCCGGCGGATGTGATCGAGTTCGAGAAAACAGGTTTCAAAAATCACCTTCAATGCACCGCCAGCAGATCGCGTCTCGTCCAGTACACTCCGGATCTCGTCACACACTTCGTCCCACGCCCCGTCTCGCACTCGACCAACGTTGACGACCATGTCCAATTCCAGGCCCCCGTCGGCCAAAGCCTGTTTCGCCTCGGCCAACTTGACGGCACGCGAATGAGCACCATGAGGAAACCCGATCACGGTGCTGGGCAATACCGCCGACCCGTCGAGCAACTCGGCACATCGACCCAGCCACGACGGCTTACAGCAGACACTCGCCGTGCCCAACTTCAACGCCACCGCACAACCGTCTTCAAGATCCCGTGACCCCTGGGCCGGACCCAACACGGCATGGTCAATCAATGCCGCAACCATCTCTCCGGACAGCTGCAAACTCATCACTCCCCTTCCGTTTCCACCGGGTCGAAACGAGCCACCAAGTCGTCCTGGCCCTTGCGGGCACAGAAGTCGCCAAACGACTCGCCGTCAATCCGCTCCTGACGGAAATACGCCAGTACCGGAGACAACGTGGGAACGATGTGCTCCAACCGAACCAGGTCCCGGAACAGATAGGCCAGGCGACTGCCGGCCGAATTGCCGCCCAGGAACATCGTGTACTTGCCCACCGTCTTACCGACCAGGCCGATGTCCGTCGAATACGGTCGAGCACATCCGTTGGGACAACCGGTCATGTGGATCGTGATCTGCTCGTCGGAAAGTTCCTGGCGAGACAACTCGGACTCCAGTTGATCAAGAATCTCGGGCATCACCCGTTCGCTTTCGGTGATCGAGAGTCCGCAGGTGGGCAACGCCGGACAGGCCATCGACAGACGCCTGATCCGAGACCGCTGATCCGCACCGACCACGCCGTGATCGGCCAGGATCCGATCGATGTCCTCACGCTGAGACGACTCGATGTCGCACAACAAGATGTTCTGCTGAGCCGTCATGCGGGTCGGCATCCGGTAGGTTTCGACAATCCGCCTGAGCGCCGACTTCGTTCGCTCCGACTCAGTGTCCTGGATCCGGCCGCTTTCGACATATACGCCAAGAAAACTGCGGCCATCACCCTGGTCCATCCAGCCCAGGTGATCCTCGACCCCGGTGACATCGGCAGGATGAGGCTCCTCGAGCGACCGACCCAAGTACTCCTCGACCGTTCCCTTCATCCGCTCCATGCCCCAGTCGGCCAACAGGTATTTCAACCGAGCCGTCTTGCGGTCGCTGCGGTTGCCGTGGTCGCGAAAAACTTCGACCAGAGCCCGAGACACCTCGACCGCCTCGTCGACACCCACTCGAGCCATCTTCCGGGCGATCGCCGGGAAAGTCTTTGCCGCACTGGGAGTTACGCCCTGACCGCCTCCGATGAACACGTTGTAACCCACCAGCCCACCGTCCTCGACAATCCCCAACAGACCAAGATCGTAGGTCAACAGATCCACACAGTTGTCCTCGGGCAAGGACACACCGGTCTTGAACTTCCGCGGCAAATAGGTGGCTCCGTAAATCGGTTCGTCCACCGGCACGAACTCCGTCACGTTCTCCCGGTTCCCCTCGTCATCCTGCAACCAGATCTCGGTGTAGGCTGTCGTTCGTGGCTTGAGTTCCTCGGCGATCGCGTCGGCGGTCCGCTGCAACTGGTCGTGAACCGCGTCGTATCGTAACGGAGCCGGACAACACATCACGTTCCGCTCGATGTCCCCGCAGGCTCCGAATGTGGTCAGCCGAGTCCGATTGATCTCGAGGATGGTCTGCTGCAGGTCGTCCTTGACGATTCCGTGCAACTGTAATCCCTGGCGACTGGTGATCCTCAGCGTCCCGTTGCCAAACCGCTCGCACAGATCCAGGTGAGCCAAGAACGAATCGGCGGACACCCTCCCACCGGGGATCCGCGTCCGAACCATGAACATGAACGACTTGCCAAAACGCGTGCCGTCCTCGTTCTGCAGCTTGCGTGCATCCCGGTTGTCCTGCTGGTACAACCCGTGGTGCTTCAACAGACCGGCGTTGTCCTTGGTGAAATGGTCCGATCCGCTCTCGCACAACTCCGAAGCAATCGTGCCGCGCAGCTGGTCGCTGTGCTGCTTGACGGATTCCGACTTGTCGAGTTTCACCTCATCAGACATCAGGATTCATTTCTACAGAAAGAGCAAGCACGTCAAGAGACCGGTATATGGCCAGCAGCTAAGCATTGGGCCAAACCCGAGTATACTCGGAGCCGAAAGGACTGAACAGTTTGGACAACTTCGACAACCGCGACACCAGGCGGCCTACCACCATGCCGCAGAAACTCCTGCTGCTGCTGGCACGCGGGCTGGGGACCGGCTGCTCCCCCGTCGCACCGGGCACCGTCGGTACACTGCCAGGACTCGCGTGGGCCATGCTGGTGGCCGAAATCCATGACCGAACCGGGTTCGGACTGCTCCTCACACTCACCACAGCCGCCGCTGCAATCCCCGTCTGCACCCTCGCCTGCCGACTACTGAACAAAAAAGACCCCGGCGAAATCGTGCTCGACGAAATCGTCGCCGTGCCACTGGTCTTCGGCTGTGGAATGCTGGCCATCAACCTGCCCAGCCTGATCATCGGATTCCTCATCTTTCGTTTCTTCGACATCGTCAAGCCGCCACCCGCACGATGGTTCGAACGGCTGCCCGAAGGGACCGGCATCGTTGCCGATGACCTCGTCGCAGCCGCCTACGCCGGACTCGTGCTCTGGACCGCTCAAGGCGCCTGGCCCTCCCTGGCCGCCGCCGGGGACTTGTTGCCAACCATGTCGTTTGGTTAACTGCTCCACAGCCTCGCCCCAGACAGCAGCCAGGCCACACTGACTCGAGACAACCGACAACCAGGAGACGTTCGTGGCGGCAACAATTATCGACGGCAAGGCGATCGCAGCGACCATCCGAGACGAACTCGCCACTCGTGTCTCCACCTTCCACTCCGAAACCGGCATCACGCCTCACCTGGCCGCCGTCCTGATCGGCGACGACCCGGCTAGCGCCGTTTACGTCCGCAACAAACAACGTGCCTGTGAAAAGACCGGCATCAAAAGCACACTGCATCGGCTCGATCAGTCGACCACTCAGCAGCAACTGCTGGAACTCATCGACGATCTCAATCACGACCCCGACGTGCACGGCATCCTCTGCCAACTCCCGCTACCAGAACAGATCTGCGAACAGGCCGTCCTGGATGCCGTTTCGCCCGACAAGGATGTCGACTGCTTCCACCCGGAAAACGTCGGCCGACTCGCCCAGGGACGACCCCGCTTCCTGCCGTGTACACCCCACGGCATCCAACAACTGCTGGTGCGAACTGCCGTCGAAACTTCCGGAGCACACGTCGTTGTGCTCGGCCGAAGCGATATCGTCGGCAAACCCATGGGACTCCTGATGGTGCAAAAGGCCCAAGGCGCCAATGCCACCGTGACACTATGCCACAGCCGGACACGTAACCTGCCCGAAATCGCCGCCACCGCCGACATCCTGATCGCCGCCATCGGGCGACCTCGGTTTGTCACCGCCGCCATGGTCCAACCCGGTGCCGTTGTGATCGATGTGGGCATCAATCGTGTCGACGACAAACTCGTCGGTGACGTCGACTTCGAACCGGTCGCCGAAATCGCCTCGGCCATCACACCCGTGCCTGGTGGAGTCGGACCGATGACCATCGCCATGCTGCTGCAGAATACCCTGACCGCCGCCTGCCAACTGCAGCAGGCAGCCGACCACTAACGCAGCCGACGGCGAGTCGCCAGATCGATCGGCCCCGAACCCAGGCCGCGAGGCACCTCCCACGTCGACGCCGCGATCTGTGACGGATTGATCTCAACCTCCTTCAAGCGGATCGTCAGACTCAACTCGGCCTCCGGCCACTCGAGCTCGATCCGACGCGCAACCACTATGCCCGTCTCGGCGTCGGCACGATGATTCGACAGCCTGGCCACCGCAATCAACCGGGAATCCTTGTCAAACAACGACTGCTCGATCACCACGCCCAGACAAGTGTCCACCACCAATCGACGGCGGACCGGTTCGCCTCGAGGCGATTGGCTGGAAGCCACCAAGGTCAACCGGTGCTGACCCGGCCGGGAACTCGCCACACTCCACTCCCCCTCGGCCAATGGCGATACCCCAAGTGCCTCGATCAACCAGTCGGGCTCGAACGGTAACGACAACTGCTCACGGACTTGCGGCAAATCCTCGTGCCCCACCGTGATCACATACGGCTGCTCGCTGCGACGGATCCAGAACCAGAACCGCTCGGCGTTGGAACCCAAGTCCACCTCGTTGGAACCCAACAATGTGGCCCTCAGACGGAACTGACGAGGACGAGCAACCGCGATGTTGGCCGAAAGCGTCACCGGCAAACCACCCTCAGCTCGAACTCGGATGCTCGCGGATGTTGAACGCCACGAGGACACCCGCTCGGCGTTGGCATTCAAATGAGCGATCACCTGCTCCGGTGTCGACTCCGACGACAACCGGCACTCCGGTGGACAATACGGACACCAGCGGACCTGCTCGCACAACGCACGACAACCCACCGACGGCACCAGAGCCGACCCACACAGAAACAGCAGCAGACACACTCGGCCGCCGCTAACTCCACTCACGCTGCATCTGCTCATTCAGCTGATCCTGCAGACCCTCGATTTCTTCGTCGGCCAATTGGCAATCCGGGACCTCAAATTGGCCCTCGCCACGTGCACCGGTGAACTCCAAGACCTCTCGGTCTCCCTCCATCCGCGAACCGTTCAGCTTTAAACGTCGCTTCTGTAATAACAGCAACGCCACCACGTATCGCAGTTTCTGCTCGGGTGGTGCGGCCTGCTCGGTCAACTGACCGCCCGGCAAACTGACGAGGCGTTCGCTGAGTTGTTCGAAATACCGCATCAACCCATCAGGATCGATCGGCCGGTTGCCAGGATCCACAGGCTCGGGGACCCGACAACGCCACTGCCCGATCGCACCCTCTAAATCACCAGGCCAGTCAGCTTCACAGTAGTCCAATCGCAACAACTCGCCGTCTCGCTCGACCACCACAGATACGCAGACCGAGTTGGGCTCGAGATGCTCACCACCGAGCGCGCACGTCGTGCCGATTGGCTTGAGATGATAGTCCATGGCCCCCGTTCGTTCGCAGCAAGTCGAGCGAGCGGGACTCTAGTTCAGCTCCAACCGACCAGCAAGACCGATTCTCACCCGAACAACAACTCCAACCCGTCGTTCTGGTCACCGGGCGGAGTGAGCCGTATCATCGACCTAGCACAATCCACACCACACCACACGACACGACATTCGCAAGACTGCGAACTCAACAAGGCGCACACCTCCGATGACTCGATCCGCACAAGACGATGACGGATCGACTGGAATCCGCCTGCAAAAAGTACTGGCTCGGGCCGGAGTCGGATCGCGACGAGCCTGCGAAGCACTCATTCTCGCCGGACGAGTCCACGTCGATGGGAGCGCTGCCGATCAACTCGGAGTCCGAGTCGATCCGACGTCGCAGAAAATCGTCGTCGACGGAGAAACCGTTCGCACCGAACGGTCCGAGTACTACCTGCTGAACAAGCCGGCAGGATACCTGTGCACCAACAGTGACCCCCAGGGTCGACCCCGGATCATCGATCTGTTCCCCAGCGTCGGAACCCGCTTATTCAGCGTCGGGCGACTAGACGAACACAGCGAAGGACTGCTGATGGTCACCAACGATGGCGAAATGGCCCACCAGCTGATTCACCCTCGCTACCAGGTGCCCAGGATCTACCGCGTTCAAGTCGCCGGGATCCCCACCCGAGACAGCCTCAAACAACTCCGCGATGGACTCCAGTTCTCCGACGGACACTTTCAGGTCCACACCGCCAAAAAACTCAAGACACGAGGAAAAAGTACGTTCCTGCAACTCGAACTGCGACAGGGACGTAATCGGGAAATTCGACGGATGATGGCCCGCATCGGACACAAGGTGATCAGCCTCCAACGCACCGCCTTCGGTCCCCTGCAACTCGGACGACTCAAGGTCGGACAACACCGACGACTCAGACCCGATGAACTCAATTCGCTTCACGAATTGGTCACCGGGGAGCAACAACCCAATCGCGGTCGAAAGAAATCGAGACATCGATCCGGTAATGTGGTCGGACGCCAGCGACGTGGACGCAGCCAACCACGACGACAATGATCCATCGACCCCGACCCCGACCCCGACACTGCCTCCTGCCCCCTGCCCCGATCTCAGAGTATCGCACCGCTCATGGATGTGACCGCTCACTCACAACTCCCCGGACAGGTCCCCGACGCCAGCCAACAAACGGCCCGCGTCTTGGAACAGGTCCGCATGGCTCAAGACACCTACCGCCTGAGACTCGAATGCCCCGAACTGGCTCGCCAGATTCTCCCGGGCCAGTTCTTCATGGTCCGGGAACCCGACTGCAACGACCCTTTGCTCGGTCGCCCCTTCGCCCTCTATGACACCGTCGTCGACAACTCGGGCAACCCGATCGGGATCGACTTCGGCTACGTTGTCATCGGCAAGCTGACCGCTCGAATGGTCGACTGGAAACCCGGAGACGCTGTCGAAATCTGGGGACCACTGGGCAACGGATTTCCCGAACCACCCAATCCGCTTCCACCCAAAACCGCATCTCAGGGGCACCTGGTGATGGTGGCCGGTGGCATCGGGCAGACACCGTTTTTGGCAGTCAGCCGCGAGGCGATCGGGCGGCGGCAGTATGGAGACCCAACACGAATCCTCGAGTTTCAACCCCCACGCCTGACACTCTGCTACGGAGCCCGCTCGGCCGACTTCCTGGCCGGACTCGACGATTTCGCCGATCCGGGACTCGACATCCGTGTCTCGACCGACGATGGCAGCCACGGCCACCATGGCCTCGTCACCGATCTGCTCGAAGACCTCTACGAGGATGGAACCGAACCGACAGCCATCTACACCTGTGGCCCGGAACCGATGATGAAAGCCGTGGCCCGGATCGCCGCCGAACACGAAACTCCCTGCTGGGCGTCACTCGAAACTCCGATGGCCTGCGGTTTCGGCATCTGCTTCAGCTGCGTGACACGTGTCCGGATCGAAAACGGCCAGTGGGACTATCGACGGACCTGTGTCGAAGGACCCGTCTTCCCCGCCGATCAACTGCATTGGTGAACCTCATGTCTTCCGTAAGCCGCTCCCTCCGCATCACTCTGCAGGCAGCCCTGCTGCTGGGGGCCGTCCCCCTCGTCGCGTCAGCCGCCGAACCGGTCCAACCGCCGGACCGCCCCAAGTCGCTGGCCAGTGAATTGCCCAGAATTCCTGCGACCGAACCCAAACGGGCCGTCGCCACCTTCAGCTTGCAACACGGCTTTCAACTCGAACTGGTCGCCAGCGAACCACTGGTCGCCGACCCGGTCGATGCCTGCTTCGATGCCCATGGCCGCCTCTATGTCGCCCAGATGCACGGCTACCCCTTCTCGCAGGAACCCACCCGGTTGAACCCCAAGGGCGGCGGCAAGACCGATGCCGGAGTCGTGAAAAGACTCGAAGACACCGACGGCGACGGCACGTTCGATCGCAGCGTGACATTCGCTCAAGGCATCCGCTGGCCGACCTCCGTCTGCTGCTACAACGGCGGAATCTTCGTGCTCGCCCCACCCACACTCCATTACTTCAAAGACACAAACAACGATGGCCGGGCCGACTTGCACCAGGTCGTCTTCACCGGCTTCGGCCGCGACAACGTCCAAAGCGTCGCCAACAACCTCAAATGGGGCCTCGACAACCGCATCACGCTGGCCGCCGGACGAAATCCCGGGCAACTGACACACAACAACAAACCCGTCCTCACACTCGGCGGCAAGGATTTCAGCTTCGATCCCAGGACGCTCGACGTCCGGGCGCTGACCGGTGGAGTCCAGTTCGGCAACAGTTTCGATGCCTGGGGCAACCGCTTCGTCTGCAGCAACAGCAACCACATCCAACACGTCCTGCTGCCGCGACGCTACCTGTCGCGACACCCCGGCCTCACTCCTCCAGCTCCAATCCGCTCGATCGCCGCCGGAGGAGCCGCCGCACCGGTCTATCGCAAAAGCCAGGCCGAGCCCTGGAGAATCGTCCGAACTCGCCGCCGAGTGTCCGATCCCAAGACCAAGGCGCGACTGTCGAGGACCGAACAATTCGCCATCGGCTTCTTTACCTCCGCCACCAGCGTCACCATCTACACCGGTGATGCCTACCCCGATGCCTTTCGAGGAAATGCGTTTATCGGCGACGTCGGAGGCAACATCGTGCATCGCAAGACGATGACTCCCTCAGGCCCATCCTTCATCGCACAACGGGCCGATCAGAAGGTCGAATTCATTGCCTCCACGGACAACTGGTTCCGACCCGTCAACTTCATCAACGGACCCGACGGCGCACTCTACGTACTCGACATGTACCGCGAAACCATCGAACATCCCTACTCGATTCCCGAAGACATCAAAAAACATCTCCGCCTCGAAAGCGGCGACGACCGCGGCCGGATCTACCGACTGGTGCCGCCCGACTGGGAACGACCGCAACCAGTCCAACTCGCCACCGCCACCAGCCGTGAACTGATCAATTCGCTCGAATCGGACAACGGCTGGACGAGAATGACCGCTCAACGGTTGCTCGTCGAACGAGCCGACCGAAAGACGATCCCCGCACTGGTCGAAACCGCCGGGCACTCGAAACTGGCACTCGCCCGAGCCCACTCGTTGTGGATTCTCGACGGACTCGGAGCACTCCAAGACACCGTCCTCCTCGTCGGACTCGCCGATCAGTCACCACGGGTCCGAGAACACGCAATCGTGCTCTCCGAAAACCGACTCGACCGCCAAGAATTCCAGCCGGCCATCGCCAGGCTGGCTCAAGACTCCGACCCGCGAGTCCGCTACCAACTCGCCTTCAGCCTCGGTCATCTCGACACCACACACCGCCAGGAACACCTCGCAACACTGGCACGGCAGGCACCAGGCGATTCGCACCTGAGATTCGCGGTGATGAGCTCCGTGCTGGGACTCGAAGCACGACTGCTCGACGAACTGCTCACAGACACCAAGTTTCTGGCCAACAAGGGTTCGGCCAACTGGCTCAGCGACTGTGCCCGACTCGCCGGTGGGAACCCACAAACCCGCGAAGCCGTCGCCGTACTGCAACTGGCACTGTCCGACTCGCAGCCCCCTTCGCGACAAGCACAATTGCTCTCCGCTCTGGGCAACGGATTGGCTCGCCAGGGACAATCGGTCGCGGCCGTCCTGGCCCAAAAGACCACTCCCGACACCACCCGCCAAGCCGCCGGGACTGTGTTTCAAGCTGCCGTGAAGAATGTCTCATCCCAACAAGCCCCCGCCGCAACACGAGTGGCCTCGGCACTGCTGCTCGGCTTCGCACCAGCCCAACTCGCCGTGCCCACCCTGACCGAGCAGCTGAACTCCAGTCAGCCACTGGCCGTCCAAAAAGCGGCCGTCGCAGCACTGGCCAGACATCCGGCTGCCACGACCTGGACCGCCATGCTCGATGGATGGAAAGGACACAGTCCCGGATTGCGGGCCGATATCATCGACCTGCTCGTCCAACGCTCACAGTCCACTCACCTCCTGCTGGACGCCGTCGCAGCCGGTCGCATCCTCTCCACCGACCTCTCGCTCGAAAAACGACAACTGCTCGCCAACCATCGTGACCCGAAACTCCGCGATCGCTCTGCTAAACTGCTCGCCGGAATCGCTGCACCCGACCGGGCCAAGGTGATCACCCGCTACCGACCCGCTCTACAATCGCCCGGTGACCCAACAGCCGGAGCCGCCGTCTTCAAGAAACTCTGCTCCGCATGCCACCGAGTCGGGACGATCGGACACAAACTCGGACCCGACCTCACCAGCGTCAGTAACAAGTCGCCACGAGATCTACTCGTCAACATTTTCGACCCCAACCGCGAAGCACAACCCAACTTCATGACCTACACACTCGTCACCGTCGAAGGACGTGTGCTGACAGGGATCCTCGCCAACGAAAACGAAAACTCCGTGACGCTCGTTCGAGCCGAAGGCAAACAGGATGTCGTGCCACGCAATCGCATCGATGTCCTCGTCTCAAATGGAAAATCCCTGATGCCCGAAGGTCTCGAAAAAGAACTCTCGCCCACCGCACTCCGTGACGTCGTGGCCTGGATCAAGAACCTCGCAGCCAAAACACCAGCCACCAGAAAATGACCGCCCACCGCACCGCCCACCGCACCGCCCACCGCACCGCCCACCCGGCCGGTTGCCCGATCCGAAATCGACCGATACAGTGATCCATGACCCGCCACGATGGACATCACCACAGAGACTCACACACCGGAGATTCCTCGACATGCTCACTCGCATCACCTCGCTGCTTCTCGTCGCCACCGTCCTTCTGCTGGCCCCCGACACCACACTGGCCCAGGATGCAGACAAGGACGGCTGGATCTCGCTCTTCAACGGCAAGAATCTCGAGGGGTGGAAAATCGGTGACGCCAAACAGGGCAAGTGGAAAGTCGAAGACGGAACGATCGTCGCCAATGGACCCCGATCGCACCTGTTCACCATCGGCGAATACAAGAACTTCGAATTCAAAGCCGAAGTCATGACAACGCCGGGCAGTAACTCGGGCATCTACTTTCACACCAAGTACCAAGCCACCGGCTTTCCCAGAATCGGCCACGAAAGCCAGGTCAATGTCACCCATGGCGACCCGGTCAAGACGGGCAGCATCTACGGAGTCGTCAAGCTGTACAAGACGCCGGCCAAGGACAACACCTGGTGGGAACAGCACATCATCGTCCGTGGCAAGAACGTGGTCGTGAAGATCAACGGCACGACTGTCCTCGACTACACTGAACCGACCGGCACCACCGGCGGTCGCAAGTTCAGCTCGGGCAGCTTCGCACTGCAGGCTCACGACCCCAAAAGCGTCACCTACTATCGCAAGCTGCAAGTCAAACCGCTGAAATGACAGCACCGCAGAAGCGATCAGTACTCGGGATCAAGACGCACCGAACTGAAGCTCCAACAGCAACCGCTTGACTTCGGTCATTGCGACATGGTCACGCGCAATCGCAGTCGACGACGCGATCAGCACCGGCCCCTCCTCGTCCTCGCGGCCGACCGCCGGCAGCCGGCCATGGCTCCCCTTGACGATCGATGCATCCAACCCGATTACGTCCATGTAATACCGCATCCCCAGCATCTTCTTCAACAGCCGACTCGCCACTCGAACCGCCGGCCAACGCAACCGGGGATCGAAAAATAACTCGACCGGGTCGTAACCCGGCTTGCGGTGGATGTCGACCGTGCGGGCGTAATCCGGAGCCAGGCGATCGTCGAGCCAGAAGTAGTAGCTGAACCAGGACCCCGCGGCCGCCACAACCACCAGGTCGCCGCTGCGGGGATGGTCGAGCCCGGCAGCGGCCAACTCCTGCCCCGCCAATACCCGCTCTACACCCTCGGTCCGCTCGAGTAACTCGCGAACACGTGACAGGTCGGATGGGTCGTGAACGTACACATGAGCCACCTGGTGATCGACGACGGCGAAGGCTCGCGATCCGCCCGGGTCCAGAGTCTCCCAGCCCAACGGCTCTCGACGGACCGACAACAATCCCGCCTCACGCAACACGCGATTCAAAGCAACCGGCCGATCGACGCTCGTGATCCCATATTCCGATAACACCACAACATCGGCTCCCAACTCGTCAGCCGCGTCGATCACCCGACCCGCCTCGGCATCGACCGCCTCAAGATCGACGGCAATCAACTCGTCAGCCGGACCCAACCGCTGCAGGTTGTAGTCCAGGTGTGGCAGGTAGGCCAAAGTCAATGACGGTCGATGCCACTCGAGAACCTTGATCGTGGCGTCGGCAATCCAACGGCTGCTGGCAATGTTGGCACCCGGACCCCAGAACCTCATCAAGGGGAACACACCCAGCTCCGACTGCAATCGGTCCTTCAAATCCGCCGGCTGACTGTAACTGTCCATCACCTTGCGACCGTCTGCCGGATAACTCGGACGTGGCGTCACCGACCAGTCGACCGGTGCATGCATGTTGTACCACCAGAACATCTTCGCAGTGGTGTAGCCCGACTCGGACTCCACAGCCGCCCCAGCCGCCTCGTACAGCCGCTCTCCAGAAACCAGACGATTCGACTGACGCCAGAACATCACCTCGGCCAACTCGCGTTCGTACCACCCGTTGGCCACCACGCCATGACCCGACGGCAACAGGCCCGTCAGCAGCGTCGACTGAGTCGTACAGGTCACCGCGGGCAGGACCGTGCCCAGCGGGCAGGCGAAACCTCGGCCGGCCAGTTCAGACAACTTCGGAGTGTGTTGACCGAGCATCGAAGGAGTCAGTCCGACGATGTTCAGGACGACCAGCGGGCGGATCATCGGCTGCAACTCGTCGAACTACTCGGTGTCGATGCCAGACGAAGCTGTATCGCGGAAAACGTCAGGTGCAGTGAACTCGAACCGCTCACTCCCGCTGAAGTACTCGATCGGATTGTCATAGACGATCTTCTTGATCCGAGACTCCGCGTAACCGCGGCGACGCAGTTCCATGATGAAGTCGGGCACCGCCGTCGGATTCGATGGACCCCAGTCACCGGCCGAATTCACCATGATTCGCTCGTCACCGTACATCTCGATGATGTCCGCAGCACGCGATGGAGTGCACTTGGTCAACGGGTACAACGTCATCGCACACCAAAAACCCTCCTCACGAGCCAAACCCACCGTGTGCTCCTCGACATGATCAATCAAGACACGACCCGGATCGACCCGGTCGTCCTCGAGCAACATGTCGATGATCATCCGCGTGCCCTTGTACTTGTCGTCCAGATGCGGAGTGTGGATCAGGATCAACTCGTTGGTCCGCATCGCCAACTCGATGTGCTCGCGGAAAATCGTGCACTCGTTCGGAGTGTTCTTGTTCAAGCCGATCTCCCCAATCCCCAACACTCCCGGCTTGTCCAGGAACTCGGGAATCATCGCAATCACCTCACGCGACAACTCGACATTCTCTGCCTCCTTCGCGTTGATGCACAACCACGAATAATGCTGAACGCCCGACCAGCCGGCTCGAGTCGGCTCGAATTCGGTCAACTGACGGAAGTAGTCGCGGAATCCATCGACGCTGCCACGGTCGAAACCCGCCCAGAACGCCGGCTCGCTGACTGCCACACAACCCATCCGAGCCATCCGTTCGTAATCGTCGGTGACACGCGAAATCATGTGGACGTGGGGATCAAAGAAATACATCAGACGCCTCGGCAGATTGCAAACAAGGTCACAGAATGAACCGGCTCAGTCATCCGCGTTCCAGCCGGATTGGTACGGGTCGCTGAAAAGAACCTGGATCTGCTCGGCACGATTTTGACCCGGTGACGACAAAATCTCCAAACCACTCTGGATCTTCTCGCGACGCAAGTCGCCCTCGATCAACTCGGAACCCTCGCCACGATCCACTCGATCCAATGACGCTCCCAACACAAGCAGCCCCGCACGGATGTCCAAGTACACCTGATCGAAGACCTCCGAAGCACTCTGTGACGATGGCATCTCAAAACTCTCCACAAAACAAAAACCATCCACCGCAGCCCACCGCAGCTCACCGCAGCCAAACCGCAGCCAAACCGCAGCTCACCGCGGCC
>CAVOEV010000049.1:0-22521 GCA_963694825.1 Planctomycetota bacterium
CTGAGCCAGCAGCGGGAGCAGCATGAACTGCAACGTCTCACTCGTGTATCCAAATGCCCTCAGCCGACTGATCAACTCGTCCGACTCGTAAGCCTCAGGCGCGTCGCCCGGGGACAGTTCGCTCAATTGAACACGCTGGTTCAACAGCCACTCACCGTAAGGCCGCCGCGTCGAAACGTCGCGCTTGACCTCCTCGTCAGTGATGATCCGACCCTGTTCGAAATCGACCAGGAACATCTTGCCCGGCTGCAAACGACCCTTCTGACGGACGTTCGATGGATCAACCTCCAGCACTCCCACCTCGCTGGCCATGATCACACGGTCGTCATGAGTCACATAGAAGCGGCTGGGACGCAGGCCGTTGCGGTCGAGCACGGCACCAATGTACTGGCCGTCGGTGAACGAAATCGAAGCCGGACCGTCCCACGGCTCCTGCAATGCCGAATGGTACTCGTAAAAAGCCCGCTTCTCGGGCGACATCGAATGATGGTTCTGCCACGCCTCGGGGATCATCATCATCACCGCCTCGGGCAAACTCCGGCCCGAGTGATACAGAAACTCCAATGCGTTGTCGTAATTTCCCGAATCGGAACACTCCGGCTCGATGATCGGGAACAGCCTCGAAAGATCCTCGCCGAAAAGTTCGCTCGAGAATGCCCCTTGCCGAGTATTCAGCCAGTTGGCGTTGCCACGCAACGTGTTGATCTCGCCGTTGTGACTCATGAACCGGTTCGGCTGAGCACGATCCCAACTCGGGAATGTGTTCGTCGAAAACCGTGAATGCACCATCGCCAGGTGACTCGTGTAGTCCGAAGCACCCAGGTCGACGAAATACCTCGGCACCTGCTCGGAAGTCAGCATGCCCTTGTAGATCAGCACCTTGGTCGAGAGTGAACAGATGTAAAAGACCAATGCCTCGTGCAAGTCACTGCCTCGCAACTCGTGACTCGCCCGCTTGCGGATCACAAATAACTTGCGTTCCAAATCGGCCTGGTCCAACCCCGCTGCGGCACCAACAAACAACATCTCCATGACCGGTTCGGCAGCACGAGCCGACGGGCCAATGTCGGCTCCGTCTGGATCCACCGGCACATCACGCCAACCCAACAGCACCTGGCCCTCCTCCTCGACCACCCGGTTCACCGCACGCTTGCAGACGGCTCGCTCGGACTCGTCGCGAGGCAAAAACACCAGGCCCACACCGTATGAACCAATCTCGGGCAAAGTGATGCCCGCGTCACTCGTCGCAACCCGCTCCAGAAACTCGTAGGGCAGGGCGGTCAGAATGCCAGCCCCGTCGCCCGTGTTCGACTCGCAACCGCAGGCTCCGCGGTGAGTCATGTGGTCGAGCATGTGCAGCGAATCGTCGACGATCTGACGAGATCGCTGGCCCTTGATGTGAGCCACAAAACCCACGCCGCAACTGTCGTGCTCGTTGGCCGGGTCGTACAAACCGTACTTCCCCGGACGACCGTTGCGAAATACCAACTCCGGTGATGAAGTTTGGTCCGGCTGGCGGTTAGTTCCCATCATTCACCTCTAACAACCTCTCAATGAACCGCTCGGCCGCTGCCGTCAACTGACGATTGCGGCGATGAATGAAACCCAACGGTCGCTTCCAGTCCGGGCACTCCGGCGATATCGAGACCAGCGTGCCCTGAGACAACTCACGCTGCAACGTCGGCTCGGGAAGAATCGCCACACCCGAACCGGCCTCCACAGCTCGCTTGATGTGCTCGCAATTGTCGAATTCGTGCACCACGTCCACCGACACCCCAGCTGACTTCAACCAACGGTCGATCCGACGACGAACTCGTAAATCACTGCAAAAACCCACAAATGACTCGCCGGATATCAAAGAGGGTGAAGCCGAAGAACTGGAACCGTTGCGTGACGCCAGTCGATGACCGGGAGGTACTACAATCGACATCGACTGCTCCAGCCACGGGATCACAGTGAAGTCGCCGCCGCCCCGAGGAAATGACACGATGCCCAGATCGGCTCCGCCCGATAACACCCGATGAGCAACCTCCTCGGGATGAAGATAATCCAACGTCAACGACACATCCGGATACGACTCGCGGTATCCCAATACCAACTCGAACATCTCGAGTAATCCGACCGAATAAATCGCAGCCACTCGCAAACGACCCGTCACCCGGTCGCTGATCGAAAATACCCGCTCCTCAACCTCGCGAAACGTCTCCAACATCCGGCGGCAACCGTCGTAGTAGATCTGGCCGGCTGGAGTCAAAGACAAGGGACGCTGCGATCGATTGATCAGCACTGTACCCAAACGATCCTCGAGCGTCTGAACCGCCTGGCTCGCAGCCGATTGAGACACCCGGTGAGCCTCGGCCGCCTTCGAAAAACTGCTCCGCGATACCACCTCGCAGAACAACTCCACGTTTCGTAAATGCATCCCACAGTCCACCCGGCCTGGGAACCGGACACATAAGAGAAACTGATTATGTTTTCGCCCCAGTATTACCCACTCTAAAGAGGATCCGACGTCCTTTCAACCGGCGGCCTTCGACTCAACAACCACACAACCCGCTCCCCACTCTGCTCTTGGCGTTCTTCAACAGGCTGTTAGGATGGCCTCGGCAAGGCAACCACCACACGTGGACCGATCAAGACCGAGTGCAACTGCAGCGAGGACGATGTCATGAAACGGGCGGAACTGCTGCTGATCCTGGCTGGCGTAACCGCCATGAACCTCACCGGTTGCGGTGCCGATGAGACCGATCCCAACCAATCCACCGGCCCGGGTACTCCAACATCGACGACAACCGTCGCGACGGCCGACCCGAAGCCGACTCCGAAAGACGTCGATCCAGGCGAACCCGACCAAGCGGTTCGCAATGTGCTCGAGGGGATTCGCGACGGCAACGGGCAGGCGATCTGGTCGTTCTTGCCGTCACGGTATCAGAAGGACATCAACCAGCTGGTGCAGGACTTCGCCGGCCGGGTCGATGCCAAGGTCTGGGACCGCACGTTCGTTTCCTTCAAGCGAATTGCCGACGTGGCTCGCAACAAGAAGGACCTGTTGATCAACAACCCGGGCCTGGAACTTCGAGCGATCGACCAGAAACAGCTCGACGAAAACTGGCCCGCCTTGCTCGGTCTCTTCGACACGCTGTTGACCAGCGAATTGAAGGAGGTCAAGACACTCAAGTCGTTCGACGGAAGCGTTTTCTTCTCGGGCACCGGCAGCAAGTTCCTCGAACAACTCCGCTCGCTCTCAGCTACCGACCCGGCCGATCCGCTCAGTAGCCTCGCATCGTCGTCGATCAGCGTGCTCGAGCGAACCGGCGACTCGGCACGACTGCAGATTGGTGCCGGCGGCACCGCCGACAAGCCGCTGCCACCCAGCCAGTTCGTGGTGATCGACGGGCAGTGGTTCCCATCGGAATTGGCAGCAGACCTCGATGAAGCGTTGAGATTGGGGCGAGCGGCCCTTCAGAGGATGCCGAAGTCTGCAACGGACGAATCGGGCAAGAAATGGTTGGACGTTTTGAACGCTCTGGATGCGGCCGCGGCATCACTCGAGAAGTCCGACAATATCGAATCGTTCAACAAGGCTCTTGCCGATGCCCAACTGGCTCTGATCCCGCTGTTGGCTGCATCGAACAGCAACGAACCTCGGCCGTCGAACCTGGTGACCACGATCACGGTCGTGCTTCAGGGGGCGATGGACGAAAAGGAACGTCGCGACCACATCGCCGCCCTGCGAACTCTGACGCAAACCAAGGACGTCCCCGACTTCACCGCAAGCAACGACGCCACCACGGTGATCCTGACAACGACCCGTTCGATCCAATCCATCGTCGACGGCATCACCTTCGGCAAAGTGACCCGCATCGACGAACGCAAACGAACCATCACCGTCGCCCCCGGCCAAAACAACAAACCCTGCACCTAAGCCCCCCCCCCCGCTGACAGCGGGACGGGCGTCTTTCAGGATGGCAATCTGGTGGGCGTGGTGACGCATGCTGGCAATCGTGGCGGCAGCAAGTTGCTGATGTGTACCCCGTTGGACATGCTTCAGAAGTTCTTGGCCGACGTGCAGAGCATCCACCCGGTCGGTGGGGACTATCACTTGTACGGCGACTTGGCCGCCAGGACGATGGGTCAACGCTGAACGGGAAGTTGGAGCCGGGACAGGCTCAAAACGCAAACAAAAAACGAGGCACCCCCCCTTGTGGAGAAGTGCCCCGCTGGAAACGCTATGTCGTCGCAACGACAGACGCTACTTGGTTACAACGTAACCCTTGGCAAACGCCTTGTCGTTGAAGGCACACGCCACCTGGTCCTTGGCCTTCAAGACCTTGCCCTTGCACATGTTGCAGCAAAAGGAAATGGTCACGCCGTTGACCTTGATCTTGGTATCCGGGTTCAATTTACGGCCCGAAAACACGCACTTGGTGAGCTTGGCCTGGCCAGTCGCGGCCAACTGATGGTTCGCCTTGTGAGCGTTGGCCGCGCGGCACTTCGCGTCTTTCGCGAACTTGCCCTTACAGCCACCACAGCAGAAGTAGACCTTCGCACCCTTGTAATCCACGGCCAACGACGCCTTCACGGCGATCGGCTTGCCGTCCTTGGTCGTCTTCAAGAAACAGTTGACGCCCTTGAGGTTCACCTTGGTCGTGTCGGCAGCGTTGTTCACCTGGTAGGTCAACAGCACAGCCACGCACAACGACGCAGCAATCAGCAGTTTACGAGCCATCTTGTTTGTTCTCCTCAGAATATCGGGTAAATGGGTAAATGCACGGATGTCTCTGTGGCACCGGTTCGCCCCAACGAGTCAGCAGCCGTAGTCTCCAAAACAGACGCCTTCCCACGCAACCACACCAAGTTCCGATTATATGTCCGGAGGATTCATATTGTCACTAGATGAATCCAAAAAAACGCCACATCGCACCCGAACACCCAAAACCGACACCGATACCGGTTGAAGCCAAGTGTCGCATCCGGGTATGGTCACTCCTGAACAACACGACCACTCGACTCGCTCCGAACCACACTTCACGCACCAGAGACAGAGACTCGACACATGCAACGCCTCGGCCTGACTCTGCTCCTGACCATCACCTCCAGCCTCATCCTCGCTCAACCGGCACCAGCTGGCGATTGGGATCAGTTCCGAGGCCCCAATGCTACCGGCGTGTCGACCGACAGCAAAAACTTGCCCATCCGATTCTCGACCACCGAGAACGTTGCCTGGAAAAAACACCTCGGCACAGGAGTCGCCTGCCCAATCGTCTCCGGCGGACGCTGCATCGAAACAGCCGTCACCGGCAAGAAAGGCGACGAACAATTCACCGTCTTTGCCTTCGATGCACTCTCGGGCAAGGACCTCTGGAACACCTCGTTCCCAGCGGGCGATCTGCCCGAAATTACCTGGCCCAACCAGCACGCCTCATCCACTCCCTGCTCCGACGGCGAACGCGTCTACGTCCACTTCAGCACCATCGGCCTGATCTGCATCGATGCCAGCAACGGCAAACACCTCTGGACCCACAAGACACCCATGCCGTTCTACCTGCTCGCTTGGGGAGCCGCCAATTCACCAATCCTCCACGACGACAAACTTTTCTTCTGCCTCGACGATGACCTCAACAGCTACCTCGTCGCCCTCGACAAGTACTCCGGAAAACAGGCATGGCTCGCCAAACGGCCCGAAATGCTCGGCGGCTACGCCGTCCCCGTCGTCGTCACCTCCGGTAAACAAACCGATATCGTCATGGCCGGTAGCGGCAAGCTGAAAGGCTACGATCCCAAGACTGGGACCGTGCGATGGAGCTGCCACTCGCTGCTCAGAACCATCATGACCACACCGGCCGTCGTCGACGACAAGATCTACGTCTCGGTCCAAAGCTACGGTGACACCGCACGCACACTGAAGTTCGCACTGCTGCAATGGCGTGACACGAATCAGGACAAAAAACTCGACAAGACCGAACTCGGAAAGGTCTTCTGGGACAAGTTCGACAAGGGAGACGCCAACAAGGATGGGTTCCTGGTCGACGACGAAATCAACGACGCCTTTCAGGCCAAGACCAACCGAGTTGGCGGAGGCAACATCATTCAGATGGTCCGAGGCGGAGGCCGGGGTGATGTGACCAAGACACACCTCGCATGGAACCTCAACTCCAAGGCCGCCTCCAATATCGCCTCGCCACTGGTCGTCAACAACCAACTGTTCGTCGTCAAGGAAGGTGGCATCTCCGCTGCCTTCTCGGCCACCGATGGCACAACACTCTGGCCGCGACGCCGAATCCGAAACCTCGGACACTACTACGCCTCGCCCGTCTACGGCGACGGCAAGATCTACGTCACCGGAGAAAATGGCTTCGTCGTCGTCCTCGAACAAGGCCCCAAACTCAAGTACCTGGCCAAGAACGACATGGGCGAAAGCTGCGTGGCCACACCAGCAATCTCTGAAAACCGAATCTACGTCCGAACCCTCAATACGCTCTACTGCTTCGCCAAACAGCCGACCGCAACAAAGTGACACACAATATGACCCGCAAACGACTCCAGCACACACTCGCCATCGGTCTCGTCCTGCTGCTGACCAACGCCGACTCGAGTCACGCCGAATCCATCTCGGTCGTCCTCGGTAACGCGGCCTCACCATTGGAACGCGACGCCGCACGCGAACTCGCACGGCAGTGGAAACAACTTTTCGGAGTTGATACCAATTTCTCCACCAATACTCTCCCCGCCACAAACAACCTCGCTGTCCTGATCGGCAACCCCACCACCAACCCGGCCATCCAACGACTCGGTAAACCCTGGCCCAGCCTCTCCGACCAGGGTTTCGTCATCCGATTGCACAAGTCCGCCACAGGTCGCCGGATCCTCGTCGTCGGAGGCGACAGCTCCAAGGCCACGTTCTGGGCCGTCTGCGAACTCGGACACCGACTCGGAACTCGATACACCTTCCGACGCGACTTCTTCCCGCCACAACGCCCCCTGGAACTGCCCGACCTCGACGTCGTCGAAGAACCCGAACTCAGAACCCGCACCTGGCGCACGATCAACGACTTCGCCATCGGACCGGAATCGTGGCCGCTGGCCGACCACAAGACCTTCATCCGGCAACTGGCCAAGATGAAATTCAATCGCATACTCATCGCCGTCTACGCCTGGCAACCATTCGTGGATTACCAGTTCAAAGGCGTCCGCAGGTCGACCGCTTTGCACTGGTTCGGATACACGCTGAAAGTCGATGGAGACACACCCGGCCGAGCCATTTTCGACGGAGCCAAGGTGTTCCAAAACCCCGACTTCGTCGGACTCACGACCTACAAACAGAAACTCGATGCCGGACGAACACTCGTCACCGGAGTCATCAACACCGCCCACGACCTGGGCATGACTGTGGGACTTTCGACCTCTGTTCTGGAATTCCCCAAAGAATTCAGCACCGCACTCCCCGGGTTCACACCGGTTCGACAACTCGCCAACCTCACCATCGGACCCGGACCCAGCGTCACACCCGACGACAAAACCCTGGTCGCTCTGATTTCCACTCGCATCCAAGCCTACCTCAAGACCTACCCCGGCCTCGACGCCCTGTATGTCGCGGTGCCGGAATTCCCCGAATGGAACGCTCATGCCGAAACCGCATGGAAACAACTCGATCAACGCCAAAGCCTCAATGGACACTCCCTCAAAGGGCTCGTCGCAAGAGCCCGGGATCGGAACCTGATCGCCTCGGGCGATCGCGGGGAAGCTGCACTCCGTGGCAACGTTGTCGGCATGGCACTGTTCTGCCGGCTCTTCGACGACGGAACTCTGCTGACCAAGCCCGACGGATCCCGAGTCGAACTGGTCGTGCAGCAGCCTGACCCCGCTCTGTTCCCGATCCTCGACCGAATCCTGCCCCGAAACGCCGGAACTCTGAACTTCATCGACTACACCGCTCGACGAATTGTCCAGAACCGGCAGCTGCTTGCCGAGTTCCCCGCCAAGACGGTCAAGGCCAGCCTGATCCTGACCCTCGCCGACGACAACGTCGGCATCCTCGCCCAATCCACCACCCGACACATCGCCACACTGGTCGACGACATCCGCAAACTCGGATGGGACGGATTCTCGACACGGTACTGGGTCCCCGGTGAACTCGATTCCACCGTCCACTTCCTCTCCCGAGCCGCTTGGCACCCCGACACCACCCGTGACTCGGCTCACCACGAACTCTGGGAAGGCATCCTCGGCAATCGATCCGGTAGCCAACGACTCCTGATTGGCTGGAACCACCTCGAAGACGCAACCGACAAGCTCGACAAGAATGCCATCGGCTTTGGATTCCCCGTCCCTGGCATGCTGCTCAAACACAACCGGCCCGGCGAGCCAGCCAAATGGTTTGACGAGGTCAACGAACACTACACCCAATGGATGATCGAACTCTACCGCGTACAGGGTGCCGAGATTCACCGTAATGGAGGCAAACAACTGCTGTTCTATTACGCCAAACGCAGCGAGTTCAACATGGCCTACCTCGGAGCCGTCAAAGCACTGCGAGCCGCAGCCACCGCACGCCAGGCAAAAGATAACGACGCCGCCATCGAACAACTCGAAAACGCCATGGATCAACTCCACACCGCCATGACCAGCATCGCCGATGTGGCACAGGACCAAAGTGACCGAGGCCTCGTCGCAACACTCGCCAACTTCGCCTACCAACCCTTGGTCGCCGAGTACGAAAAACTTCTCGAAGAAAACGACCAGTAGACAGACTCGGAACGAACCACACACCAGGGACTGGCTCAGAACGAGCCGAAGACGAGAGACTGCCTGTCCCCAGTACGTACTACGGCTGCGAATACTCCTCCAACGCGTCACGGTCTAACACGATACCGTGCCCGGGCCGATCCGGAGCAATCGCATAACCATCCTCAAATCGAATCGGTTCCACCGCCAACCGGTTCCACGCCAAATCGCTGAACTCCAAGTACAAACACTCCGGCAAACTTGCCGCCAAATGCACTCCCAACTCAAGCAAAGTGTTCCCCAGTGAAACCGGGATCCCGTAATCACCGGCCAGGTACGCCGCAGCTCGTGACGACTGGTACTCGCCGTGAATGTTCAACACGTCCACTCCACGACTCTCCAGCAACCGACGCTTGCCGTGGAAACCCAAATACTCGCCCGTGTTGACCCGCGACGTCGAAATCTCGGACGACAGCATCGCGTAACCCGAATAGTCCTCGCGACTGATCGGATCCTCGATCCAGAATATCTCGAACCCCTCGTCGTCGTATCGCTTCATCCGCGATATCGCCTCCTTCGGCGACCACGCTTCGTTCGCATCCACCATGATGTCGATGTCCTCACCCAACACTTCCTTCACCATCGACAACCGCTTCAGGTCCCACTCGACATCCGGATGCCCCACCTTGATCTTGATGCCCCGCATGCCGAATTCGCTAAAATGACCCATCCACGAACCAAACGCTTCGTCGTCGAGATGGAAATCCAATGTGCTGCCGTAGGCCGCAACCCGCGGGTTGACACCTCCAAATAATCGGTACAACGGCAACTCGACCTGCTGAGCCGCCAGGTCCCACATCGCCGTCTCCGTCGCCAAACCCAGAACACTCGCGCCGACGTTGCCGCCGCGTGGTCGACCAATCCGCATTGCCATCCCCAACGGCGACTGACCCTCCACCGATGGCCATCCGCTGTAGCGGTACTGAGCCTCCAGGATGTCCCGAGACGCGATCGGCATCCCCTGCTGCAACTCGAAACCAACCCCGCTGCGACCGTCGTCCGACTTCAACTCGAGCACCGTCATGAAATGCTCGGTGAACAGGACCTGGGAATCACCGATCGGGCGATCCAATGGAATGCGACAACGGTGCAACTGGAAATCCACAATCTTCATCGACCGGCTTCCTCACTGAAACTGAACTGGCCCGTACGGCACAACTGGCCTCAGGGCACAAAGTACTTGTAAATGCTCGTCGCACCCAACAATGACATCGCCAACCCTGCGACCGCCGTCACCAGCCTCAGTCGCAAACTCATTCGCAACGCCTCAGGCATCCGGAATCGGTCGACCCAGAGCATCGCGAAACACCACAAACCACACGTGGCTGCCCCACTGATCAGACTGCCAACCGTCAGCCGCTCGATAATGTTGCCTGCCACCGACTGAGGCAACCAGGTTAAGGTCAACCCGCCGACGGTGCAGTAGGTCATCACCAGTATCTTGATGCCTCGCGAACCCTGGCCGTTCAGTCTCCGTGTCACCCGCGGTACCAACACCCGACCGGCCTCACCACACGTGTGACGGTACACCTCGAAGGCTCCGTACAGTGTGCCGATGAATGCCAGAAATACCCCGCAACGAAACACCCACTTCAACTCCGGATGCAAAGCCGTTACGAAACGCTCCTGATGCATCAACAACTCGCGGTCCACCGGAATCGCATGCTCCGGATACAGCACCATCGCACCGAGCATCGCAAACAATAATGTCACCGTGATCACGCAGGCAAACGAACCGGCTGCGTCCACCAAAGGCACACGACTCCAAGCCCTCGCCCGCTCCAACATCACCGGATCATCAACCCCAAGCTGCAACTCGTCGCTAGACAACGCACCCAATCCGGCCCGACCCCAACCCTTTTCTCGAGACATCCCGATGTAGCCGATGTAGTCGTACGCACCACCACCCACAGCCGTCAGGTACAACGACACCTCCAACCACGGACTGCGACCCGAAAACCGCTCGGACAACTCGGGAGTCGTATGCACCCACTCCGGGTAGTCTCCCACCACAGGCACCAACAGCCCATAGATGGCCTCGCCAAGATCCGGGCCCAATACCACCACGGCAGTCGAAACCAATACGACCAATGTGCCCAATACCACGATCGAAGCTCGCTCGACGATGTCGTAGCTCGATACGATCGCCAACATCAGGCACACCAGCAGAACCAGAGTCGCCCAGCCGTTGGACGCGAACTCGAACCACTCCCACGGACCCACGTTCGAACCGCTCACCGGCAAACCGGACAGCCGATGGATGTAACCAGCCAACGTCTCCGGGATGGCCGAAAATGCGATCGGCATCAACCCCACCGCCGGCAATACCACCAGGATCGGAAACCACATCGGTGGACCCGGCAAACACTTCCAACTCGCCAGAGGATGCTCGCCCGTCAATGTGAAATGACGACTCGCCGTGTAGACCTGCACCGCCTTGAACAACCCGCCGTAGAAGAAACACCACAGCATGCTGTACGAAAACAACGCGCCGCCTCGTGATGCCATCACCAACTCGCCACTGCCAATCGTCACCGACGCAATGATCAAGCCCGGACCCATCATCCGCAACAACCGACCCGGCCCACGCCCCATCATCGAAACCGGTAGCTCCGGGTAAATCGCCTCGGCATCTGTCGCTGTATCTGACATCGTCACGCCACTGTCCCAAATCGCACCACGCCTCGCCACCAAAGACTTGCTCAGAACGAGCCAAAGGCCAGAGACTCCCTGTCCCCGCACCATACCCATTAGTGCTATAATCTGCCCCCAATGACCACAACACACACCACCCTCCGCCCAGCCATCACCGCCACCCTCGTCGCCGCCACCCTACTACTCATCTCCAACACCCCAAACACCGCAGCACCCACCGCAGCACCCACCGCAGCACCCACCGCAGCACCCACCGCCAAAGACATCGAGTTCTTCGAGAAAAAGGTCCGCCCGCTGCTCGTCGCCCACTGCGTCGATTGCCACTCGGGCGACGACCCAGACGGCAAACTCAGCATGGACTCACTCGGCGGGCTGCTCAGCGGAGGACTCCGCGGGCCGGCTCTCGTGCCAGGCAAGCCGGAATCCAGCCTGCTGGTCAGCGCCATCCGGCATAACGAAGAACTCAAGATGCCGCCCAAACAGAAACTGCCCACCGCACTCCGAGCCATCCTTACCGACTGGGTCCGACGCGGTGCACCATGGCCCAACCAGAAAGCCTCGCCCACACCCAAACGCAACGACTCCACCACGGGCAAACCCAATCGCTCACTCTTCACCCCGGCCCAAAAACGGTTCTGGGCCTTCCAACCACTCGACGTGGCCACACAACCGAACGTCCAGGCCGAAAACTGGATCGCCAACCCCATCGATCGCTTCGTCCTCGCTCGACTCGAACACGCCAAACTCCAACCCGCTCCCACCGCGTCTCCCCGAACCTGGCTCCGCCGAGTCACGTTCGACCTCACAGGACTCCCACCCACCTCCGAAGAAATCGACGACTTCCTCGCCGACCATTCGCCGGCCGCCCGAACTCGACTCGTCGACCGACTGCTCGCCAGCCCCGCCTATGGACAACGCTGGGCCCGACACTGGCTCGATGTCGCACGCTATGCCGACTCGAATGGTCTCGACGAAAACCTCTGCTACGCCAATGCGTTTCGATACCGAGACTACGTCGTCGATGCCTTCAACTCGGACCTGCCCTACGACCAGTTCGTCCGCGAACAACTCGCCGGCGATCTGCTCACCGACAATGCCACGACCCAGACACGACTCAAACGCATCGTCGCCACCGGCTTCCTGGTAATCGGAGCCAAGATGCTCGCCGAAGACGATCCTCGCAAAATGCAGATGGACATCGTCGACGAACAAATCGACACCATCGGCAGGACGTTCCTCGGACTGACTATTGGCTGTGCTCGATGCCACGACCACAAGTTCGACCCCATCCCTACCTCCGATTACTACGCATTGGCCGGAATCTTCAAAAGCACCCGGACAATGGAAAACTTCAACGTCGTGGCCAAGTGGAACGAAGTCCCACTTGCCGATAACGCCTCGGTCGCCGCTCAGAAACAACACGAAGCCGCAATCGCATCCGCCCGAACAACACTCGAACACATCCGCCAAACCGCTCGCAACACGATCGTCAACACCGCCCGGAAACGAACCGTCGACTACCTGCTGGTCGCCAGTTCGAAATGGATCGCCGCCCGACAACTCAACACTCGATCCCCAATCGGTGGCACCACCGCAGCCAACACCACAAACGGCGTACAGATTCGCGAAGCCGAATCCTACGACCGTGGCAACGCGGCCAAACACACGACCGGGTATGGGCAGGGGATCGGAGTCATCCTCAACGCTGGCACACTGCCCAACGTCGCCGAATACGACATGACGGTCAAACAGGCAGGCACCTACCGGATCGAATTTCGGATGGCCGCAGCAGAGAGCCGACACTGCCGATTGCTGGTCAACGGAGTCATCGTCCAAACCGCCGCACTGGGACATGTCACCGGAAGCTGGAACCCCGATTCGCAGAAATGGTTCCTCGAAGCCGTCGCAACACTGCGGGCCGGGAAGAACACCATCCGAGTCGACTGCGCCGGCCCATTCCCTCACATCGACAAACTCCTCATCGCGCCAACCCACAAATCACCCGACTCACAAGCCGCCGAACTCAACCGACTCGCCCAAAACGTCAAAGATCGCAAGAACCTCAATCCACAACTGCTCCAGCAGTGGCTCACGCACCTCGAATCAACCCGGAACCAAAACAACTCGCCACTCGCAGCCTGGCATCACGCCATCGCTCTTCCAACCAAATCCCAGACCACACCTCAGGCCGGGCCACGCATTACGCCGCTCATCGGCAAGCCCCTTCAGGTACTTACCCGCGGTTACTCCAAACTGTTCCACGAAGTTGCAACGCTCCACACAACACAACCCGCCAAATTCGAAGACGCCGAACTCGAATCGATTCACAAACTCATCTACGCCAAAACCGGCCCGTTCCAAGCCGACGACAAACTCGACCCGTCCTTCAATCCCTCCACCGTCACGAACATCAAGAAACAAAAACAACAACTCTCCAAACTCGCGAAGTCCATCCCAACTCTCCCCCTGGCGATGGCCGTCGCCGATGGGTCGATCGAAGATCTCAAGGTCCACATCCGAGGCAGTTATCTCAGCCTCGGCGCAGACGCGCCACGCGGATTTCTCAAGATCCTTGCCGGGTCACGCCAGGCACCACTCCCCAAGACGTCCAGCGGACGCCTCGAACTGGCACGCTGGATGACTCGATCCGACAACCCACTCGTGCCACGTGTCATCGTCAACCGCATCTGGCGCTGGCACTTCGGTAACGGACTGGTCCGCTCGACCGACAACTTCGGCCGACTCGGAGATCAACCCACTCACCCTGGACTGATCGATTGGCTCGCCAACGAACTCATTCGCCACGACTGGTCGATCAAGTCGCTGCACCGCGCCATCATGCTCTCGGCAACCTACGGACAAAGCACCCGGTTCCATGCCCGCGCTGCCACAGCCGATCCCGAGAACCGACTGCTGTGGCGGATGGACCGTCGTCGACTCTCGGCCGAAGAACTTCGCGATGCACTGCTGATGGTCGGCCAAGGCCTCGATCGGCGATTCGGCGGCACACTGATGACAGTCAAGAATCGAGCCTACGTCACCGGCACCGGCCACAACATGAACAGCGACGTCTACGACAACTCGCGACGTAGCATCTACCAACCGGTCGTCCGAAGCGCCTTGCTCGAGATCTTTCAAGCATTCGATTTTGCCAATCCCACACTGCCCAGCGGCGACCGCGTCACCACGACCATCGCACCGCAAGCCCTGTTCCTGATGAACGGACTGCTCGTCGACAAGCAGTCCAACGCCATCGCAAAACGTATTCTCGACCACTCGCCTGAACAATCCACTCGGCTCACGTCGCTCTACCAGTCACTGCTGGGGCGATTGCCCCGAAACGACGAAACCCAGTTGGCTTCCAGATTCCTCTCAGACTACCGCAACGCCGCCGCACTGCTCGATGATCACAGCAGCCACACCAATAAAAAAACAACCGAACAGGTCTCATCGGAAATTCGAGCCTGGCGAGCCCTCTGCCGTGTCTTGTTGGCCAGTACCGAGTTTGTATACGTCGAATGAATACCACACCACATCACTGCAACCAGTTCACTCCGGTCACCAGCCGCCGAGACATGCTGTCCACCTCAGCAACCGGCTTCGGCATGCTGGCACTCGCCGACCTGATGGCCCGACAGGCGGCCGCCGACGCCCCGTCGCGGCCCGGCAACTCGCTCACCCCTCAAAAGCCTCATTTCCCCGCCAAGGCCAAGCGAGTCATTTTCCTATTCATGCACGGCGGACCCTCTCACGTCGACACCTTCGACCACAAGCCGCAACTCACCAAAGACCACGGCAAACCGCTGCCGTTCCCCAAACCGAGAATCGTCTCCGCAGCCACCGGAAACCTGCTCGGATCGCCCTGGAAATTTCGGCAGCATGGCCAGAGCGGAGCGTGGGTCAGCTCGGTCTTTCCTCGTATCGCCGAAATCACCGACGACCTCTGCTTCATCAAGTCCATGCACGGGTCCAATTCCAGACACGGAGGCGCACTGCTGGAACTGCACACCGGTAGCGATACCTTCATTCGGCCCAGCATGGGATCGTGGGTCAACTATGGACTGGGCACCGAAAACCAGAACCTGCCCGGCTACATCACGATCTGCCCCAGCCTGACTCATGGTGGAGTCAACAACTGGAGCTCCGCATTCCTGCCCGCCGTCTACCAGGGCACGCCGATGGGCGATGCGTCCACCTCGGCCGATCGGGCTCGATTCCCGTTCATCGGAGGAAAATCCATTGTCCGCCGCCGCGAGCTGCAACGCATCGAACTCGACCTGCTCAATACCATCAACCGAAATCGTTTCCAGCAAACCGGACCCGACTCGGACCTGGAAAGCCGCATCGCCTCGTTCGAACTCGCCTTTCGCATGCAAAACGAGGCACCGCAACTGCAGGACATCAGCGACGAACCCAAACACATTCACAAACAGTATGGGCTCGACAACCCCGCCACCAAGGACTTTGGGCGACAGTGCCTGATGGCCAGACGGTTCTCAGAACGAGGCGTTCGGTTCGTGCAGGTCTCGCACAGCTACAAGTGGGACCAGCACGGAGGACTCAGGAAATCGCTGGCACGCAACGCCATGGAAGTCGACCAACCGATCTACGGACTGATCAGTGACCTCAAACAACGAGGACTCCTCCATGATACTCTCGTGCTCTGGGGCGGAGAATTCGGCCGGACACCCGTCGCTCAAGGGAACGATGGACGTGACCACAACCCGCATGCACTGACGATGTTCTTGGCCGGAGGTGGCATCAAGCCGGGCATCAGCCATGGCGCCACAGACGAATACGGGTACTATTCCGTCGAAAATAAAGTTCACTTCCACGACCTCCACGCCACCATGCTCCACCTGCTCGGACTCGATCACCTGCAACTCACCTACAAATACTCGGGCCGAGACTTTCGCTTGACCGACATTCACGGCGAAATCGTCCACGATATCCTCGCCTGACATCAACTCACAATCCTCACACCACACACTGCCCCCCATCGCCATCCCCTGGCAAACACCACGGCAACCGCCCCTGGATGCCTCGACCACATAGGACAAACGCATGTTGAACTTACATGGAGACTCGGCACAGTTCTGTGATGGAATCAACCGACGCAACGCTCTGCAAGTCGGTTCGCTCGCCATCGCCACCTCGCTCGGCACCGGCCTCCAACTCGACCAGATCCTCCGCAACCGAGCCGCCCAGGCCGACGAAGTATCACCGTCAACCCAAGCACCCAAAACCACGTCGGTCATCTTCATCGAACTCGCCGGTGGACCGACCCAATTCGAAACTTACGACCCCAAACCGAACGCGCCGAAGGAGTATCGAGGCTCCTTTGGCGTCGCACAGACCAGCCTGCCAGGGACCCTCTTCAGTGAATGGATGCCGGCTCAAGCCCGCATCGCCGACAAACTGGCCGTCATCCGCTCGATTCACCACCCCAGCAACAGCCACGATCCGTCGAGTCACCTGACTCAAACGGGGTACTACAAGCAAGGCCCCAAGGGTGGAGTCAACCAGATGCCCGCATTTGGCTGTGTTGTGGCCAAACTGCGAGGAGCCAACACGGCAACCCTGCCTCCCTATGTCGCCGTCCCACGCACCATGCGCAATGGAGGACCGGCTCATCTGGGCAAAAGTTACAATCCGTTCGAAACCGTCACCGATCCGTCCAAGACTGGCTTCAAGGTCCAAAACCTCGCCCTCAATAAAGCACTCAACCTCAACCGACTCGGTGATCGAAAGAGCCTGCTCAGAGCACTCGACGCTCAACGCCGACTCGCCGATCTCCAAGGTGCCTCCACCGCCGTCGACGACTTTACCTACCAGGCGTTCGACCTCATCACCGGCGACGCCGCACGAACGGCGTTCGACATCGATGCCGAACCCGATACGGTCCGCAATGCTTACGGCCGCACGACCAACGGACAAAGCCTGCTGCTGGCTCGGCGACTCGTCGAGCATGGAGTCACCTGTGTGACGGTTCGAGTCACCGGTTGGGACGATCACAACAAGATCGCCGACCGACTGAAACAAAAAGCTCCCAGCTACGATCAGGGTACCGCCGCTCTCATCAGCGACCTCTACGACCGAGGCATGGACGACGATGTGCTGGTCGTCGCGATGGGCGAGTTCGGACGGACGCCTCGGATCAACAAGAACGCCGGACGAGATCATTGGGGATCTGTGATGAGCGTGATGCTGGCAGGAGGAGGATTGCAGACTGGCGTGCTCGGGAAATCGAATTCCCGAGGCGAAGTGCCAGCCGCCAATGCCTATCGCCCGGAAAATGTTCTCGCCATGATCTATCGCCACCTCGGTATCGATCCGGGAATCACTTTCAACGACTTCAGTGGCCGACCCCGACACCTGCTCGAACGGCGAGACCTGATCAAGGAACTGCTGTGACCGACGGCGCAACCGGCCCGACACTCGAACCGGCACTCTGCCGAGAACGACAAAAACGACTCTGCGATGTCCTCGCTCGAAATGACGTCGGACGAGCCGTCCTCGTTCAACCCGAACACGTGCAGTATCTGACCGGATTCCGCTCCCAGCACGTCCTGCTCCGCTCAGCAGCCATTCTCGAGGCCGATGGCTACTGCACCCTCGCCGCACCCAACCAGGCCCCCGATGACGTGGCTGCAGATCGCATCGTCACATTCCAGGCTCAGTGGCACTCGACACTCCGCCAGGAACAACCGCACGAATCCGCTCGAGCCCTCGCCGAAACACTCGGCGACAGACCCGTAGCCCGACGCGTCGCAGTCGAATTCTCCAACTGCGGACCACACTTCCGACAACTGTTCGACGAACAAACTGAACTCGTTGATCTCGAACCCGATCTCTGGCAACTCAGACGAAACAAAGACCCCGATGAACTGAAGCTGATCGGCCGAGCGATCCAATGCACCGAAGCGATGTACGAACGCGCACGTGAAATCATCGAGCCGGGAATCACCGAAATCGAAGTCTACAACCAACTGCACGCGGCGGCTGTCGAAGTCGCTGGCGAACCACTGACAGCACTCGGAAACGACTACCGCGCCAATGCGCCCGGTGGACCGCCCAGGCCTCGAAAGGCCCAGGCTGGCGAGTTGTTCGTGCTGGATCTTGGGCCTGCCTACCGAGGATACTTCGCCGACAACTGCCGCACCCTCTCGGTCGACCGAAAACCAACCGATCCGCAACTACAGGCATGGCAGACGATTGTCGGTGTACTCGACATGGTCGAAGATACGGTCCAACCGGGAACCAGCTGCCGAAGTCTTTTCGAAACCGCCCAGGAAATGCTCGACGAATACCGACCCGGAGCCTTCGCTCACCACCTCGGACACGCAATCGGTCTGTTCCCCCACGAAGGACCACACCTGAACCCCAACTGGGACGACCGGTTCGAAGAAGGCGACGTGTTCACCGCCGAACCCGGACTCTACGGACCCGAACTGAAGGCCGGCATCCGACTCGAACAAAACTATCGTGTCACGGCTGACGGAGTCCAACGGCTGACATCACACCCGCTGCCACTCGCGATCGACTGATCCGCAGTGGGCATGCCAAGTCCACCTGGCATCCCAAGCGGAACTGGCATCCCGAGCGAAACGGCGGATCTCGACGGCACGACGCTTGGCACATCACAGGAGACACAACAATGGATCTCAGCGACAAGTGGGCGTTGGTGACCGGTGCCGGTCGAGGCATCGGTAAGGGGTGTGCACTTCAACTGGCCGCTCGTGGTGCCGACCTGATCGTCAACGATCGACCCGGTAGCCCGGACCTGGCCACAACTGTCCAGGAAATCCAAGCTCTCGGCCGTCGCTGCCTCCCGGTCGAAGCCGATGCCTTTCAAAGAACCGGCTGCGAACAGATGGTCTCGGATGCCATCGCCAAGGCCGGCCGGATCGACATCTTGGTCAGTAACGTGGCATTCAGTGATCGCTGCTCGTTTCTCGATTACCCGCCAGAACTGTTCGAACAGACGCTCCACGGTACGCTGCTAGCTGGATTTCATGTCAGCCAACTCACGGCCCGGCATATGGTTGAACGAGGCGAAGGTGGCAAGATCGTGTTCATTTCCAGTGTCCAGGCCGACCGGCCTTTCGCACACTGCGTGGCCTACGGAGCCGCCAAGAGTGGGCTGAATCACATGATGCGAACCATCGCCGTCGAACTGTTCGACCATCGCATCAACGTCAACGCCATCGAACCCGGCTGGATCGACACGCCGGGCGAACACGAAACGTTTGGAACAGATCGGATCGCAGCCGAAGCGGCCGGTTTGCCCTGGGGCCGACTGGGCACTCCAACCGATATCGGCAAGGCGGCCGCCTTCCTCAGCTCCGACGACTCGGATTATGTCACCGGGACAATCCTGCGAGTCGACGGAGGCTTCGTCTACCGCGAGTGCCGCCACCCGGAACTCGACTCGGCACCGAACCCGAAACCCGAGTAACCTGCACCACAACAAAAGACACACCACCGGCCGAAGCCCTCTCTGTCGAACGACCGATGGATCCATTCCATCCAGCCAACCTCGTCAGAGAGACCTTCGAACCGGTGGTGCGGCTGCGGTGTCCGAGCATCCTTCCATGTCCCCGGCACCAAGCGATCGCCCGCGTCATGCCCGACGATCACCAGGCCACCGCTCACCTCGGCCTCAACTGTCTCCTCTCCACGCTCTTATCCCTCCTGTCTCTCCCTTCCTCCTGCACAGGATTCCCGACACCACCGACGCCCGTTTCCCGGGGCAGGGGAGGCACAAAGGCCGGTCACAGGACGCGGACGCCGGTGATGCCATGGGTTCCTTCCAACTCGAATCACTCAACCCGAACCGCTCAACGCTGGCGGCCACCTCCCGTCAAAGCACTCGATCGCCGAGCACTTTTCGGTCGAGCACTTTTCGGTCGAGCACTTTTCGGTCGAGCACTTTTCGGTCGAGCACTCCTCGGCTGGCCAGCCTCGCCAGATCGACTCGGCTCGACTGATTCACCAGGCCCAACAGGTCCACTGGAACCACCGGGCCGAGCCGACTGCTTCGCCCGCAATCGAGCCGCTCGGGCCGCGTCGGCCATCCGGATCAATTCCGACAACCGCTGCTTCTGCAACACCGTCAATACCTCAAGCACCTCCTGACGCTCCTGCGCCTTCAGTGCTTCAACCTGGCGTGTCAACGTCGCCAACCGCTCGCGATATATGGCCTGGATCGAGTAAACGCGTCTCTTCTGATTCACACTCACTCCCACCTTGCCAAAGTACCTCGGTAATCGACCCCGGACCTTCGACGACTCGCTCGCCTGACCCCGGTCCTGCCCGACCGCCGACTTGGTCGGGCGATTCGCCTGCTTCGCCTGCTTCGCCTGACGTGACTGTATCGGCAGAATCGTCACCGCTATCGTCTCGCTCAGCTTTCGACCCGACAATCGGTTGTTCGGACGCAATGCCATCCGTTTTGTCGACCGCGTTATGGGCCGGGTTGCCGTCCGAGTCCCAGAATCCGTCGAGACCCGCAGGACGGGTACAGCCGAAATCTCCGTCGAAGCCAAAGTCGAAGACCGACGACTCGGAAAACTGCTCCCGAACGTCGCCACCCGGGAATCCAAAACCCCACTCGGCCCATTCGGCCCACTCGGACCACTCGCGCCGTGAGCCGTCGAGACCGCCGACCACATCAACATCGTCCCCAGGATCCCCAGACCCAGACTCGCCAACATCATCCCCGGCAATCGACTCTGACTTCGAATCCGCCAACGGCTCCGAGGATGCCGGGTCAACCGACTCCTTCGACTGCCCGAATTCACTCTTGATTGTCCCCATCCGCGTGTGATCTGGTTCATGCGTCATTCCTTTTCTCGCAAAAAAAACCATCGTCCGACTCGCCTCACACCGTGCCGCCGACGGCAGCATCAACGAGCGAGTCGGTGCACACCGCAGCCGGGTCGCCTGTTTGGTTGAAGTTTGTTTGGAGTTCGTTCGCTGCCTGTTTTCGTTACCGGTTTCATTGGCCGGCGGTCGAAGTGTCCTGTTGCTGGGTTGGATGTTATGAGTACAGTTGTGTACTACTTGACACCCATGGAGGCGAAAACGCAAGCACCAATTCTGGAGAAACGGAAAAAAAAAGAAATTGTCGCGGAAGGCAGAGAGGCCGCGGAGCGCACAGGGGGAGCCCGCGAGGGGCAGGGGGGGCCCAACGGGGTGCCGGGATGGCACCCCCGCCCCGACACCAGGGGGCGCTGAGCCCCCCAGTCCCAGAGAGCTTGGTTAGAGAGTCAGGTACGCGTTGGCTTCGAGGAACTCGACGACCTCGACCGCCAACTCCTCGATCCCCTTCGTGTCCGCATCCAACACCAGCTCGGCCGACTCAGGAGCCTCGTACGGGTCGTCGATCCCCGTGAAACCCTTGATCTCACCCGCACGAGCCTTCGCGTACAGACCCTTGGGATCCCGATCCTCACACGTCGCCAACGATGCGTTCACATACACCTCAATGAACTCACGTTCACCCATCAACTCACGCACCTGATCCCGATCGGCCGAGTACGGCGAAATAAACGCGGTCAGCGCAATCGTACCGGAATCCACAAACAACTTGGCCACCTCACCGATCCGCCGGATGTTCTCGGCCCGGTCCTCGGCACTGAAACCCAGGTTCTTGTTCAAGCCGTGCCGAACATTGTCCCCGTCCAACACATACGTGCTCTTGCCCTGCGCGTGCAAAAGATGATCCACCTCGTTGGCCACCGTGCTCTTGCCCGATGCACTCAAACCGGTGAACCACACCACCACGCCGCGATGACCCGATAATATCTCACGAGCCGACCGTTCGACTCGACTCTCGTGCCAGGTGATATTCGTCGCAGTCTGATCAGTCGTCGTCATAACCACTCCCAGTTTCCATCCAAATATTTCCGGTCTCCTACCGGCACATCGGCAAAGCGGACACAAGCCTCACTCAACCGGGCCAAATCGGCCACGAACCCGATACTAGCAGCCTGCTGACGAACGCCAAAGGCAACGGCCGACCGGGACTGGGGGAGATTCCACTGGTGGACGCTCGGGCAAGTTGTTAGTTTTGGATTC
>CAVOEV010000050.1:0-22505 GCA_963694825.1 Planctomycetota bacterium
TACTGGTGGTTTTGCCGACGACGACCCATATCCTTGCCTACAATACCGCTTTCGTCACGGAACCACCCGCCATGAAACCCGCTATGAAACTCGGACTCATCAACTCGGCCTGGGCCCAAGCCGGTCGTGATACCGCCTGGGGGATCCACAAGACTGCCGAACTGGGATTCGACTCGATCGATATCTTTACCGATCCACTCGATATCGACATCGACGAACGACGACTGATCAAGACCGAATGCGACAAGGCCGGACTGCCCATCGTCTCGATCTGCTGCGTCGCCGTCGGACTGGTCGACTTCAACCCCTCCGTACAACGATTCCACATCGACCGCTGCCATGCATTCCTCGACCTGTGCCACGAATACCAGGCCGACAACCTGCTGCTGGTCCTGGGCGAGTACATCTGGAACCGCGAAGTCATCCCTCCGGCAGAACAATGGCAACTCGGGATCGAGAACTGCCGGCAACTGGCCGAGTACGCCGACAGCCTGGACCTGAAGATCGCCCTGGAACTCGAACCGTTCCCGCTGTCGCTGGTGGGCAATATCAAGAACATGGTCCGGTTCATCGACGATGTCGATCACCCGGCCCTGAAAGCCAACATCGATATCTCGCACCTGTTGCTCGCCGATGTGCCACCAAGCGAATTGCAGCAGCTCCAGGGAAAAGCCATCCACGTCCACATCTCCGACTGCGACGGCAAGGTCCACGGCGACCTGCCGCCAGGACGTGGAGTCGTCGAGTTCGGCCCCTACCTCGACGAAATCGCCAAGCTCGAGATCGATGGAGCCGTGTCCATCGAACTCGAATACTCGCCCGAACCCGACAAGATCGAGGAATGGGTGACCGAGGCTTACCAGGCAACCGCCCGTTTGATGCAAGCGGCCGGGCTGCGGCACTCGCCAACAGGCTAGTTGTCAACAACCCCCCGGTCCCCTACCCTCGCCCGTCTGACACCAACTGCGTCACCAACCACAAAAGGCCCGCGATGTCCGACCTCATCCCTCCTCATGGTGGACTCTCAGAACCCGTCTGCCGGATGGTCTCGTCCGAAGACGCCCAGTCGTTCGCAGCCGATGCCGCCAGCCTATCCGTCCTGCCGCTGACCGCCGCCGATCTCTCGACCGTCTATCGACTCGGCGACGGAACACTCAGCCCGCTCGTCGGACCAATGAACCAGGACGTCTTCAACCGCGTGCTCGATGACAAGGTCATCGAATCCCAGGGCGCCCTCTACGCCTGGACCATCCCGCTCTCGCTGCCAGTCTCCTCGGACCTCGCCAACACGCTCGAAGTCGGATCCACCGTCGCACTGGCCGGACCCGATGGCAACCTTGTTGGAACACTCTGCATCGAAAGTGTCTTCGAGTGGGACAAGGCCCGCTACATCTCGTCGGTCTATGGCACCGACCGCACCGATCACCCCGGTGGCGACATGGTCATGGTCCACGATGCCGATGCCACTCACCTGGTCGGCGGTTCGATCCGAGTCCTGCCAGCCATCCCGAACCCAGACTTCGGCCAGTACGTGCTCTCGCCACGACAGGTCCGATCGCTGCTGTCCGAAATCGGCTGGGAAGCCGCCGTCGCCTTCCAAACTCGAAACCCTCTGCACCGCGCTCACGAATATGCACTCGTCTACGCACTCGAATCACTGCTCAAGGATGGCAAGAACGCCGGCGCCGTACTCAACCCGCTGATCGGCGAGACCAAGGGCGACGACGTCAATGCGGCCATCCGCATGCAGACCTACGAAAAGCTGATCAGCGATCGAGCCATGGGCGATGGCGACAGCGACGAAGAACTGTGGGGCAATCGAGACGACAACGTTCCGGACCGAGTCCGATTGCTCGGGCTGGATATCAAGATGTTCTACGGCGGACCCGCCGAAGCCGTGATGCACGCCATCTATCGACAGAACATGGGCTACACACACATCGTGATCGGACGCAAACACGCCGATGCACCCTACCACGACGGAGACGCCATCTGGGGCGACTTCGATGCTCAGGAAATCTTCGACAACCTCGCAGGTGAACTGCAGATCCAGCCCATCAACGTCGGTTTTGCCGCCTACTACGAGTCGCTGGGTCGAGTCGACCTGATGACAAACCACCCGGATGAAAAACCCGTGTTCATCTCGGGCAAGGAAGTCCGAGCCACTCTGCAGCAAGGCGATCTGGTCGATCAAAGGATCATGAGAGAAAGTACTTCCGAAATTCTCGCCGCCGCGATGGGCTCCTGACACGGGCATCTGGACTCCCAGGACACCGTATCATGTGCCACACCCTCACCCTGCTGCTCACCCTGCTCACGCTCAATACCTCTCTGGCCGACCAGAAGCCCAACTTCATCGTCGTCTTCTGCGACGACCTGGGCTACGCCGATATCGGCCCCTTCGGCTCGAAAACTCACGACACTCCCGTGCTCGACCGGATGGCCCGCGAAGGCATCCGCCTGACCGATTTCTACTCGACCTGCTCGGTCTGCACTCCGTCGCGATCCAGCCTGATGACCGGCTGCTACCCGCGGCGAGTCAACATGCACGTCGACCAGCAGAACCGCTGCGTACTCTTCCCCGCAGCCCGCAAAGGACTCAACCCCTCAGAAATCACCGTCGCCGAAGTGCTCAAGACCCGGGGCTACGCCACGATGGCCGTCGGCAAGTGGCACCTCGGTGATCACCCCGACTTCATGCCCACCAACCAGGGCTTCGACCACTACTTCGGTATCCCCTACAGCAACGATATGAACCGCAAGCAGGTCCCGCTGCCGCTGGTCCGAGATCTCACCACGATCGCCTCGGGCGTCCAGAAAGACACCTCCATCACAAGGCAATACACCGAAGAAGCCGTCCGCTTCGTCAAAGCCAACCGCTCGCGACCCTTCTTCCTCTACCTGCCGCACACCGCTGTTCACCTGCCGCTGGTTCCCGCCCAACGGTTTCGAGGCAAGTCCCGAGACGGTCTCTATGGAGACTGGGTGCAGGAGATCGACTGGTCGATGGGCGAGTTGTTCAAGACGCTCACCGAGTGTGATATCGACCGCCAGACCCTGGTCCTGTTCACCTCGGACAACGGCTCCGCTCGAGCCCGCCAAGGCAGCAACCTGCCGCTTCGAGGCCGCAAAGGACAGACCGACGAGGGCGGCATGAGAGTCCCGTGCGTGGCCCGCTGGCCCGGCCGAATCCCCGCCGGAACCAGCAGCGATGCCATCACCAGCACACTCGACGTGCTGCCCACTCTCGCTCACCTCGCCGGCGCCAATCCGCCGGCTGGCCGCAGAATCGACGGCAAGAACATCTGGCCGATCCTCTCTGGCAAGGCCGGGCCAATGGCCGGACACCATGCCTTCTACTATTACCAGATGGACCAGCTCCAGGCGGTTCGTTCCGGACCGTGGAAGATGTTCGTCGCGATGAAGGCAAAAAAACGCAACTGGGGCAAACCCGAACCGGCTCAGCCCCTGAAACTGTTCCATCTCAAGACCGACATCCACGAAGACCACAACGTCGCCGCCAAACACCCCAAGGTCGTCGCGCAACTGCAGCGACTGGTCGAAACGGCTCGTGAAGACCTCGGAGATACAGGACGTCCCGGCACCGGCCAACGCAAGGCCGGTTGGGTCAAGACGGCCTCGCCACGGCTACTGAAACCGGCTGCCGACTGACACCCGCCTGGCTTCGAAGACCCGCCCGCTCAATTCCAATACGACCGATCCAACGCACGGAAGTTGATCGCTTCGGAGAGATGATCCTCGCCGATCTCGCCGCCACCGCTGAGATCGGCGATCGTCCGAGAAACCCTCAGAATGCGGTCGTGAGCCCGAGCCGACAGGCCCATCTGCTCCATCGCCAGCTTCAACAGATTCTCGGCCGATCCCTGCAACCTGCAGTGCTTTCGGATCTGAGGCGGGCTCATGTTCCCGTTGGTCCGAGTCGCCAAGACACCGACTGAATCCAAGTTCCCAAACCGTTCCAGCTGAACCACTCGAGCCACCTCGACCTGCTCGGCCATCTCGCGACTGCTGGTCCCCGGCGTGTCGTCGGCCAGTTCATGAAACGGCACGCCCGGCACCTCGACATGAATGTCGATCCGGTCCAGTAACGGGCCACTGATCTTGGCCATGTAGCGTTCGATCTGCGACACCCCACAATGACATTCTCGCCGCGGATCACCCCGGTACCCGCACGGACAGGGGTTCATCGCCGCCACCAGCATCAGGTTGGCCGGAAACGTCATGCTGCCCAACGCCCGCGAGATCGTCACCTCGTTCTCCTCCAACGGCTGCCGCAACACCTCCAGCGTCCGACGGTTGAACTCGGGCAACTCGTCCAGAAACAGCACGCCGTGATGAGCCAGGCTGATCTCACCCGGCGACGGCCGACGGCCGCCTCCGACCAATCCCGCTTCGCTGATCGTGTGGTGAGGCGATCGGAAGGGTCGGCAGAGCATCAGGGGTCGGCCGGGTGCCAATCGACCCACCGCACTCCAGATCCTCGTCGTCTCCAGGCTCTCCTGCGACGTCAGCTCGGGAAGAATGCTGCCCAATCGCTTGGCCAATAGAGTCTTTCCGGTGCCTGGAGGCCCGATCATCAACAGGTGATGCCGACCGGCGGCAGCCACCACGACCGCCCGCTTCGCCGTTTCCTGCCCCTTCACGTCCGAGTAGTCGACATCGAATCGACCATGGTCGCCAATCGCCTGCTCCCAACTGAACGCCGCCGGCTCGACGTCGATCGCTCCAGAAAAATGCCCGAACGCCTCGGATAACGTCCCCACCGGAATCGCATCCAATCCCTCGACCACCGCCGCCTCGGCCACGTTCTCCAACGGAACCACCATCCCCACTCGCCCGGCATCCCGAGCCGCCAGGGCCATCGACAACACGCCACGGATTGGACGCAATCGACCATCCAATGCCAATTCGCCGACCACCGCAAATTGGTCGAGCCGGTCACACTGCAACTGGCCACTGGCCGCCAACAACCCCAACGCGATCGGCAGGTCAAACGATGCAGCGTCCTTGGGCAGATCGGCCGGAGACAAGGAAATCACCACACGATCGCTGGGGCGAACGTAACCGCTGTTGACCAACGCTCGCTCGATCCGATGAGTACTCTCGCGAACCGCAGCTTCGGCCAATCCGACCAGGATCGTTCGAGGCAGACTGCCGGCCGATATGTCGACTTCGACCTCGACAGCACGTGCCTCGATCCCAAACAACGAATACGTGAACAACTTCGCCAGCATGGCAAACACCTCGGGCCCGCAGGTTCCAAAACAAACCATCCACCACGGCTGCCGGTCACAGGGTCCGTCCCGCGAGGAATTGCAGCCGCCCGAGGCGAGCGGTTCACCGTGGCCGAGTTTGCAGATCGCCAGAGACCGCCCGCAAGTGCAATTCCAACTCTTCAGCCTCCCTGTCCAACAACCGCTTCCGCCGTTCCGCAGGATCCGCTAGGCTGGAGTAGCACTGTGGATTCGAGATGAAATGGAGCCCTTGTCATGAAAATCGCCCAATCCTGCCTGCTGTTGATCGTCTGCGCAACTCTCATCTCGGCCACCACACCTCCAGACGCAAAGTCCAACGAACCTGCCAAGACAACCAAAATCGCTCGGCCCACACTGCTCAACGACGCCGGGCATGGCTCGGTCAGCGGCCAGTTCACGCTCGATGGAAACATCCCGGCGGCGAAGATCGTGATCAAAAAGGGCGATCCCGAAGCCAAGGACGGGGCCATCTGTGCGGCTGTCGACCTCCCCAGCGACGAACTGGTCATCGATCCCAAGACCAAGGGCATCCGACACATCTTTGTCTACATCCGAAAAATCGACAAAGCCGCGATCCACCCCAAACTGAAAACCAGCAAGAACAAGGAAGTCGTCTTCGACCAAAAAGGCTGCCGGTTCATTCCGCACACTCTCGTCGTCCGCACCGACCAGGCGGTGGTCGTCAAATCGAACGACAACTGCGCTCACAACACTCACACCTACCCAATCCGAAACAAGGCCGACAACTTCATCCTGAATGCCAACAACCGCACGGGTCTCAAGTTCAAGTACCCAATCGCTGAGTTCCTGCCGACCACCATCAAGTGCGATATCCACCCCTGGATGAAGGCCTACTGGCTGATCCTCGATCACCCCTACATGGCCGTCACCGACGCTGAAGGCCGGTTCACCGTCACCGGACTGAAGCCGGGGACCTACGAATTCCGCTGCTGGCACGAACTGGTCGGCTACGTCGCAGCGGGGTCGCGTCGAGGCTTCAGTGTGACGATCAAGGCCAACCAGACAACCAGGCTGAAGGCCGTCCAGGTCCCCGTGGACAAGTTCACCGCCGAATGAACTCGGGCTCCGGATCTCGTCTCACACCAATAGTCCAAATTACCCTGGCACGCCGCGATGCGACAGCAATTCGGCTTCCTGATGCAGCTGGTCGTCCTGACACTCTTGCCCTTGCTGATCGTCTGGCAACTGAACTACGGCATGCCGCTGGTATGGATGCCCGTCCTGACTCTCGCCGGCATCGCCCTGTTCACCTTCGGCACCAGGCTGCGAAACGGAAAATCCTGAGACACGACCGCCGCAGAACCGCTACACCCGTCACAGGTATCACTCGGCAACTCGTGCCAACACGCCGGCTCGTATCAACTGCACTCGTCGAGTCCCTGACGACCACTTACAATGGACACAGCTTTGCCGTTTTGGCCCGAGCGATACCAGCGAACGGAGTCGCCGACCCACCAACTGGATCCCCACATCCGCCACACCGGGCGTTCGTGGCATGATTTTTAACGAGACAATCTCCGTGTCGACGACAAAAGACCTGAAAGACTCCGCCCGCGACACGTCCGGGATCAACGGAGCCGACATCCTGGTCAAAGCCCTGATTCACCAGGGAGTCGAGTGCATTTTCGCCTACCCGGGCGGAGCCAGCATGCCATTGCACCAGGCCTTGATTCGGAACGTCGACCAACTGCGTACCATCCTGCCTCGGCACGAACAAGGCGGCGGCTTTGCCGCTCAGGGCTACGCCCGCAGCACCGGCCGAGTCGGAGTCTGCATGGCGACCAGTGGACCCGGAGCCACCAATCTCGTCACCACGCTCGCCGATGCCAAGATGGACAGCGTGCCGATGGTGGCGATCACCGGGCAAGTGTCCAAACAGGTCATCGGTACCGACGCCTTCCAGGAAACTCCGATCGTCGAAGTCTGCCGGGCCGTCACCAAGCACCACTACCTGCTGACCGATATTCGTGACGTGGCCCGAGTCGTCAAGGAGGCGTTCTTTGTGGCCCGCACCGGACGACCCGGACCGGTGCTGATCGACTTCCCCAAGGATGTCCAGATGCTGACCCTGGACGAACCACCCGACTACGATGCGCCCACCGACCTGCCCGGCTACCGGCCGGCAACCCAGACTTTTCGACCCGAACAGATCGGGCAACTGATCGCCGCCATCCGACGATCCAAACGGCCGGTCCTTTATATCGGTGGCGGAGTGATCAATGGCGAAGCGGCCGAGCGACTGGCCACGTTTGCCCGTCGCACCGGCATCCCGGTGGCCAACACGCTGATGGGCATCGGAGCATTCCCCGACGACGATCCCCAGTCGCTGGGCATGCTCGGCATGCACGGCACCGTCAGCTCGAACCTCGCCGTCAACGAGGCCGACCTGCTACTGGCTTTTGGAGTCCGCTTCGACGATCGCGTCACCGGGAAACTCGAAGAGTTCGCTCAACACGGCAAGATCGTACACGTCGATATCGATCCGTCGGAAATCCACAAGAACAAGGAAGCACACATCCCAATCGTCGCCGACGTTGCCGATGTCCTCGAACAACTCAACCAACAACTCACCGATGACGATATCCCACAGATCGACCAGTGGGTCGAACAGGTCGCACGCTGGAAACAGGACAACCCGTTGGCCTGCCCGGACCACAAGGAACTGATCTACCCTCAGACCGCAATCCGTGAACTGGCCCGGCAGACCGCCGATCGCGATCCGTTTATCAGTGTCGGAGTCGGTCAGCACCAGATGTGGTCGGCGCAACACTTCCCCTTCCGACGACCGCGTCGATGGATGAGTAGTTCGGGGCTGGGCACGATGGGCTTCGGATTGCCCGCCGCCATGGGCGCCCAGGCCGCCAACCCCGGTGCACTCTGCATCGACATCGATGGCGATGGCTCGTTCCAGATGAATATCCAGGAACTCGCCACGCTGCACTGCGAATCACTGCCCGTCAAAATCCTGCTGCTCAACAACCAGCACCTCGGAATGGTCATGCAGTGGGAAGATCGCTTCTTCGACGGACGACGTGCTCACACTTGGCTCGGACCCATCGATGCCCCCGAATACACCGGAGACGGCGACGGACACCTCGAACACACCTACCCCGATTTCGTCTCGATCGCACAGGGCTACGGTGTCGAATCGGCCCAGGTGCGAACTCGCTCCGAGTTCTCCGACGCACTCGCCACCATGCTCGCCTCGGACGGACCCTACCTGCTCGATTGCATCTGCCCCTACCAGGAACACGTGCTGCCGATGATCCCCAGTGGTCACTCGGTTCGCGACATCATTACCGAATAGCCTGTCGAGGCAGGTGACGGGCGTGTAAAATCAGACGACCGGGACGACTGTCCTGATCCGGCCCGGTTCCTTTTGAGTTTCCCGAAAGCATCGCGATGGCGAGTTACAAGAAGTACGACCCGCGACTCGAATCGCTTGTCGTCGAAACCCGGACTGTGTTCGACCCGGAAGTCGAAGCCGAGATCCAGGAAGTCGACGGACATCTCGATGACTCGACCGATAACTCGGTCGATACCCACCAGCAACTCGCGACTCTCGTCCACTCGCAACCACAACTCGCCAGCCAGATCTTCTACGAACGAGGCCACACCGGGTTCACTCGCGAGATCACCGTGACGCTAGCGGATGTCGAGCGGCTGTTCACCGAACTGGCTGTGGCCGCCCGCTGATGGCCGACCACGTCGAGATTCACGGCGTTCGGCTGTATCTCTCGTCGGCCGATCCGTCGAAAAGCGAATGGATCGGACAGAACGAAGTGCTCAGGCAACTGCTCGCCTGCTGGCTGACCGTCGACGACCTGGACCTGCCGCTGGCACCACGGCTGACCGGGCCACCGGGAATCGGCAAGACCACACTGGCCATGGCCGCCGCACAGACCAGAAAACAAGACCTCTACGTCTACCAGTGTACCTCCGACACCCGGCCCGAAGACCTGCTCGTCACACCCGTGCTCGCAGAATCGGGCACCATCCAGTACCACGCCAGCCCACTGGTCACCGCAATGATCACCGGCAGCGTCTGCGTGCTCGATGAAGGCAACCGGATGAACGAAAAGTCGTGGGCCAGCCTCGCTCCACTTCTCGACCATCGACGATACGTCGAATCGATCGTCGCCGGAATCACCATCCCGGCCAACCACGACTTCCGATGTGTCGTCACCATGAACGAAGACGAATCCACCTTCGAAGTCCCCGACTACATCCTGAGCCGACTCCAACCCACGCTCGTCCTCGAACACCCGTCACGCGACGACGAACGAGCGATTCTCGAATACCACCTGCCATTCGCCAACGCAGAAATGCTCAACCTCACCGTCGAATTCCTGCAACAGGCTCACGAACTCAAACTCGACTTCTCGACCCGCGATGGCATCAATGTCATCCGCTATGCACTCAAACGACTCGCTGCCGACCCCGAACACCCGCTCTCACTTGACCACGCCTGGGCCGAATCCGTCATCGCTTGCCTCGGTGACGATGCACTCGATCTCCAAACACTCGCCTCCAGACGACAACAGTCGCTCGGAGGCAACATCATGCCGCTGGGACTCGGCGACTTCTTCTTCTCCGGCGACGACCCGCTGCATCCCGATGCCGACAACTACGATGACGACCCCAGCAACGACGACCCCGGCAGCGACGACCCCGGCAGCGACGACGAGCCGCAACCATGAACGGCCCGGTCACCGGACCGCTGGCGATCAGCGACAAGACGTTGGCCGTCCCGGTGATCCACGGTAGCGGCGATTTCGCGATCGCCGTTCGTCGAGTCATGCTCGAACACCACTTCGATTGCCTCGCCGTACCGCTGCCACCCTCGTTCCAGTCCGACACCGAATCCGCACTCCAACACCTGCCCGGCACCACGCTCGTCCTCCAGCACGAATCGACTCGATTCGACGCCACCGACTGGACCCCCGATCAGCACGGCGATGACGACCACGCACCGGCACGGGCCAGCTACGTTCCGATCGATCCCTGCCAGCCTGTGATCGCCGCTCTCAGGACCGCGGTCGGCGAACACATTACTCGAGCGTTCATCGACCCGGAAACCAATCCCTGGGAACCGATCTCCGCAGTCCTGCCCGATGCCTATGCACTGAAACGTGTCACCGTCGAACAGTTCGCCGCGGCCACTCTCCCCGCTCTGCCACGACCACCCGCAGGACAACCCTCCGACCGAATCGACCACATCGCCGCACGCATCCACGAACTCGAACAACAACACGATTCAATCCTGCTCGTCTGCAGCCTGCTTGACTGGCCGTGGATCCGCGAGTCGTACCGATCCGGAGGCCGCCTCGTCGAACCGGCCGACGTCCAGCAGACTCAGACTCTCGCCGTCGATCCCCGCACACTGACCTTCCTGCTCGGAGAACTCCCCTTCATCACCGGGCTCTACGAAACCGCTCGAGCACGCCTCGATGACGACCAGAACCTCTCGGTCGATGGACTCAAGGAACTGCTCCTGGAAACCCGCGACCGCTACGAAGCCGAATGGAAATCGCGAGCCAGGCGGATTACACCTCAACTGCTCTCCGCCTACTTTCGCTACGTCCGAAACCTTTCGCTCATCGAACGACGATTGACGCCAGACCTCTACACCCTGGTCACCGCTGCCAAACAGGTGGCGGGAGACGAGTTTGCCATCACGCTGGCCGAGACCGCTCGCGACTACCCCTACGCACAGCCCCTGCCGCTGGACGAAATCCGCATGGGTATCGGGAAGGGACAACTGCCCGATAGCGACCCGGTCGAACTGGCCAGCCGACTGCCGGGGCCGCCCCTGGGTTGGCGGACCGTCGAGCTGAAACCGCGACCACCCGAATGGCAACAGGACCAGTGGCAAACGCAATGGGACCCGCACCGGCAATGCAGCTGGCCACCCGAAGACAACGCCATCGAACGCTTTCGAACACACGTCAAGGACTCGGCACTGTCACTGCTCGGGACCGACCTCGCTCGCACCGAAAAATTCACGACCAGTTTTCGAGACGGCCTGGATATTCGCGAAACTCTCAGGAACTGGCACACCGGCGACCTGTTCGTCAAAGTGCTGCCGCCGAGCCGAGGCAGCCTGGATTGTGTCCTGATGTTCTTCGACTCGCCCGCCGATCCTCGCGACTACCCATGGCGAATCACCTGGATGGCCGAGCATCACGACGAATCGACCCTGGCACTGTTCGCGACCGACTTCGGGTCCGAGATGGCCGGGCCGGGGATCGGATTGGCCCACTACGGCGGAGCGATGTTCCTGTTCCCGCCACGGCCGATCCCCGAGGTCTGGGCCGACCCGCGATTCGATTGGGCCGATACCCTCGAAGAACGACTGCTCGCCGCCGCATGCCACTACAGCCGGGAACAACACATCGCCGTGCTCAGCAGTTCACCACCAGGGGCCGCCTGGCGACGTATCGCCAAACAACACCACCGCAAACTGGTTCACGTCCCGCTCGGCCGCTTCAGCCAGGACACCGTCGACCGACTGAGACAAGTTCACGTGCTCAACGGACAAGAAGTCCGCAGCTACGCCGCTCACTTCATTCGCAAGGCGTAGCCGACGGCAGACGCCGCAACATCAACAGGCGGAATTCCATCGCCTGCGATCCGGGAATCCCTGTCGCCCGCAACACCAGGTCGCCCCGGCCCCGAGACAACTCGATCACTCCCATCCGCAGCGGCTGGAAGTCCTTGACGTACGACTCCTGCCGCGGCACCCGGTCGTGTTCACCGCCCCGAATGGGCACCTCGTGCGGCCGGCTGATCGTCGCCGTCAACCGCGTCTCGCCCCGGCTCAACTCGATCGTGGCTCCCACGTCCGCCTTCGACACGGCGTAATGCAGGGTCACCTCGAAGCGACCGTCGGCCAGGACATCCACCGGCCAGCTGACCCGGTCATCGGTGCTCGTCCAGTTGGTGAAGTACGAGCAGTTGGGGAAGCGATTGGACCGGGTGATCGTCCCCGCCGGCCGACCGTCCCGAGCGGGCAACTGTGTCCACTCGGACCCCGGATGCCCCAGCGTAAACGGGCGGAGCCGCTTCGGATCGAGCTCGCCGAGCACCTCGCGTTTCCACTTCGCGACGTCCGCACGCAATCGACCGGCCAGTTGCGGGTGGGCCCCGCTGATGTCGCGGCGCTGGCCCGGATCGGCCTGCATGTCGTAGAGCCGCCCCTGGTGGTCGAGCCGGTGGGCCTGGGTACGCACGCTGACCCGCCCGCGCCAGTGTGAGAAGATCGAGCGGTCCGCCCAGGCTGTCTTTGTCGGGGCCGGGCTGCCCAGCAACAGCGGCTTCAGGCTGCGACCGTCCAGTGGTTGGCCGGGTTGGCCGGACACGGGGAACCCCGAACAGTCGGCGAGTGTCGGCAGCAGGTCGATCGCCCCGGCGATTCGATCGACAACCAACCCGCCGGGGATCCGCCGCGGCCATCGCACCAGCAGCGGCGAACGGACACCACCCTCATCGGTCGACCCCTTGCGACCCCGCATGTCGCCGTTCCAACGCACGCCGTTGGGACCGTTATCATGAAAATAGGCCACGATCGTGTCGTCAGAGAGCTTGAGGCGATCGAGAGTGGACAGCAGCCGGCCGACATTCCAGTCGATGTTCTCGCACATCGCCAACGCACAACGGATGTGTCCGATGTTCTCTCGCTGGCGTCGCTGCAACCCCGGCTGCTTCACGTCACGATGGTGCATCAACAGCGTCTTCTCGCGAAACACCTGCCACCACCGATCGGGAACCTGCATCGGTGAATGCGGCGTGTTGAAGGGCAGGTAGACAAGGAACGGCTTGCTGTCGCGATCGGCCTGCTCGATGACCTGGATCGCCCGGTCGGTGAAGTCGTCGATACAGAAGCCGTTGCCGCGGACCAGCCGCCCGTTGTGCTCCAGCGGCGGGCTGAAGTAGTTGCCCCAGTGACCCGAACAGAACCCGTAGAACTCGGCGAAGCCCCGGCTGTTGGGGTGGTAGGGCGGCTGCATCCCGTTGTGCCACTTACCGAAGGCCGCGGTGACGTAGCCGGCCCGGGCAAACACGTCGCCGATGGTCCGTTCGTCCAGGTCCAACCGCTCGCCACCGGCCGACGTGCTGTAAACGCCGCCGCGAGGATGATAGCGGCCGGTCAAGAACTCGGCCCGGGTCGGCGAACAGACCGGGCAGACATAGAAGCGGCTGAAGCGGGCGCCGTCACGGGACAGCGAGTCGATGTGCGGGGTGCTGAGGTTGCGGTTGCCGTTGAGGCTGAGGTCACCCCAGCCCTGGTCGTCGGTCAGGATGACCAGGACGTTGGGACGAGTCGCTGCGGGAAGAACGGCCGGCAACAACACCAGGGCGGTGGCCAGCAGCATTCGCCTCACTTCTTCGCCTTCTTCCCGGTCAACTCCCCAAACACGTACTCGATGTTCTCCTCACGCGTCTTCACATCCACGCCCGTCCACTCCTTGTACCACGGCAGATCGATCGCGGCCTTGATCTCCTCGAGTGTCTTGCCGTCGTCGATGAACTTCTGGATGGCCTGCCGCAACTCGACGAAGTAACGTTTCTGAGTGGCAACTAAAGACTTGCTCGATGTCTCGCCATGACCCGGTGCAATCGTGCGGATCGGCAGCTTGGCCAACTCGGTCAACACACCAATCCAACTCTCGGTGTTGCTGTCACCGGTGTAATTGAACGCACCGTTCACACAGCAATCGCCGGTGAAGGCAATCCGCTGCTTCGGCAACCAGGCAATCGCGTCGCCGGCCGTGTGAGCATGCCCGAACGTGATCAACTCGACTCGCATCGTCCCGTCGTCGATCACCAGCTTCCGAGGAAAATACAACGACGGCTTGTCGTAACTCAACGAACCGTACTCGGCCACCTTTTCCTTCCGAGACTTCTCGAAACCCTGGATGCCCTTCGTGTCAAACAATGCTCGGCTGGCTTCCGATGCAATCGCCACGGCTCCCTGCTTGGTGTACTTCGCGTTCCCGTCCGCATGATCGCCGTGGTAATGAGTGTCAAAGACATAACGAATCGGCTTGTCCGTCGTCTTGCGGATCAGCTTGATCACCTCGTCAGCCTGGTTCGGAAAGTTCGCGTCGATCACCAACACGAAGTCCCGAAACACGACCCAGCCCTGGTTACATCCGATGAACTCGGGCTTGTTCCGAGCCTTGCGGAAGAAGACGCCCGGGGACAACTCGGTGACGGTCGTCTCGGTCGGAATGAACCAACCCGAAGCCCAGCCCGACAGGCCCAGCAACACGCTGACCGAAAGCAACCCAATTGCCAATCGCCTGCCAACCGCCATACTGCGCCGACCGTGTGGGCCCGATTCGCTGATCATCGTCACGTCCTCGTCATTACCGTTCTGGTCCCTGACCGGGTCGCCTGCAAACGTCTCCGCCCGCGACGAAGCATCATCACGCCCACACATCACCCTCGTCAAGCAACTCGCCCGCACCCCCGGATTCCTTAATCCCAGCTGCCTCCCCCTCATCCCCCTCGTCTTCATCGTCCTCGTCCCCATCATCACCCCAGATGCGGCGCAATTCCTGCAGCTTCACCTCTTCACCCAGCTGCTCGTAACAGCCGGCCAGTACCGAGTAGGCCGGCGAGTAATTGACACAGTCGCTGAAGGCCAATTCCAGTGAATCGGCGGCTCGCTCGATCTCGTGTTGCTCGAGCAACGCGAGGGCCAGGTTGTACTTCACGCCCGCAGCAAACGGCACCTGCTCCAGCACCTTCTGATAACCAGCCAACGCACCCAGCATGTCGCCCTTGCGTGCCCTCAGATTCGCCGCGTCCAAATCGGCCACCACGCTGCCGGTGATCTTGCCTCCGTAACAACGGAACAACTGCACAATCGCTACCGGTACACCGATCAAAAACGGCAGATTGCCCAGCAGCATCTTCCACGCCTCGCCTCGCATGCAGGCCGGGCAGCGATGAGTCACCCGGGAACTGTAACCCCAGACTACAACCAGGAAGTAGAAATAGAAGATCGTAAAACGCTTGGGATTCGAGAACATCCCGCACTCCTCGCACAACCCAAACTCGTGCTCGTTGGGCATTCCACCCCCACCCTTGGTCGTCAGCGAGTCGCAGAAGTGGCAGTAGACTTGAGGCGTATCGGGCATGTCCGATACGTCGAGCGTGGCGCTGCAGTGCGAACAGACAGCCGTCCGAAACGCTCCACCACGATCTTCCTCGACCATCTTCTCTCGAGTCATCTCGGCCCAAGTCGCACTGCGGACCACATCAACAGCCTGCTTCAGATCCTTGACCGAAACCTTGTAGATGCGGAACGCCGCACTGTCGGTCATGCCGTCCGAAAGAAACGCCACCACCAGACGCTCTTCGTAAGCCTCCAGGGAAAGGATGTTCGCAACCGGCAACTCGACGTCATCCAGCACTAATGTCTCGCCGTCGAACGAACCCCGCTTGCTCGAAAAGAACCCCGTTTCGTTGCCGCTGTCATCCAGCCAGCGAAACTTGAACGAGATCGGAAGCTCTATCATCACTCCGCCTGCTGCTGCAAATGACAGTTCAAGAATTCAGGAAAACGAAGTCGGCATCGGCGCCGGCGTGTCATTCGATCGACTGAGTCCGACCGGTGGCCTGAGCCTGATAGAGACCGTATACGCTCTGCAACGCCCGCAGGCTGTCCTGCGACGAAATCGGCGGTGCGGACAGTCCGGCAGCAGCCCGAACGGCCGCTTGGACAAATGGAGTGTACCCACGAGGCTCGGGCGAACCCTCCCAGTGCTGCACGCCCGACTTCGCACCCGGCTTCCAACTCTGCCACGTCAATCCCTTACCCGCCACGCCTTCCAGCTGCAGCCAGCCCCGGGAGCCCCAGATCTTGATATGAGTGTGATAGCCGCGGTCGAGGTAATAGCCCGAGGTGAGTGTGCCGAGTGTGCCGTTGGCGTACTGGAAGACGACCGCAGCCGAATCTTCGACGTCAATCGGCTGGCCTCCCACGTTGGCGGTGAAGCCGGTGACACGCGTCGCATACGTCCCGGCCAGGTAAGTCGCCAGGTCCAACCAGTGGATCCCCAGCCACGCCAGGTGACCGCCTCCGGCACGAGCCTTCCGAGCATACCATCGCTTGTGATACGCCGGACTCTTCAACCGTGTCTGGTCGGCGATGATGTGCAACTCGACACCGTACATCTTGCCGATCTCGCCGTCGGCAATCAGTTTCCGAGCCGCCTGCACCTCGGGATTCGTGCGGTTGGCCAGTGCCAGCATCAAGTGCAGGTGCTTCGAATCGGCCAGCCGGACCAGCTCGGCAAAATCCTCGGCCTTCACACACGCCGGCTTCTCGGCAAACACATGGCAGCCAGCCTCCAAAGCCTGGCGGATCACCGCCGGAGCCGCCTGGGATTCCACAGACACCAGTGCCAACGCCGGCTTCTCGGTCGCCAACAACTCGGCATGACTCCGGTACACCGCACCCAGCTTCGCACCCAACCCCCGCTTCGCAGCGGCAGACGCCTGCCCACTGGGATCGCCCAACACGACCCGTTTCGCCTCGACACTCGACGACAACGCCGGGAAGTAGGCCCCCAGGTGGGCACCCGTTTCGTTGGTCAGAACCGCTGCAGTGATGGTCTTGGACATGATGCGGCTCGCTAAACAACAGAAGCAGGATCAGAGCCAGAATACCGGACGCCGCGGGCGATTCAACGGGACCACACCTGTCGTACCGCTGCATTCACTCAAGATTCGTATGCCGCAAGAACATCGACTCGGAACTCTCGCCCCGCCGCTGCATCAACTCCAGCACCACCGCGTCGAGTACCACCAGTAGACTCTGCTCGAACAGCGAACCCATCGGCTGGATCGATTCCGATTCGGACGGTCCATCGAGTTTCGGAGTCGGAGCCGGTATGTGCAGTTCGACGTCGGCCAATTCGCCGATCGGCGAACCGCCGCGGATCGTCACCAACGCCACCCGACCACCCGCCTCGACCGCACGCCCTGCCAAGGTGACCAGCGAACCGGTCGAACCGGATCCCGAACCGACGAGTAACAGGTCACCAGCACCAATCGCACCCGTCGTCGTCTCGCCCACAACTTCGGTCGCGATTCCCAGGTGCATCAACCGGATCGCGAACGCTTCGAGTGATCTTCGCGACCGGCCGGCTCCGGATACGAACACCGTTTTCGCCCCATCGATCACATCGACCAGCAACCCGGCCTGCTGGTCGTCCAGCCGATCGACACTCGCCCCGATTTCTTCGGCGATCCTGGCCGCCGTCTTCCGGACAGTCACCGCACCCGCTCCCCCATCAACAGCTCACGCATTTCCACGGCCGCTTCGCGAGGCCGACTGTGGTCGGCCAGGTAACTGCCAACGATGACCACCTCCGGTGCCAACTCGCGGACCGCCGCCAACGTATCGGGACCGATGCCTCCGGCCACCGCCGACCGTTCGGGTGGAGTGACTTCGAGTAGCTGTGAGAGTTCTTCGAGCGGATTGGCGCCGGCTTCCTGGCGATCAAACGCCGTATGGACACAAATCACGTCCGCACCCAGCCTCAGCAACTCGGCCGCTCGATTCGGGATGTCGCTGCAGCCAATCAGGTCGACCAGCACCCGGCCTCCCGCATCACCGGCAGCAGAAATCACGCCACGCACCGTGGCATCGGCCGCCACGCCCAAGACACTGACCCAGTCGGCACCGGCACGGTAGGCGAGCGACGCCTCGAGTCGCCCGGCATCCATCACCTTCAAGTCCGCCAACACCTCGACACCCGGACACGCCTCCCGGATCCGTCGCACCGATTCCATGCCGTGCTCGATCACCAGCGGTGTCCCCACCTCGATGATCTCCACCAGGTCGATCAACTCGCGGCCACGTGCCACTGCTACGTCGAGATCGGGGTCGTCGAGTGCCAACTGCAAACGGGTCATCGTAGTCGTACCGGGGTGGTGCAAGCTGCGTGTGTTGGAGCCGGTTATTCTGGACCACAGCTCGCAGCAAAGTAAAGCACATGTCATCCCAAGCTTGTCGAGATATCTCAACCGTTGAATTGATCGACACCTCAAGATTCCACGCTATGCTCAAACTCCCATGTCCGGCTCGTGCTGCGACCACCCTCGGTTCCGGGACACTCAAACACATGTCGCGGCTGTTTTCCAAGGAACGGATTGTCGCCGGTCCCGGCTTCAACCGCTGGCTGGTGCCACCCGCCTCGATCGCCATCCACCTCTGCATCGGCTCGGTCTACGCCTGGAGCATCTTCAACTCGCCGCTGGAGCGTGTTCGTGGCGTGGTCGATCCCGCCGCGGACGACTGGTCACTGGCGAGCGTGGTCTGGATCTTCACCGTCGCCATCGTCTTCCTGGGCCTCTCGGCCGCGGTGGCCGGCAAGTGGCTCGAGCGAGTCGGTCCGCGCGTGGTGGGCACGGTGGCGGCGATGTGCTGGGGCGGAGGATTCCTGGTCGGTGCCGTTGGGATCTGGACCCACCAGCTGTGGCTGGTGTACGTCGGCTACGGAGCCCTCGGTGGCTGCGGCCTGGGCCTGGGTTATGTCTCGCCGGTCAGTACCCTGATCCGCTGGTTCCCCGACCGTCGCGGCATGGCCGCCGGGATGGCGATCATGGGCTTCGGAGGAGGAGCCATGATCGGAGCACCGCTCAAGAAATGGCTGCTCGATCTCTTTTACGTCGCGCCGCAGAAAGTCGACCACGGGGTCGAGGTGGTCACCCGTGGTGCACGGCGAGTGGCTGAAGTGGCCGGCGAACTGCGAGACGTCGTCGAAGTGACCGAAAATGGCGTCGATATCGCCTACATCGCCGGTACCGGCAGCGTGGGAGTTGCCGAGACCTTCGTGGTGCTCGGGATCGCGTACTTCCTGGTCATGCTCGTCGCTTCGTTCTGTTATCGAATCCCTGCCGAGGACTGGGTCCCGACGGGATGGACACCTCCGACCGAAGACGCAGCCCAGAAAAAAATGATCAGCGAGCACGATGTGAGTATCGACAGGGCGGTTCGCACGCCGCAGTTCTATCTCGTCTGGATCGTCCTGTGCTTCAACGTCACCGCCGGCATCGGAGTGCTCGGCGTGGCCAAGACTATGATGACCGAGATCTTCGGTACGACACTGCCCGGGTTGGTCGACGAGGGATTCGCCACGACCTACGTGCTGATGATCAGCGTCTTCAACATGCTCGGCCGCTTCTTCTGGGCCAGCGTCTCGGACCGCATCGGCCGCAAGCCCACCTACGTACTGTTTTTCGTGCTCGGTATCGCACTGTACCTCTCGATCCCATTTGCCGCTGCCGGCGTCAGTGCCGACCCGACCACCGTCTGGCTGGTCTACTTCTATGCCGCCACGATGATCATCTTCACCATGTACGGAGGCGGGTTCGCCACGATCCCCGCCTACCTGGCCGACCTGTTCGGCAGCCGGTTTGTCGGTGGCATCCACGGGCGACTGTTGACGGCCTGGAGCACCGCGGGTGTGCTGGGTCCGCTGGCGATCACCTCGCTTCGCGAGAACAAGAGACTGGCGGCAATCCGAGACCTCGCGGGCCGGATCGATGCGACCGCATTTCGTGAAAAGTTCGATGCCGGAAAAGACCAGCTCGATGCACTGGTCGCCGCCAAGACCGTCGATATCGGCAAACTGCTGGAACTGCTGCCCCAAGACACCCTCGATCCTCGCGCCACACTGTACAACTCGACCATGTACCTGATGGCCACTCTGCTGGGCGTCGCCCTGATGGCCAACTGGGCCATCCGACCTGTCGACAAACGACATCACCTCGAGACGACTCGACAGCTGGACGTTGAATAATTCCCTGTGCCCCGGGCTGCCAGACTCCAAATCACATGTCCAATTCCTGCTACGACCACCCCCAGTACTGGGACCTGGCGTTTCGAGACGAAACGCTGATGGAAGCCGATTTCGTCGATGCAGTGGCCAAGACCTACTGCGAGTTTCCGGTCAAACGAGTGCTCGAACCGGGGTGTGGTGGAGGACGACTGGTGGTCGAGTTGGCCTCGCGAGGCTACGACGTCACCGGATTGGATCTCAGCACGCCGGCGATCCACTACCTGAAACGACGACTGAAACGACGCGGGCTGTCGGCCACCGTGTTCGTCGGCGACATGACCAGCGCCCAGATCGATCCGCCGGTCGACCTGGCCATCTGCCCGATGAATACGTTCCGACACCTGGTCACCGAAAACGACGCGCGAAGTCACCTCGAATCGATCGCCGCCAGCCTCCGGCCCGGCGGCATCTACCTGCTGGGCTTTCACCTGCTGCCACCAGACATCGATCCCGAATCCACCGAGCGATGGTCCGCGCGGCACTCCAGCACTCGCGTCACCTTCTCGCTGAAGGTGCTCGATTCGAACCGCCGGAAACGGATCGAGACGATCCGCTTCCGACTGAATGTCACCACGGGCACGAACGCGAAACGGAAGCTGAAGTTCGAGGATGCCTTCCCGCTGCGGATGTACACGGCACCACAGTTCCGGCAACTGCTGAAATCGGTTCCGCAGTTCGAAATGATCGACGTCTTCGACTTCTGGTACGACATCGACGACCCGCTGAAACTCGACAACCAGATCACCGACTCGGTGTTCGTGCTCCGCAAGTGCTGAAACTGTCCCGAGCGGCTTTCGACTCGACCCGGCTTCGCCCGCTATACTCTCTGTCAGCCATGACCAACCCCAGTACCTCATCACAGCCTGACGTCACCACCCCGCCCGACCAGCAGGCTCTCGATTGGCGCGACGACACGGCCATCGTGCTCATCTCGTGCTACGAACTCGGACACCAACCCATCGGCGTCGCCATGCCGCTTGGGTTTCTCGAGCGGGCCGGGTTCTCGCCACGTGTTCTGGATGTCGCCGTTTCTCCATTCGACGACCTGCTGGTCACACCAGCCCGCATGGTCGCCATCTCGGTGCCCATGCACACCGCCCTGAGACTGGGTGTGCGGGTGATGGAACGGATCCGCCAGGTGAACCCCGGCTGCCACATCTGTTTTTACGGACTCTACGCCGCACTCAATGCCGACTACCTGCTCGAGCAGGGCGCCGACAGTTGCCTGGGCGGCGAGTACGAAGCTCCGCTCGTCTCGCTCGTGGAAGCTCTCGAATCGGGACTTTCCGCTGACGACATCGACTTGCTCCCCGGCGTCATCCGCCGCGACCACACAGCCACGCCGTTTCTCGAACGACTCGAGTTCGCCGTTCCTTCACGGGGCGATCTGCCGCCTTTGACCGAGTACGCTCAACTGATCCACGACGACGACAGCCGCACGGCAGGTTACACCGAAGCCAGCCGAGGCTGCCTGCACCTGTGTACTCACTGCCCGATCCCACCCGTCTACGGCGGCCGCTTTTTCGTGGTCCCCACCGATGTGGTCATCGAGGACATTCAGCGGCAGGTCGACGCGGGGGCCACACACATCACCTTCGGTGACCCCGACTTCCTGAACGGACCGCGACACTCGATCGAGGTCGTCCGCGAGATGCACGAGCGGTTTCCGGATCTGACGTTCGACTTCACCGCGAAGATCGAGCACCTGTTGACTCGAGGCGACGACCTGGCCGAATTCGGCCAACTCGGCTGCCTGTTCATCATCTCGGCCGTCGAATCACTCAGCCCAACCGTCCTGAAGATTCTCGACAAGCAGCACACCCCCGACGATGTCACCGCCGCACTCAAGCGTTGCCGACAGGCCGACATCACGTTGCGTCCGACCTGGGTCGCCTTCACGCCCTGGACCACTCGAGACGACTACCTCGAAGTGCTCGACTTCATCGAAACCAACGATCTGATCGATCACGTCGATCCGGTCCAATTCTCGATACGGCTGTTGATTCCGCCCGGGTCCTGGCTGGCCGAGCATCCAGCGACGCTGCCCTATCGCGGACGACTTGATGAATCGGCCCTGAGTTGGAAGTGGGTCCATCCCGATGGACGCATGGACGCGCTGCAGCGTGAAGTCGCTCGCCTGGTCGAACTGGACGCCGAAGACGAGATCGATCCGGGCACCACGTTCGTCCGCATCCGGGAACTGGCTCACGGCCGCTCTCCGGCCCACGCCCAATCACCACTCGCACCGGATCGACGCCGTGCACCGCGACTGTCAGAATCGTGGTTCTGCTGAGCGGAACCGACCGAGGGTCAGTTCGACCCTCTCCAACCACACGGGAATCTCTAA
>CAVOEV010000051.1:0-22495 GCA_963694825.1 Planctomycetota bacterium
TGCGGAATGCGCTGCAGCAACCGGCCGTTTTGCCTCGCACGGGGTCACAAACGGCTTGGCCGCAAATGAAACAACCCCCTGTGGTGCAGGGGGTTGCGGGCGGGTGCACCAAGGTGCAAAACCCGCTAGCGGGAGTGGATGGGAATCGAACCCACCTGGCGACTTTTCAGACGCCACCATGGGTTTGAAGCCCAGGGCGGTCACCAGATCCGCGTACACTCCCGGAAGATCAATCGAGCAGTCTGGATGATTCGATCCTAGAGGTCGCAGGGGGGGTGCGTCAAACTTCGGGACAGGCACCGCTGCGGGCGTGCAAGAGTGTCTGTACTAAAAAGAAGCGAAAACTCTACGGATCAAATCCGCTTCAACCACGCTTCGTCCGCCTCCGCAAACGAACCGACACTCAATCCCATCTCCTCGGCCAACTCGGAACCCTCCATCCGAATCACTCCGTGATTGCCAACCACCACCAGGTCCAGCTCCAACTTCGAAACACCACCTCGAGTCACCGTGACACTCTGGATCCCGCCAGCGTCCAGGCGAAGCAACAGGTTGAGTTGTTGGCCCGAGTCGTGGCTTCGAGTCACAAGCTGTCCGGCGTCGGTTCCCAAGACTCGGCCGGCCAATGCCAATACCACCGATGCCGCCGATTTCAGGTCGGCCGACTCGTCGGGCAACTGAAGCATCGCTCGAACCGAAACCACCGTGCCGATTTTCCCGGTGGCCACGGCCTCGAGCAGCGTCGCTTCGAACCTCGCAATCGAACTCATGGTCATCATCGCCTGTCAGGAAACCGCTTCACGCGAAGCCAGGTAATCGGCCAATGCCGCTTGCCAGTCGGGCGGAATGTAACGAGTGTCTCGAATCAATCGATCGCAGTCCAACACACTGTACCCCGGCCGCTCGGCTCGAGCACCAAAGTCGGACGTCGAGATCGGCTCCAGAACGACCTCCAAGCCCGACGTCTCGAAGATCTCGCGAGCAAACTCGTACCACGTCGTGCTGCCCGAACAAGTCGCATGGTACAGGCCACTGCAGTCGGACTGGATCAACGAATCGATCGCGGTGGCCAGTACGCTGGTCGACGTCGGAGTGCATCGCTGGTCGTTGACCACTCGGATCGGGTCGCCCGAAGCCGCCAATCGCAACATCGTCTCGACAAAGTTGCCCCCACCTTCACGACTCAAAGCCGCATGCCCGTACAGCCCGCAGGTGCGGACAACCAAATGGTCCGGACATCCGCTGCGGATGTACAACTCGCCTCCCAACTTGCTCAGACCATAAACGCCCATTGGCCCCGTCTCGTCCGACTCCACATAAGGTGATTCTCGAGACGTGTCCTCGCCAAAAACGAAATCCGTACTGACGTGGACCAGGCGGATACCACGCGATGCACAACAGCGAGCCAGGTGCCGGGGCCCCTGGGCGTTGATCGACATCGCCAACGACGATTCCGTCTCGGCCCGATCCACCAGGTTGTAGGCCGCTGCGTTGACGACGACGTCGGGAGCAATCGCTTCGAGTGACGACTCGATCGTCGACGGGTCCGACAGGTCCAGTTGGTCGCGAGTCAACCCGATGGCAGACTCGCCCCATACACTCAGCAACTCGCTGCCCAATTGGCCGGTTGATCCCAGGACGGCAATCACGGTCCGTCACCCGTGTTGGAGGACTCGCTGGCCGAATCGTTTGCAGATTGGGCCTGATCGAGATCGGCAAAGAAGTGAGCCTGCCGAGTCACTTCGTGGAATCCAATCGATGTGTACAGATGGTGTCCGACTTCGTTGTTGGCCAGAGTCTCGATCTTTGCGTGACTCAGACCCGAATCACGGAACCGGTCCAGGATCATCTGGATCAACAATCGACCCAGCCCGCGACCGCGCCACTCGGGCACAAACGCCAGGTTCGGGATGTAACCGATTCCCGCCTCGGCGTCCTGCCACGACGTGATGTAACCAATCACCTCGCCCTGGTCCGATTCGGCCACCAGGATCCCGTCGACCTCGCGAGCCACGTCGGTGTCGATGTGTCGAGCCTTCCGCCACTTCCAGTCGTGGCCGTTGATCGGGCCAAACAGCAGCTCGGCCGCCTGGTCGATCGACACGCCGCTGAAGGCCTCGACAGTGATCCGCTTGATCGCGTCCAGATCGGCCGGGTGGAACGAGCGGACGGTGAACTGAGGTGTCTCGGACGACGACATCGGTGACCTTGGTCGCAAATGGGGTGGCTACAGGAATCGACAGGCATGTCGAGACTTCAACAGGCATCATAGGCGCCGTCTCAGTTGCTTGCACCGATGCCGAAGATGGTCGTATTCTTCGAGGCATGACGATTCTACAAACCGCCGAAGAATTCGCCGAAACGAAGTTCGACTTGCCCGAAGCAGGTCGGTGGTCTGAATTGGTTTCCGGAGAAGTTCGGCAGTTCGAACCGCCCGACGACACCCATGGTACCGTGGTGCTCAACCTCACCAAGACACTCGGAGTTCACCTGCACAAGAGTGACGCGACCTCCGTATCGGCGTACGCGTGCTACGAACTGGGGCTGGTGACCTGCCGCGACCCGGACACCGTCAGATGTCCACCGGTGTCGGTGTTTGTTGGGGGACCGGCGTTTGAAGAGATGGATCGCGAGTTGACCGAGTCGAGACCAGGGCTGGTGATCGAACTGGCCACCAGCAACCAGCGGCGGGCCGAGATGGCCGAGCGAGTTCTCGAGTGGCACAAGTGGGGAGTGCCCTGCGTCTGGATCGTCAACTCGCTCGACAAATCGGTACACGTGGCACTGCCCGGCCAGATGACCACCCCCTATGCCGCCAGCGAAATGCTCGCCGGTAACCCCGCACTACCGAGTCTCGAGTTCCCAGTGAAAGACCTGTTTGTCGAACCAGATTGGTGGACTCGCCCCAGCTGACAGCCCATCAACGCCCATGCCGAACTCAGACGTTCGTCAACTCGACCGGCTCAGATACCGCTGATGGATCCAGAGAATCCAGCGGTACGTCGATGCACAACTCCTCGCGGATTATGTTTAAGTCGCGGGGAGCATCGATTCCCAGTCGAACCGAATTCGGGCCAATTCGCACGATCGTCACACTGACGTTCTCGCCAATCAGCACCCGCTCACCTGGCTTCCTTGATAGCACGAGCATCGCGTCACTCCTTTTCTTCGCGGTCCATCTTGAATTTGCTCACACCCAGAGCCGAACTGCCTGATCCAGCAGCAGTCATGCCACCGTTTGCGGCGACAACCAGCAACCCTTCGATCGACAAACAAGTGTCGTCAATTCGATGGTGTGGTCATAAAGATAACACGCTCAATCGCCGCGCCTAGCCCAATCCGGGGCTGAGGGCTGAAATAGTTGGTGCGGGCGAAGAATCGGCCTGTGCGGGGCGGCTTGACGTTGGACGAAGTGGGCAGGATGCTTGGAATGTCGCCGATGCCTGCAACGGGGATCGGTCAGGCGGCCGGTCGCCGGTCACCGAAACCGTCCCGGGCGTCATGATCGGAATGGGGCGGAATGGGGCTGGATTGAGACGATTCGGTTAGCCAACGCGTGTTTACGAGTCCAGGAGCGAGGCAGAGATGGTGAGGATTGGGATCATTGGCTTGGGTTTCATGGGGATGACCCATTTCGAGGGTGCGATGCGGATGACCGATCCGGACGAATCGGGGCGACGTCGCATCGAGGGGCCTCGGATCGACGGAGGCCAGGTCACCGCCTTCGCCACCCGCAATTCCGAAAAACTCAATGGCGACTGGACCTCGATCCAGGGCAACTTCGGGCCTCCAGGCACCCTGATGGATCTCGACGGTGTCACCGCCCATGCCGACTACCACGACCTGCTGTCAGATCCGGACATCGACCTGGTCGACATCTGCCTGCCAACCGACCAGCACGAACAGGTCGTGCTGGAAGCCCTGGCTGCAGGGAAGCACGTGCTGGTGGAAAAGCCGATCGCCGTCGATCTGGATTCCGCTCGCCGGATGGTCGCTCGAGCATCCGAGGCCAACCGGCTGCTGATGGTGGCCCATGTGCTGCCGTTCTTTCCCGAGTTCGCCTACGTCCGCCGGCTGGCCGAATCGGGTGAGCACGGTCGCCTGCTGGCCGCTCACTTCCGACGCGTCATCGCGCCTCCCGACTGGTCCGACGACATGTCGGACTTTCGCAAGCTGGGTGGCTGGGGCATCGACCTGCACATCCACGACAACCATTACATCGGGTTGTTGTGCGGAGTCCCGAGCGGCGTGATGGCCAACGGCCTGCTGCAGGACGGACTGGTCAACCACGTGCACTCGCAGTACATCTACCAGTCGACCGACGACCAGCCGGCCCCAGCCGTCAGCTGCGTCAGTGGCGGCATCGCCGCCGCCGGACTCGCGTTCGCTCACGGATTCGAAATCTACTTCGAGCGTGCAACGCTCGAATACTCGGCCGGGACCTACGGAGGCAAATGGGTGGCAAGCCGTCCCCTGGCACTCCTGAGCCACGATGGAACGATGATCGAACCCGAGTTGCCTGGCGGAGGCGAGTGGTACAGTGCGTTCACCGACGAGTTGCAGGCAGCCGTCGATGGAGTCTCGTCCGGCGAAGCGCCGCGAGTCATCTCGAGTGAACTCGCACTGGATGCGTTGGCCGTCTGTTTTGCTGAGGCCGAAAGTATTGAGCGGGGGCGAGCGGTTTCGCTCGATTGAACAGTGATGATCGACAATCTCCCCCTCCGCACCCACCACCACCGCGGCCTGACCATCGAAGGCTACTCGCGGGCCGCCGTGCAGACCTATTGGCGGATCCCCGAGTTGAAACTGGGCTTCGACATGGGTGGTAGCCCCTGGTCCTTCATGGGCACCAACACCTTCTTCATCACTCACGGCCACCTCGACCACATGGCCGCACTGCCGGTCTTCGTCGCCAGGCGACGCATGATGAAAATGGATCCGCCAACCATCTACGTCCCCGCGGCCATCCACGACCAGGTCTGGAAAATGCTCAACGCCTGGAGACAACTCGACCGAGGTCGCATGATCTGCAACCTGGTGCCTGTGAGCGACGGAGACGAATTCGAACTGTCTCGCGAACGAGTCGTCACCATCTTCGACACCGTCCACACAGTCCCTTCGGTCGGCTACGTCGTCTGGGACCGCCGCTGGAAACTCAAGGAGGAACTCGTAGGCATGGACGAGGATGAAATCCGCAAGAAACGGTTAAGCGGCGAAGAAGTGACACGCGAAATCCGAATGCCGCTGGTCTGCTACTGCGGCGATACCGCTCCCGGTGGACTCGACAACTACGCTCCCATCTACCAGGCACGAGTGCTGATTACCGAGATGACCTTCTACCGACCCGATCACCGCAAGGACAAGATCCACAAGTTCGGGCACACGCACCTCGACGACATCATCGAACGGGCCGACAAGTTCCAGAACGAATTGATCATCCTCGGCCACTTCAGCACTCGCTACCAGGAACACCAGGTGCGTCGCGAAGTGAAAAAACTGTTGCCCGAGAGTCTGCGGGAACGAGTGGAACTGTGGGTGTAGCCGGCATCTGCCTCTCCCTGTTGTGACGCCGTATCAACAGACGTAGAATTCCGGTGGAAGTCCGACGACGGCAATGACTCTCGATTGCACTCAGGACCTGCGGAGACCGACACGATGCTGAATATCACCGGACAGGGCACGGCTCAGACCTGCGACGGAGTCTCACGCCGTGATTTTCTCCAAGTCGGCACCCTCGGGGCCGCTGGAATCACACTCTCCGAACTCGAACAGGCTCGTGCCGAAGGCAAGACGGATCCCGAATCGGATCGCCGATCGGTGATCATGATCTTCAACCTCGGTGCTCCAAGTCAGTTCGAAACCTTCGATCCCAAGCCCGAAGCTCCTGCCGAGATCCGTGGTCCCTTCAAACCGATCCCGGTCACCGGAGGCGGCTTCTCGGTCAGCGAAATCCTGCCTCAACACGCCAAAATCGGCGACAAGTTCTCCGTCGTCCGCAGCTGCTTCCACACCGCTGCGGCCGTTCACGACACGGGTCACCAGATGATGCAGACAGGTCGGTTGTTCACCGGCGGAGTCAATACACCTCACGCCGGTTGCGTCGCCGCCTACCTGCAAGGCCGCCGCACCGACCTGCCACCGCACGTCGTGCTCCCCGAACCGATGGGGTCCACCGGAGGCAACCTGCCACACGGCCAGGATGCCGGATTCCTCGGCAAGGCTCACGACCCCTTTGTCCTGATGGCCGACCCTTCGAAAAAGAACTTCCGTGTCCCCGACCTGCTGCCTCCAAAATCCATCGGCGAAGCACGCCTCAATCGACGGCGAAAACTGCGACAGATCGTCGACAGCACCGTCAAGGACTTCGAAGCCAGCGAAAATGCCAAGCTGCTCGACAGCAGCTTCCAGGCCGCCTTCCGGATCATTACCTCGGAAAAAGCCCGAGCCGCCTTCGACCTCTCCAAGGAACCCAAGTCGGTACGCGATCGATACGGCATGTCCCGCTTTGGACAATGCTGCCTGATGGCTCGACGACTCGTCGAAGCCGGAGTCCGCTGCGTGACCGTCAATACGTTCCTGACAGTCTTCAACGAAATTACCTGGGACATCCACGGCACCAAGCCGTTCACGTCGATCGAAGGCATGCGAGACATCGTGGCACCGATGTACGACCAGGGCTACAGCGCACTGATCGAAGATCTTCACCAACGAGGACTCCTCGAAGATACGCTCGTCTGCAACCTCTCGGAATTCGGACGCACGCCTCGAATCAACCCGGCCGGCGGACGCGACCATTGGCCGCAATGCTGGAGTGTCTATTTTGCCGGAGGTGGAGTGCAGGGAGGCCGAGTTGTTGGCAAGAGTGACCCGATCGGTGCCTACCCCGCCGAAAGTCCCGTCGGACCCAATAACGTCGTCGCCACCATCTACAAAAGCCTCGGCTACGAACTCGAAACAGAACTCCCTGGACCCTCCGGACGACCCTTCCCACTGGTCGACCAGGGAACCGAAGCCATCAACCAGCTGTTCTAGATGCCAACTCGACAACCGCCCATGACAACCAACATCGGCAACACACGACTCAACCCCCTGGCCCTCGCCACTCTCGCCACTCTCGTGCTGCTCGCAGCAATCACCGACTCGATCGACGCCGGTGACGACACTGTGGCCAAGAAAGTGGCTGCTAAGAAATCGCCTGCCGCGACACTGGTTGTGCTGCCCGGTGAGTTCACTCTCAGCGGCTCGGCATCGTTTCAGCAACTGGTGCCCGGGTTGATGACCGACGGCCAATTCACCGGCACACCCACCGGACCGCTCGAATGGTCCTCGTCCAACCCCAGGGTCGTCAGCGTCAAGAACCAGACCGTTCGACCCACCGGGAACGGCCAGGCCACGATCACCGTCCGACACGGACAACTCGTGGCCACCGCCCAGGTGACCGTCACCGACTTCGACCGGCCGGTGACCTGGGACTTTCGGATCCACGTCCAATCGGTCCTGACCAAGGCAGGTTGCAACTCCGGAGCCTGCCACGGAGCACTCGCTGGCAAGAACGGCTTCAAACTCTCGCTGCGAGGCTACGACCCGATCGCCGACGTCCGCACCATCACCCGACAGAACCGCGGACGCCGAGTGATTCCCAACGACCCGGGCCGCAGCCTGCTGCTGACCAAGCCGACCGGAGCCGTGCCGCACAAGGGAGGCGTCCGGTTCGAAGAAGGGTCGCGCGAATACCAGGTGCTGGTCGAATGGATCGCCGCCGGACACAAGCCACCAGAAAACAACGGACCACGACTCAAACGACTCGAAATCCTCCCGGAAAACGCCATCCTTCGACCCGGCACACGCCAACAACTGATCGTCAGAGCCCACTTCACCGACGGACACTCCGAAGATGTCACCCGCTGGGCCAAGTTCACCTCCAACAACACCACCGTCGCAGATGTCAACGACACCGGAATGGCCCACGACGACACAACGCCCGGACGCATCGGTGAAGTCAACGTCCTGGGCCACGGCGAAACAGCCATCGTTGCCTGGTACCAAAGCAGCAACGTGGTCGCGGCACTCAGTGTCCCCTACCCCAATACCGTCGGCAACACGACCTTCGATACGGCCGCTCGCAACAACTTCATCGACGACCTGGTACTCGAAAAACTCAAGGGACTCCGCCTGCCACCCTCACCCCAGACCAACGACGCCGAATTCCTGCGTCGTGCCACTCTCGATACGCTCGGCGTGCTACCCACCCCCCACGAAACCCGCACCTTTCTCGACAATACCGATCCCGACCGACGGGCTCGACTGATCGAACGACTGCTGGCTCGACCCGAATACGTCGACTACTGGACCCACAAATGGTCCGACCTGCTTCTGGTCACCAGCTCGAAACTCAAACCCAAGGCCATGAAGTCCTACTCGAAGTGGATCCGCGACCACGTGGCCGCCAATACGCCCTGGGACCAGTTCGCACGCGACCTGGTCACCGCCCGCGGAACGACTCACAAGAACGGAGCCGCCAACTTCTTTGTGCTTCACCGCGATCCGGCCGATGCTGCCGAAACCGTCTCGATGGCCTTCCTGGGCATGTCGATTCAATGTGCAAAGTGCCACGACCACCCGCTCGAGAAATGGACCAACGACGAATTCTATGGCATGGCCAACCTGTTTGCTCGAGTCCGATTCAAGACGGCTCCCGAAGGAGGCGACGGCAACCAGTCGATCTTTACCACCACCTCCGGTGAACTCATCCAACCACGAACCGGAAAACCTCAACTCCCCAAACCACTCGACGGCAAGACCATCCCCCTGAACGCCACCGGCGACCGACGCCAACATCTTGCCAACTGGCTCGTAGCACCGCAAAACCCGTACTTCACCCGAGCGATCGTCAACCGCGTATGGGCCAACTATCTCGGCACCGGAATCGTCGAAAACGTCGATGACCTCAGGCTGACCAACCCGCCCAGCAACGAAAAACTGCTCGCCCGACTCAGCAGCTTCCTCGTCAAGAACCACTACGACCTCAAGACGCTTATCCGACTGATCATGAATTCGAAGACCTACCAGAGATCTTCGCGGGTCGCCGCCGGCAACCAGGGCGATCGACGGTTCTACTCCAGGTTCTACCCCCGTCGACTGAAAGCCGAAGTGCTCCTCGATGCCATCTCGGCCGCCACCGGACAACACACCACATTCAAGGACTACCCCGCCGGCACCCGGTCACTCGAATTGCCCGACAGCAACGTCGCCTCCAGATTCCTCAATACCTTTGGACGACCCGATCGAGTCATCACCTGCGAATGCGAACGGTCCGATGAACCCAGCATGGTCCAGGTCCTGCACATCGTGAACGGCAATACACTCAACGACAAACTCGCCTCAAAAACCAACCGCATCGCCGGCTGGCTCGATGCCGGGCTGCCCGACTACCGGATCGTCGAATCGATCTACCTGGCCTCTCTGTCGAGATACCCGACCAACCGCGAGATGTCCGAAACACTCAAAATCTTTGCCGGGACCCCGGCCGACAAGAAACGTGAGTTGATCGAAGACGTGTTCTGGAGCGTGATCAGCACCAAAGAATTCCTGTTCAACCACTAACCAGGCACAACCCGCCAAACCGCTCACCAGCCCGAGACTCCCAGATGAAGCTCACTCGACCAACAACCCGCCACCTCATCGCCTCGGCCACCCTCGCACTCTTCGCCACCACCACAACCAACATCCACTCGGCCAACCCCACTCCACCCACCGCAGCCACCACCGCAGCCACCACCGCAGCCACCCGAGTCCTCAAGAAGTACTGCATTGGCTGCCACAACGCCGACGACGCCGAAGGCGGCCTGGTGCTGACATCTCACGCATCACTGTTGGAAGGTGGTGAGACGGGACCGGCCGTGGTTGCTGGCCAGGCAGACGCCAGCTTGCTGATCCAGCTGATCGAACATCGCGTCAAGCCGTTCATGCCACCTAAAAACCGCCGCAGGCCGCGGTCGTCCGATATCGCGATCCTGAAGAAGTGGATCGGCGAAGGGGCACGGCCATTCCCGTCACTCGATGGACCACGATCACTGGAAGTGCCCAGCGTGCCCACCCGTGGCACGGTTCGGCAACCGGTCAACGCCCTGGTCGTGGCACCCGACGGCAGCTGGTACGCACTGGCGAGGACTGGTCGAGTCGACCTGTTGGTGCTGCCGGTGGATCCCAAGCGGCCACCACTGGCCACCTTGGCCGGCATCCCCGGCCAGGTCAGCGACCTGGCACTTTCCAGCGATGGACGTCAACTGGTGACCGCCGCCGGCGAGCCGGGTCTCTTCGGCGAAACCCGCGTCTACGAGATTGCCAAACGAGTCCGCGAGGCGGCTGCCGGCAAAGTGGCCATTCTGAAACGGATCATCCGAGGCCACTCGGACAGTCTCAACACCGTCGCACTTTCGGCCGACGGCCAACTACTGGCCACCGGATCCTACGACCGCACGATCGTTGTCTGGAACACGTCCAACGGCGAGCGACTGCTGGAATTGTCCGGACACAACGGCCCGGTGCTCGACCTGGCCTTCGACCCCAAGAACCGGTTTCTCGCCTCCGCCAGCGGCGACCGCACCGTCAAACTCTGGCACCTCAAGACCGGCAAACGACTCGACACCTTCATCGAACCCACCAAGGGTCAAAACACCGTGGCCGTCTCGCCCGATGGCCGCTTCGTGGTCGCCGGAGGCATCGACAACCGGATCCGGGTCTGGGAAATCACCGCCGACGGGCGCGAAGGCACCAACCCGATTCGATTCTCCCGGTTCGCTCACCAGGCACCTCTGCTCGACCTCGTCTTCACCAACGACGGAAAACACCTGGTCAGTGCCAGCGAAGACCTCTCGATCAAGACCTGGACGACCAACGGGTTTCACCAGGATCGCCACTTCCCCAACCAGACCGATTGGCCCGCCACCGTCGCCGTGACCCGCGACGGCACAAGCCTGCTGGTGGGACGACTCGACGGATCGACCGCAATCCTCTCGCTGACCAATGCCACCCAAACCGACGCCAGGCCGATCCCTCTGACCCAGGCCAGCGTGCCCAGCCCCCAACAAGATCTGGCAAACGACAATCTGTCCAAACAGGCCGAAACCGAACCGAACAACACGCCGGCCAAAGCCAGCAAACTGGCCGCACCGGGCATCGCCACAGGAGTCCTCGCTGAAGCCTCCCACGACACGCCAAACACTACCGAAGATGTCGACCTGTTTCGGTTTTCCAGTAACAAGGACCAGAGTTGGGTGATCGAGACTCGAGCCGCTCGCGACAAGTCGCCGGCCGATACGCGAATCGAAGTACTCGATGGCGACGGCCGTCCGCTGATCCGGCTGCTGCTCCGAGCCGTCCGCGATTCGGCCATCACGTTTCGCCCGATCGATTCGCGAACCAACCAGGCACGACTCGACAACTGGGAAGAAATGGGACTCAACCAGTTCCTTTATATGAGTGGCGAGGTGGTCAAGAACTACCGCATGCCACGCGGCCCCGATTCGGGGATGCAGTTCTACACCATCAAGGGACAACGGCACTGCTACTTCGACACCAGTGCCACCTCGCATGCACTCGACACCAAGGTCTACATCGTCGAACCACATCGACCCGGCAGCCGATTGCCCGACAACGGCCTGCCCGTCTTTCCGCTCTACTTCGCCAATGATGACGATGGACACCGCAAACTCGGCAGCGACTCGCAACTGATCTTCACCGCCCCCGAAACGGGACACTACCTGGTCAAGGTGACCGACGTGCGAGGCTTTGGTGGCAAGGACTTCAAGTATCAGCTCAGCATCCGACAGCCCAGGCCCGCCTTCAAGGCGACGCTCGGCGGACGGGATGCGACGATCCCCGAAGGAAGTGGCCAACGATTCACCGTCAAACTCGATCGGATCGACGGATTTCACGGCCCGGTGAAAGTGACCATCGACAACCTGCCCGATGGGTTCACGGCCACCTCGCCGATCGTCGTCGAAGCCGGACATCTCGAAGCCCAGGGCGTCATCAATGTCGCCAAGAATGCCAAGGCTCCCGAAAAGGACGCCTGGGCCAAGGTGACGGTCGTGGCCCACGCCATGGTCCTCGGCAAGCCGGTCGAACAACCCGTCGGCAACCTCGGCACCCTGAAAATCGGCAAACCGCCCAAGGCCGTCGTCACGCTGAAACTCGATGCCGATACGCCAGCCGACGGACAGCAACCGGTCCTGATCATCGCACCAGGCCAGACGATCACCGCCATGCTCGACGTCCAACGCAATGGCTACGACGGAGACCTGAACTTCGATGTCGAGAACCTGCCGCATGGAGTCATTGTCGACAACATCGGACTGTCGGGAATCCTGGTCCGTGCCAAAGAAACTCGACGACAAATCTTCATCACCGCCGCCGACTGGGTGCCCGAAACACGACGGCTGATCCACGCCGTCTCGAGACAGGAAGGCAAACAGGCGTCCGCACCACTTCGCTTCGAAGTCCGACAGCTACAGCCAACCGATCCCACCACCGACACGTCGCCAGGCAAATGATCGGCCAGGTGGCCAGCATCGTCACCAGCCAAACGGGCCTGACGAACGGTTGTGCCAGTCGTTCCGGTTACACCGAGCGACGCGGGATCAGCTGATCTCGACAGCCACGAAGAACGCGCGATCGTCTTTCCCCAGGTCGATGCGAGACGTAGAGTGTTTTTGAGACGCAAGACACAAGAGGGGCTCGGTCAGGACCGAGCCAACGAATCCGAGTATCACTTCGTATAAAGGTCCGGTGGAATTCGGTCGACACCGAAGCAGTTTCCATTGACGGGCCACCTTCGGCTGGACAGCCGACACGGGCATCACGATGAACAGTCTTCTTTCATTCGCATCGCTGCTCGCCCAAGGTGCACCACCCGCCGTCATGCCTCCGGTCGAGGCAACAATGGCGGCCAATTACGAGTGGGGGCTGGTACTGGGAGTCGCCTTCGTGCTGCTCGGAGTGTTGCTCGCGGTCAGTTATTTCACTCGCACCGGCATCATCGCTCGCTCAACCACGATGGAAGCGACGCGTCAGCCGCTGTTCATCCTGCTGATGACACTGGGGATCAGCCTGATGCTGATCTTGGCCTTCCTGCCGTACCTGACGTTTGGTGAAGACATCAAGATGTTCAAGGACGGCGGCCTGTCCACCATCCTGATCTCGGGAATCCTGCTGGCCGTCTGGACGGCCAGCACGAGTATTTCTCAGGAAATCGAAGGTCGGACGGCGATGACACTGCTGTCCAAGCCGGTCAACCGTCGGCAGTTCGTTGTCGGCAAGTACCTCGGCATTCTGCAAGCCGTCCTGCTGCTGATGCTGCCCTTGGCCATCGCCTTCTGTGCCCTGATCTACTTCAAGGTCGGTTACGACGCGCGCGAGCAGTCCAAGGAAATTCCCGAGTTCTTTGATCTCGAGAACATGCGTCCGAACATGGACCGACTGCTGCCTGTACTCCAAGCCATTCCGCCCATGTTCCTGGTGCTGTGCGAAATCGCAGTCATGGCTGCCGTCAGCGTGGCGATTTCGACCCGAGCCCCCCTGGTCGTCAACATGACCAGCAGCTTTGCCATCTTCGTCATCGCTCACATTGCACCCGTGCTGGTGCAGCAGGATTCCGGAGGACTCGAGCCAGTCCGCTTTGTCGCCAACCTGATCGCCATCGCCCTGCCAGGCCTCGAATTCTTCAACACGCAAACAGCAGTCTCGACCGACACGATCGTCGCACCAATCTACCTCGGCACCGCAGTCCTCTACTGCGCCGCCTACTCAGCCATGGCTATCCTGCTCGCCTTCATCCTCTTCGAAGACCGAGACCTCACCTAGACTGCCAGGGACTGGCTCTCCGTCCACCCTCCAGCCCCAAACGCCACACGCCACAGAAGTTGGTCTGGCAACACCTCACGCCGCCCGGCTAGCATGAAAGTGGCGGAACCCAACGTCTGCCGAACGGGCCACGGCGGGGCAAAAGCGAGGCACTCGTGTCAGTTCGACCTGAAGATGCGTTCCGACGAGCCGTTTCCCGGCGCGACCTGCTGCAGGGCTCGGCACTCGTCTCACACCTGCTCTCAGCCACATCCGTGCTGCTGGCCGCCGCGACGCTGGTCTGTGTCGCTGCTTTGTTCAACACCTGGCTCAGACCAGCCAGCATCGACTCCGCAAACCCTCAACGCCTCGAACAACTCGTCCTGCTGCTCTCCAACACGCACCTCTCGATCGGCCTGCTGGCACTGACGGCCGGGACCGTGTTCTGGATCCTGCATCGCAGCACCAGTCACCTGGCCGACTCGGCCGCCCAGACCGTCGCCCGTGGCATCAGCGATCGACTGCGTCGAGCCATGTTTCGTCAGCACCTGAGAATCGGGCCGGGCGATGTCGATGGGTGCACCGGCGAATCGGTTCGCAAAAGACTCTCTGAAGACATCGCGATCGTGTCGACGGCGACCCTCGACACACTCGGCCGACTCGGCCGCGACACCATGACCGCCGCAACCTGCCTCGTCCTGGCGTTGCTTGCCGACCCGATCCTGGCCCTGCAATGCCTGCTGCTGCCGGCGGCGTTGCTGGGGTGGCTCGTGATTCGCGACCGAGCCGCACGGAATCGACACCGGCTCGCCGTCGACGACCTGGCCCAAACCACCGATCAGCAGATCCACGAGTCCTTCTCGCAGGTCCGACTGGCCTGCGGCTACAGTACCGACCGCCTGGCCCAGGACCGACTCGACGCGTCTCTTGCCGACGCCGGTCAACTGGCAACCGCCCGCGACAGCCGACACATCCTCGGACGTGCGATTCGAGGAAGCCTGAAAGCCATCGCCGCCGCAGTGATTCTCGCACTCGTCAGCCGACGCCTGCTCGACACCCCACCACCGGACTCGCTCAATCTTCCCTCCGCACTCATCCTCGTAGTCAGCATCGCCGGACTGCTCAGAGCCCTCGACCGACGCGGTGAACTGCAACGGATTGCCGAACAAGCGGGCCGGGCCGCCGAACGGATTCACGAATACCTGGATCGAGTCCCTCACGTGTCACAGGCCGTCGGAGCCAGGTTCCTGGAACCGCTGGCCGACGAGATTCGCTTCGAATCGGTCACCTGGCAAACCGACGACGCAACCCCAACCCAATCACAGACCCCGAGCCTGAAGGGGCTCGACCTGGTGATCCCTGCTGGCGAAACGACCGCATTGCTGTCGGTCGATCCGCGAGAAGCTCGGGCGGTGGCCTGGCTGCTGGCCCGGTTCATCGATCCGCACGGAGGTCGAATCGTGATCGACGGGCAGGACATCGCCACCGGCACTCTTGAATCGTTGAGAGCCGAGGTGCTGGTCGTGGCTGGCGATGGCGATTGCTTCGCGGGCAGCGTGCTCGACAATATCTGCTGTGGTCGACCCGAAGGAGGACTCAGCCGAGCAACCGAAGCCGCCAAGGCCGTTCACGCTCATCACTTCATCTCCAAACTCCCCAATGGATACGAAACGAAACTGGGATCAGACGATGTCCGCCTCGACGCCGGACAGGCCTACCGCATCGGACTCGCTCGAGCCCTCGCTCGTAACCCCGCACTGCTGGTTATCGAAGAACCCGCCACGCCCATGGACGCCGACACCAAGTCGCTGCTCGATGACACCTACGACCGCATCACCACCGGACGGACTGTCATCTTTCTCCCCAACCGACTCTCGACCGTTCGTCGAGCCAATCGAGTGGTCCTGGTGCACGACGGACAGGTCGCAGAAACCGGCCAGCACGAAGACCTGGTCCGCACCAGTGAACTCTACCGGCACTGGGAATACACACGGTTCAACGCCTTCGGCACCCACACTCTCCCCTCACCGGCAGGCCACTGATAGAATTGAACTCGATAGACCCGATTCCTCAATCGCGATGCCTCCGTGAGCCACCCAGCTGCGATCGACTGGAGACCCCAGGCCCGCCGGTCCGATACGCTCGAGATCTACCTGCTCGGTCGCGTCGATTTCGACTCGGCCGTAGAACTCCAACAACTGTGGGCAGAAGAACTCGCCACGCGGACCGATCGACTCGGTGCACTCTTCCTCTGCGAACATCCTCCGGTGGTCGTGATCGGCCGCGAAGGCAACCGGTCGCAGCTGCAGGTCGACGATCGAGAACTCCGGGCAAGACTCATTGAACTCCACTGGACCAACCGCGGCGGTGGCGCCCTGGTCCACGCTCCCGGCCAATTGGCCGCCTACCCCGTCGTCCCACTCAATCGCATCGGACTCGGACTCGGTGACTACACCGCAGCACTCCAACAGGCCATGATCGACGTGTGTGCCGAACTCCGAGTCAACGCAACACCCCACCCGCACCGGCCCGGTGTCGTCTGCCGAACCGGACAACTGGGCTGGATCGCCTCGGGAGTCCGCAACTGGACCACTCAACACGGACTCTTCCTCAACGTCGCTCCCGCCATGCACCTCATGAGACTGGTGACCAGTACCGAAACCGGTACCGGCATCGGACCCACGTCACTGGCCGCTCAAACGTCGCGACCCGTCTCCATGCACACCACCCGCGAACACCTTGTTCGACACCTCGCCGCCCAATTGGGCTATGACAACTGGCACATTTACACCGGGCACCCGCTGCTCGGACGAACCAGGAAAATGGTCCATGTCCCCGCCTGACCTGTCCACACCCGACCTGTTGCCGGTCGTCGAGCGGCCCAAACGTCGGCTTCCGAAATGGCTGAAACGACCGATGCCCGAACCGGGCATGCTGCGGACCGAGGGGATCCTGACCGACCTCCGGCTGCAAACGGTCTGCGAAAGTGCCCGCTGCCCGAATCGGACCGAGTGCTGGAGCCAGCAGACGGCGACCTTCATGATCCTCGGCAACGTCTGCACCCGGCCCTGTGGCTTCTGCAGCGTCCCCAAGGGGAAAACCGAAACGATCGAACTCGACGAACCCCAACGAGTGGCCGAAGCCGCCCAACGACTCGGACTCGCACACGTCGTCATCACCTCCGTCACCCGAGACGACCTGGACGACGGGGGAGCCGATCACTTCTACCACTGCGTGCTGGCCGTTCGTGAACTCACCGGAGCCGCCGTCGAAGTGCTCACACCCGACTTCATGGGCAACACCCAGGCCATCGACCGAGTGCTCGAGGCCAGCCCCGATGTCTTCAACCACAACACCGAAACCGTTCCCAGGCTCTATCACCGCGTCCGAAGAAATGCCGAATACCAGAGAACACTCGATCTGCTCAAACGAGTCCGCGACCAACGGCCCGAAATCCCGACAAAAAGTGGCCTGATGCTGGGACTCGGAGAAACCACAGAAGAAGTCCTCGAAGTCTGTGCCGATCTCCGAGACACCGGGTGCCGCATGATCACCATCGGACAGTACCTCCAACCCTCGATCGAACACCTGCCGGTCGAACGATACGTGCCGCCCGAAGAATTCGATGAACTCGGACAACTCGTGCGACGACTCGGCTTCGACATGGTCGCCAGCGGACCGTTCGTTCGCTCCAGCTACCACGCCGGACACATGATGGACGAACTGAAGGCCAATCAGACAGCCAGTGAGACAACCGGATGAGTTCACCGATCCGGATGCCTAACATCGGTGCTGTCAGCGGCTCGCTGCGAATCAGCTGCTGGCTTGTGGAACCGGGCGAACTGGTTGACCCGGGCGACCGGGTGGTCGAGTTGGTGACTCCGGGTTCGACATTCGACGTCTCTGCCCAACTCGCCGGACGACTCGCACGCATCGACACACCGCTCGACTCGCTCGTCCAGGTTGGCGACATCCTGGGTTGGATCGAGCCGGAGTCCTTCTCGTGAGCAATTCGTTAGTTTCGAGTTGGTCTCGGCTGCGAGGCCACCGGTCTCAGGTCGAGCATTTCGAACAGATTCTCGCCGCCGGACGACTCGGACACGCCTACCTGCTGGTCGGCCCCGAAGGAATTGGCAAGCTGCGGTTTGCTCGTTGCCTGGCAGCCTGCCTGCTTTGCCCGGAAACCGACCCTGCGGTGCTCGAGTCGTGTGGCCAGTGCCATTCGTGTAAACAGATCGCAGCCGGATCGCACCCCGATCTGCTCGAGGTGGGTTTGCCCGAAGGGAAGAACGTGGTGCCGATCAGCGTGTTGGTCGGAGACCGTGAATCGCGTGGGCGGGCCGGGTTGTGTTACGACCTGTCTCTGTCACCCATGGAAAGCACTCGACGAATCGCCATCCTCGACGACGCCGATCACCTGGAACGAGATGGCTACAGCGCGTTGCTCAAGACTCTCGAAGAACCACCGTCTCGCTCGATCATGATCCTCGTCGCCGGATCCGAAGCCGAGATCCGGGATACGATTCGTTCGAGATGTCAGTTGGTGAGATTTCAGCCGCTGACGACATCCGATGTGGCCGAGTTGTTGGTCGAGACGCAGGTGACCGACGACCAGGACGACGCTCGCGTGGCGGCAGAACTGGCCGACGGCAGCATGCTGACCGCCACGTTGATGGTGAATCCGGAAATGAGATCGTTGCGCGAAACTCTGTTTCGGCACCTGGCACGGATGCCGTTGGATCCGTTGGCGATGACCGAAGACGTGGTGGCTGGCTGGGAAACTCTCAGCAGCGATTCGCACTCGAAACGAATCAACGCCACGTGGGTGGCGCGGTTTGCGATCGAGTTTTATCGGTCGGTGCTTCGGGTCCTGGCCGAAGCCGACGATCGGTCGGCGATCCCTGAAGTCGAGCTGTTGTGCAAGACGTTGGCGGTTGGCGACTCGGAAACGATCGACCGAATCGCCTCGATGCTCGACCGCTGCCTCGACGCCGAACGCGACCCGATGGCCAACGTGATGCTGCCGTTGGCGTTGGAAGCCTTTATCGACGACCTGGCCCGCAGGTCGCGAATTGGGACGAACTGATCCGAGATTGGTATACTCCAGACAACCGATACACCGATGGATCGCCAGTTATGAGTAACCGCTACATCGTCCGATTCGGCTCGAATCGTAATGTCGCCGAATTCACCGTGCACGACGGTCGAGATCATCAACGGTCGACCCAGGTCGTCATCAAGAGTGACCGGGGGATGGAATGGGGCGAGGTGTTGGGCGAGTCGTCGGACCGGGCTCGCAAGAGCATGGGACACCACGAATCGCGAGGCCGGATCCTGAGAAAGGCATCCGACGACGACTTCCGCCACCTCGACGATGTCCGGCGACGCGAACGAGTCGAGTTCGACGGGTGCTGCGAACTGATTAAAGAACGCAAGCTGCAAATGCAGCTCGTCGATGTCGAACACCTCTTCGGAGGCGAACGGATTGTCTTTTATTACCTCGCTGAACAGCGGGTCGACTTCCGGGAACTGGTCAAGGCGTTGGCACAGCAATACAAGACGCGGATCGAGATGCGCCAGATCGGAGTTCGTGACGAGGCGAAACTGCTGGCCGACTACGGCGATTGCGGAAAACCGGTCTGCTGCAGCACCCACCTGAAATCGATGCCACCGGTGTCGATGAAGATGGCCAAGATGCAAAAGGCCTCGCTCGACCCCAACAAGATCACCGGTCGCTGCGGAAGGCTGAAGTGTTGTTTGAGGTACGAGTTCGACACGTACGAGGAGTATCGTCGCGAGTTGCCTCGTGTCGGAGCCATGGTGATCACTCGCAGTGGACAGGGCAAAGTCATCGCCCAAGAGATCCTTGCCAAGAAGGTCGTCGTCGTCTTTGACGATCGAAGACGAGCCATCGTCGACCTCTCGGACATCGTCACCGTACTCTCGGGCGGAGACAGTGGAGGCCAGGTGGCAGAGGCTCAGACACCAAGCGGTGCATCCCCCGAATCAAACTGATACTACAGACCGGTCCTCGTCACGTGTACAATTCAGGGACTGGCTCTCCGTCCCCAATACAAAACCCATCTGTCCCCGACCCGTCCACAGGCAACCGATGAACCAACCGCTTCGCGACACATCGCTGCGTCCGTTGTTTCATCCGGACGCGTACGAGTTCCTGAAGTTTGCATTGCGCTTCACGGTGCACCAGACGCCTCGGGTGACCGACAGTGGTTCGGTGCAGCAGGCTCCAGCCGAACCGGGGCTGCCGGACGAATCGCAACATGTCAGTGGCCAGGAATTGCTCGAGGGGATCCGTTGCTATGCATTGGATCAGTTTGGGCTGATGACGATGCGGGTGTTCGATCATTGGGGGATCACGAACACCGAGGATTGGGGCCGGATGGTGTTTGAGTTGATTGACCGTGGCGAGATGCACAAGACCGACAACGACCAGTTGAGCGATTTTGCCGAGGTGTATTCCTTCGAGCGGGCATTTGATCTCGACTACGAAATCGACACCTCCCCAGCATTCTCTCACACCACCTGACAGGGACTGGCTCCCCCGCCCTTGGCGGGGTACCTGTCCCACCACCACCAGGCGCCTCCCCAATGCCGGCGGCAAAGTCCAGACGCACGCCGTTGCTGATCTTGGCAGCAGCAATCACGTGGTGGATCACCTTGGGATTAATGGCCGCACTGACATCGAATCCGTCGGTGCTAAACATCACCCAGATTCTCAAGTCTCGATTGATCATCGAAGCCCGCGAGGCATCTGGTGGCGACACGGTCGAGGTGATTCAAGTCTACGCAGCCGACCGTCTCGAGCCGCCGTCGGCGACACTTAAGATCACGAACCTGTCTGACGTGCTCGACACATTACGTTCCAACGCCAGTTGCCTGATGCCATTGTCACCCGACGGTGAGGGACGTTGGCGTGTTTCTGGCTGGCGATTCGTGGACAAGGGTCAGAAGAATTCCACCGCGGTGATCTACCCGGCCACCCCCACAACCCGCACCCGCCTGAAGCAAATCCTCGAGCAGGCCAAACGGCAGATCCTCGATCGACCAATCAAACTCGATCGCCATTTCGTGCAAATGTCCCGTTCGCTGACAAACTGAAATGCTTCGACTCGGTCATCGCTACATCCCACGCAAAACACGACAAGACGCCACATACAGGTTCTGTGTGAGTGTGAATCCAGGAAATAACATCTCGGACTTGAAATTACTGACCTTTGGACTAGATACACCTAAACAGAACGTCATAGAATGCTCATCTTGCCCAATCTTCGGAATTGTAATGTGCAGATTTCCCAGGTTGCAGGGGAAGTTTTAGGATTGAGGGGAGCGTTCCGTTTGATGATTTTTTGGCTACGGCGTTGCGTTAACCAGAACCCATTCGTTGCATTGGCTGCCTAACTCGCTGGCCGCGAAACAGAGGAAACATCGGAAATGTTGTTCAGACACTGGCTCAAGGCTCTCCACAGAAACTCGTTGATGACGAGGCGTCATGCCCGTCGACACCAAGCCGGGACGGGGAATCTGTCGACCCATCGTGCAGTGGGGACGGTTGCCGAACTGCTGGAAGATCGAACACTGCTTTCTGCAATTCCAACGGCGCCCGACTTGATCACGCCTCACGACACAGGGCTCTCGAATTCCGACAATATCACCAACCAGACAACACCAGCATTTATTGGTGGGGCCACGGCTGGGGACTCGGTTGAGTTGTTTGCTGACGGAGTCTCGGTGGGTTCGACAACAGCAAACTCGTCGGGAATCTACCTTGTCTCGTCGTCGGTTCTCGCCGATGGCACCTACGACATCACGGCCAAGGCCGATGATGGAAGTGGTCAAAGTGCTGCGTCACCCGCGTTATCGGTCACGATCGATTCGACGGCCCCGGCCATACCGAGTCTCCCCGACTTGGACCCCGCCAGTGACTCGGGCAGTTCCTCCACGGACAACATCACCAACGACACCACGCCCACGCTCAACGGAACCTCCGACGCTGGTGCCGTGATCAGTGTCACCTCGTCCGTCGATGGAGCCATCGGAACCGCGACCGCTGACGGTGCCGGCGACTGGTCCATCACTTCCAACGTGCTCGCCGAAGGTGCTCACAACCTCACGGCCATAGCCACTGATGCCGCCGGAAACACCAGTGCCGCCTCGGCTGCACTGGCAATCACCGTCGACACCACCGCTCCCACCGCTCCTTCTGTACCCGACCTGGACACTGCCAGCGACTCGGGCAGTTCCGACACCGACGACATCACCAACGACGCCACCCCAACACTCAACGGAACCGCCGAAGCAGGTGCCGCGGTCACGCTGACTTCCGACGTCGACGGAGCCGTCGGGTCCGCGACCGCTGACGGATCCGGCAACTGGTCCATCACCTCCAGCGTGCTCACCGAAGGTGCTCACAACCTGACCGCCGCAACGGCCGATGCGGCTGGCAACACCAGTGCCGCCTCGGCCGCACTGGCCATCACCGTCGACACCGCGAACCCGGCCGCACCCGGTGTTGCCGATCTCGACGCCGCCAGTGACACCGGAAGTTCCTCCACCGACGACATCACCAACGACACCACGCCCACGCTCAACGGAACCGCAGAAGCCGGTGCCACAGTCACGCTGACTTCCGACA
>CAVOEV010000052.1:0-21816 GCA_963694825.1 Planctomycetota bacterium
CGCCAGAATCGGGTCGCCGAGGACCGATTGCAGGTACATCGCCTGCAACGCCACGCCGATCGCAACGACCAACCACGGCAACAGAAAATGGCGACGTGACGGCGTCGCAGACATGGCGGTTCTGTGAAGACTGGATGGAACGGGAAATGGTCCGGCAGACGACGAGGACGGGGCAGGGGCGGGGCGGATAGTAGGGGTTGTGTTGCGGTGAGACTATGCGGGTTTGCCGGGCGGTTGCCGACTTGTGGATTCCTACGTCAGGAACAGGGGTGTTGGTTTGAGTGGACCGGGTGCGACCCAACGATTCCGGCTATAATCCGCTCGATGCAGCATCCCTACGGCGACATCCCCGAATTGACGAATCTCGAGGCCGGACGAGGCATCGTCAGGATCCCCGACGAGCAGGATGTGCCGTTTACGCCTCGAGTCAAGGCGCTGGTCGATACGCCCGAGTTCCAACGGCTCAGACACATCACTCAACTCGGACTCGTCTCACAAGTCTACCCCGGAGCCACTCACACACGCTTCGAGCACGCGTTGGGTGTCTTCCACAACGCGCTGCGGTATGTCTGGCAGCTGGGACGCGATGCCAGGTTCTGCGAAACCGTCGATCTCCACACCGCCGAAGTCCTACTCGTCTCCGCCCTGCTGCACGACCTCGGTCACTGGCCCTTCTGCCACCCGATCGAAGACATGAAGCTGCCCGGCCTGCCGCCTCACGAAGCCTTCGCTGCCAAATTCCTTGGGGCTGGGACTCCTCTGGCAAACGTGCTCCAACGAGACTGGAAGATCGAACCCGAAGAAGTGCTCGATGTACTGGTCTCTCGAACCGACACGCCCGCCCTGAGACTCGTTCGCTCGATCCTCTCCGGACCCATCGACATCGACAAAATGGACTACCTGGGCCGAGACAGCCTGCACTGTGGAGTCCCCTACGGTCGCCACTTCGACCGCAACCGACTCATGACCTCACTCGTCACCAACGAAGCAGGCGACGGACTGGCGATCTCGTCCAAAGGACGCACAGCAGCCGAACTGATGGTCTTTGCTCGCTATGTGATGTTCAGCGAAGTCTACTGGCATCACGCCGTCCGTAGCGCCACCAGCATGTTCGCTCGAGCCTTCTTTCACCTGCACGAGGAACTGGATCTCGAAACATTTTTTCGGAAAAGTGAAACCGAGATGATCGATGAGCTGCGACGACGAGCCGGAGACGGGACGTGCCGGAGACTGCTCGAAGGCGTCTTTGGCACAAATCGTGAACTCTACAAACGTGTCGCTGAATTCAGCTTGTCCGACGCACCTGAACTCTATCAACGACTCGCTCGAAAACCCTACCACTGGCTCGTCTCGCTTGGTGAAGGACTGGCCGAAGAAGTTGCTGCCATGCTCGGAGAATCAGTCGAAACGACCGAACTGCTCGTCGATGCACCGCCGACACACCGGGAAGTCGAATTCGATGTCGAAATCTACTCGGCCAAAAATGACTCGTATCAGTCGCTCCGGGATGCTTCGCCCGTCATCGACGCCCTCGCTCGCACGCAGTTCGACGACTACGTCAAACGAGTTCGAATCTTCGCGCACCCACGACTCGCTCAGTCACTGACTCAAACCAGTGACTTCCACCAATGCCTCGAACGTGCCCTGAATCGCATCGAAACCAACGATTCCGTCTCAATGTCATAACTGGCACACCCTCCAAACGTCTGCTATCCTGCGCTGTTTGCCGAACACGCGATCGTGGATTCTGCCCAAAGAACAACCCATGAACACCGCAGCCACCGCAGCCACCGCAGCCACCGCAGCCACCCGGGCGAAACTACAGGCGATTCCCGGAGCCGAGACTCAGGTCGAACGGACCGTGATTGCCGTCTGGCCGTCGATCGCTTCGACCAGAATCGGCCGGATGATCGGCAGCCTGATCCAATCGGCACCCGAAATCCGACTCCCCGTTCTCAACGTCAACCTCGCACTGGCACCCACGCTGCTGCTGGGGCCGGTCGCGGCTGCCGTCTACCTGTTGGAAAAAGTCACCGGACAACGATACACCGTGACCAACCGACGAGTGCTGATTCAAGGATCGATGAGCGGGAAGCTCAACGAACAAGTGCCGCTGGAACAAATCGCCGAGGTTGCCGTCGCTCCCTATCGCGATGGACAGGAATTCTACCACTCGGCCGATGTCGTGCTGCTCGATCAGGCCGGCAAGGAACTGATGAGACTCGAAGCGGTGATGCGGCCCGGAGTCTTTCGACAGAATATCCTCGAAACCCGAGACGCTCGGGTCAAAGTCCAGGACGCACTGGATACCATCCGGACACGTCACGACGGCTAACGTCGGCGGGCACCCAAGGCAGCCTCGACCGACTGGCGTAGTGCTCAGTCCTCGATCCCCAGCCGATAACGCAACTGCTCGAATTGCTCGGCAAATGTGTCCGTCGAACTGTGGACGTGCTCGGCCTCGGTGATGAACTTGATGTCCTCGCTGCACGTCACTTCGTGATCGGCAAACACCCGCTCGAAAAGATCCAGGTCCTGGCCGTAAAGAGTGAATATCTTGTGCTCGTCGAATTGGACTTCCATCGGGATCCGTGGATTCAAAACGGCCACCCCAGTGCAACCGTCGTCAATCAACATCTCCTCGAAGTCGTACAGCACACTCTTCAAGATCGGTAACTCGATCCCCTCGCGGTAATAGTCCTCGTGACCCTCGCCACGCGTGTGATGACTCGTCTCCAGGACCACGTCCACCTCGGATCCCAACGGATCCAGCAGATCCACGAACAGGTCGATCACCTGCTCACGCGATGCCGATGCCATCAGCACCGGAATCGCAATCCCCGACTCGCCGGTACTGTACGTGTCGTGACGGTAGCCGGTACGCGGAACCACCTGCAAATCGTACGACGGTCGAACCGCTTCGGTGAGCACGAAACTGCCGTATCGGGCAATCTTCAAATGCGTCTCCAACTGGTCCTCGGAAAGATCCGAGAAACTGCTCGAGGATCGCTCGGGCAACGGCTCCCGAGTCTTCGCGGTTATAAATTTCTTCAGGAAGTCCATCGGCCCCTGCTCCCAATCCGGCTGAATCGGCCAGTCGCCGGACCGGACATTCTGTCGCCGAACCGGACAAGACAATAAGGAACTCGTGATCGATCGCCCTACCTGGCTCCTCGATTCGCCCTGTGTGGCTACTCAAAAGAAACCTAGCACGCGAATCCACGACAGGCCGGCTCGCAACCCCTACCTCAAGAAAGAAAACCACCAAAAACGTCCCCTTTCTACAAATCCGGCTCAATCTGACGTGTAAGATGTACAATCTCGGCACCGACTGACAAGCCGAAAATATAAATGCTATCCCCGCGACAATTAGTCGCAAAGGCTTACAACACAACATGTTGCGAACAACTATCAGGTTTTTCATGAGGGACTTACCAGTCGACTGGCACAAGTGGTGCAACTGAGTTTGTTTCGAGTGAGAGAGACGCCGGCTGTGAGAGGCCGGTTCCCACCGGCCCTTGGAGAGGGGCCACAATCCCACCTCAATTTCACATCCCCACATCACACCTGGACGGGCCGAAAGGACGCGTGAGAAACGCCCTTTCGGTTTGTTCTTTTAACCACCCGATCCGCATTGGTATCCGGTAACATGTTGCCGTCTTGGTTGGCTCTCCTCACGCCTCAACCCTAGACTGTCTGCCGGTCACTCCTCCCCGGCATGCGATGGCAGATTGCAGTTGGCTGAACCGAAGCGCGAAGAACTCAACGTCAAGTCCAAGCGTGGGATCCTGGTCCGCGTCCTGGACCGGCGTCAGCGAAGCGACGGCGAGGAGGCATTGGAGGAGATCCGTGGTTTGGCGACGACCGCCGGAGTCAACGTCGTCCACGAACTGACTCAGGTCCGCCCGCGACCTCATCCGGCCACCTGCCTGGGCAGCGGCAAGCTGATCGAGTTGGCCGAGTTGATCGAGGCATACGATGCCGAGTTGGTCGTCTTCGACAACAACCTGACTCCGGCACAAAGTCGCAACCTGGAAGAAGAATTGCAGACGATCATCGTGGATCGCAGCGAAGTGATCCTCGACATCTTCGCCACTCGTGCACAAACCTACGAAGCCAAACTGCAAGTCGAGTTGGCACAGCTGCTCTACTTCCGACCGCGACTGAAACGGCTGTGGACTCACCTCGAACGTATCGAAGGTGGCATCGGAACCGGTCGCGGTCCGGGCGAGCGTCAGATCGAGACTGACCGACGTCTGATCGATCGTCGGGTTGCGGAGTTGAAACGTCGGTTGAAGGAGGTCGAGAGTCGGCGTCGCCGCGAGGTGTCCCGTCGCAACGACCAGGTCACCGTTTCGCTCGTCGGCTACACCAACTCGGGCAAAAGCAGCTTGATGCAGGTGCTGTCTGGAGCCGACGTGCTGGTGGCCGACAAGTTGTTCGCGACTCTCGACACGCGAACCCGCCGCTGGGAAATCCCCGGCTGGGGCAACGTGCTGCTCAGCGACACCGTCGGCTTCGTCCGCAACCTGCCTCACCACCTCGTCGCCTCGTTCCGCTCCACGCTCGAAGAAACCCGACAAGCCGACCTGCTGCTGCACGTCGCCGACGCCAGTCACCCTCGAGTGACTCACCAGATCGAAACCGTCAACGCCGTGCTCGAAGCCCAGGGAGCCGACCATTTGCCGCAACTCCTGGTACTCAACAAGATCGACTCGGTCGAGGATCGGACAGATATCGACATCCTGCGAGCCAAGACCGATCCCTGCGTCGTCATCAGTGCTACCGAACACATCGGACTCGAACGACTCACCGAAGTCGTCTGTGACATGTTGGGTGAGGGTGAAGTTGAGGCCGAGATCACAACCGACATCGGCAACGGCCGACTGCTGGCGTTTCTCAACGAACACGGCAAGATGACCGAGAGTGAATACAACGAGAAGACCATGCGGCTGGTCTACCGTATCCCACGCCGATTCGCCGAACAAATCCGCGACAAGGCGACTACCGTCGTGGTGCGATAGCTCTCTGACTCCCCGCCACCAATTCATCGCCACCGAATCACTATCATGGGCAGCATGTCCGAGCCGTGTTACCTGGCGATCGATCTTGGAGCCGAGAGTGGCCGCGTCGTGGCCGGGCTCTTCGACGGCCAGACCGTGCGACTCGAAGAACTGCATCGCTTCTCCAACGGTCCCGTCCAGGTCGGAGGCACCCTGAGATGGAACGTGTTGGGACTCTGGCAGGGCATCCAGCACGGACTCACACTTGCCGCCTCGCGGTTCGGTGACTCGATCCAGAGCATCGGAGTCGACACGTGGGGAGTCGACTACGTGCTGCTGTCGGCCGAAGACGAACTGCTGGGCCTGCCCTGGCACTACCGCGACGATCGCACCACCGGGATGCTGGCGACGGCTTGTGAGAGAGTTTCGCGCGAGGAGATCTTCGAAGCGACCGGGCTCCAGTTCATGGAACTCAATACGCTCTACCAACTACTCGCCATGAAACGCGACCACCCCCGGTTGCTCGACCAAGCCCGACGACTGCTCCTGATCCCCGACTACTTTCACTGGCTGCTGTGCGGCAGCCGGGTCGTTGAATTCACAAACGCCACCACCACGCAGTGCTTCGATCCCGCCCGGAACGACTGGGCCACCGACATGCTCGGTCGGTTCGAATTGCCCACCGACATCTTTCCCGAGGTGGTGCCTCCGGGGACATCGTTGGGTCGACTGCGAGACGACGTCGCGGCCGCGACCGGACTGGGACGCATCCCGGTCGTCGCACCCGGCACTCACGACACCGCCTCGGCCGTCGCCGCCGTCCCGACCGATCGCAGCGGATCCGCCGACTGGACCTACATCAGCTCGGGCACATGGTCACTGATGGGCGCCGAAGTGCCCGCCGCCGTCACCGGTCCAGCCACACTCGCAGCCAATGCAACCAACGAAGGTGGCATCGATGGCACGTTTCGGTTACTCAAGAACATCATGGGACTGTGGCTCGTTCAGGAATGCCGACGAGCCTTCGGCCGAAACGGACAGGATGTCGATTACGACAATCTGACACGACAAGCCAGCCAGGCCCCCGCACTCGTCTCGCTCGTCGACCCCGATCACCCCGCGTTCCTCAAACCTGAATGCATGCCCACCGCAATCCGTGACTACTGCCGTCGCACCGGACAAACCGAACCCGCCGACAATGCCGCACTCGTCCGCTGTGCCCTCGAAAGCCTCGCACTGAAATACCGCGACGTGCTCGAACAAATCCAAACACTCACCGGCGAAACCAGCCAGGTGATTCATGTCGTCGGAGGCGGGTCGCAGAACGAACTGCTCAACCAGTTCACCGCCAACGCCTGCCGTCGACCGGTCGTCGCCGGACCGGTCGAAGCCACCGCACTCGGCAATGTGCTCGTCCAAGCCCGAGCCAACGGTGAACTCGAATCGCTGGCCGATATCCGACAAGTCGTCGCCAACTCCACCGGACCGCACACTCTCACACCCAACTCCACATCCGAATGGGACGACGCACGATCCCGCTTCCACTCACTCTGCAATCTCGACAACTGAATCTCGCTCAAGACGACAACTCCCTCCAAGATAAGACATCACGATGGGCATCTTCGATCGACTCAAGCAGGGACTCAGAAAAACTCAGAACCTGCTCCGCTCAGATATCCGCGACCTGTTCCGAGACGGCCACATCCTCGACGATCAGCAACTCCAACAACTCGAAGGCCGACTGCTGAAAACCGATATGGGAGTCGTCGCCACGACGGCCGTCATCGATCAGCTCCGAGAAGAACACGGTGGCCGTACCGTCGACGTCGAAGCGATCTTCGAAACCGTCAAAAACACGCTCAAACAACAACTCGCATCACTCACAGGCGAATCGCTCGACCACACCACGAACGAAACCAACGACCCGCTCGCACCACTGAACCTCGCCAATGACGGACTCAGCGTGATCCTCGTCGCCGGAGTCAACGGAGTGGGCAAGACGACCACGATCGCCAAACTCGCTCACCTGCTGATCGCCTCGGGACGCAGCCTGGTGCTGGTCGCCGGAGACACCTTTCGGGCGGCAGCGGTCGAACAGTTGACCATGTGGAGCCAACGGCTGGGATGTGAAATCGTTACCGGCGAACCGAGAAGCGATCCGGCCAGCGTCGCCTACAGCGGATGCGAACGAGCGATCGAATCCGGAGTCGACTGCCTGGTCGTCGACACCGCCGGTCGACTGCAGACGGATCGCAACCTGATGCAGGAACTTGAAAAAATTCACCGCGTGATCGCCAACAAAATACCCGGTGCGCCGCACGAAAGCCTGCTCGTACTCGATGCCACTACCGGACAAAACGGCATCAGCCAGGCTCGCAACTTCACCGAAATCGTCGATTGCACCGGCATCGTGCTCGCCAAACTCGACGGCACCGCTCGAGGTGGCATCGTCGTGCCGATCCGGCAACAATTGGGACTGCCGGTCAAGTACGTCGGAGTCGGTGAAGCGATCGAAGACCTCGAAGTCTTCGACGCCAATGCGTTTGTCGAAGCCATGTTCGCAAACAACTGAAGGGACTGCCTCGCCGGCCGCCTGCGGCGAACGAACCAGTCCCCGGAACCACGATCTCACATCGGGGCCACTCGACGCGTGCCAACGTCGACTCCAGACTGGATCGACGCGTCGAAACTCGCCTTCAACAGCCTCGACTTGATCTCCGCCGAACCCGCATCATCCCACAGGTTCTCGAATTCCCATGGGTCCGACTCCAAATCAAACAACTCGCCAATCTCGTGACCGTGGTACACCACCAGCTTGTGACGGCGGTCGCGATACATCGTGCCATAAGTCCCCACGCCGATATCCCGGTCGGGCAGGTCAGGATCCGACGCGGGAGTGTCCGGAGACCCGCTGCCGATGAACACCGGGTCCAGAGCGTCGTAGTATTCGCTACGGACAAAATCGCGGTGGGTCTCAGGCGATACTTCGCCGGCTAGCAAGGGCCACAGACTGCGACCCTGTAACTCGTCCAGCCCATCGGCTCGGGCAACATCGACGATCGTCGATGTCTTGTCGAGCAGTTCGACCAGGGCGTCACTCTGCACACCCGCCTGCACCCGGCCGGGCCAGCGAAAAATCAACGGCACCCGCACCAACCCCTCGTAGAAACGGCACCCCTTGTACAACAACCCGTGATCGCCCAGCGTCTCGCCATGATCACTGGTGAAAATCACCAGGGTCGAATCGCGCTGACCGGTCGCGTCCAGGCAGTCCAGTATCCGAGCCAGCTGGTCGTCGACCTGAGCGATCATTGCGTAGTACAGAGCCTGGATGCCACGTGCGTCGAAGCTGTCGGGATCGGCCGCCAGGGTCTGGAAGTCGACGTCCGCCAACGCGGCCTGAGCCGCCAGATCGGTGTCGCGAAAGTGAGGACCCGGCATGCTGTCGCGATCGAATCGATCGGCGTAGGCCCGAGGCGGGATGAATGGAGGATGAGGGTCGTAGACGTTGACGCTGAGCATCCAGGGGCGGTCCGGTCGCGTTCGAGACTCGCTGATGAACTCGATCGCTCGCTCACTCGCCCAGGCCGTCTGATGCAGTTCCGGAGGCACCCGGTCGGCCTGGCCACGCAGGTCGTCCAAGTCACCGCCCTGGCTGCGGACCCACTCGGCGTAATCGTGACCGGCCGGCCAATCGTCTCGAGGAGCATGACTGAACTTCCAATAACAATACCCGTCCTGCTCGAGCCGAGGCTCCGTCCGATGGCCCGCACTCTGCAGGTGGAACTTCCCGATCAGGCCGCAATCGTATCCCGCGTCCGATAGACGCTTCGACACCAGGGGAGGATGCCCCGCGTAGTTGTCGTTGCCGTTGCGACAATTGCGAGCCCGGCTGGGATACAAGCCGGTCAGGAAACTGGCTCGGCTCGGAGTGCAAATTGGACTCTGGCAGTAACAACTCGTCAACGACGTGCCATCGGCGACAAGCGAATCGATCGTCGGAGTCTCGACGTAGCGATTCCCCAAGGCGCCGATCGTGTCGAACCGCTGCTGGTCGGTGCAGTACCAGAGAATATTGGGAGGCGAGGGCATGAGTGAGTCAGCGAAAGGGTGAATCTAGAACCAGTTCGTCACTACCAGGGCGTCTCGAGCAAATCGACAATCCGACGCGCCATCCGGTCAATCATCTCCTGAGACGCTGTCGCCATCGACTGGCCCATTTCCGGAGAAAACCTCGTGTCCGTCATCAATGTCACCGCTGGACTGTCGTCAGCCACCACACGCTTGGCCAGGATCTGCCGTGTCCGTGTGTCGGTCCAGGTCACCTCGACCGCCAACTGCATCTGCAACGTCCGAGGATCGTCGTTTCGTGTCTCGCCCAATACGTCCTTGTAAACCGCCAACACCCGACCACTCAGACGCGAATCCGCCTGAGGACTCGGAACGATCCTGTACGGCAATCGACGCTCGATCTCCTTGTGCACCGCCTCGGTCAGCCTGAGTCCCAATCCACGGCGATCGTCCTCGCAGCTGAAGACCGGCACCGCAATCGAACGGACCTGCTCGCGATGCATCGGACCAACCACGTACCCGCAACCGCTGACAATGGACATCACCGTTGCAGCCAACACCAGCATCCGCAGACCCAGCGCGGCCGGTCGAAGCAGCATGAGTTGGAAACAGGGCATGAAATTGTGTTGGCCGGCAGTGAGACTGGTGGCGGCTCGCCGCACCATCACATCGATGGAATCTCGCGAACGGACGACTCGGGCTCAGCTGCCGTTTCCGGCGGCTGAAACTCGGGTTCGGACCCCAGCTCAGGCTCAGGCTCAGGCTCGGGCTGGGCCGGGAACTGGGGATCTGATGGGACGACTTGCGTGGTGCCTGGTGCTTCAAGTTCTGTTCTTGAAGGGAATGTGGCGGGGGTGCTGGTTGGTGTTGGCGTGACCGGATCGACGGCATCAACCGAAGCGACCGGCAGCGGGTTCCCGGCCTCTCGAATTTCGCTGACCATCCAGCGTCCGTTGGCATATTCGGTTCCCAGTGCCAGCAGTTCCTTGCGGGCCCGTTGTGCATGAACGGTCCCATCAAATCGGGCCAGGATGCGGTTCAGGTGCACGGCCATGGCCTTGGGCAGGTTCTTTTTCCGGTAGAACTCGACCCGCTGCCATTCTCGTTCGGCTCGAGCCGTTTCGATATTCGCCAGCTCGGCCTTCAACCGTTCCTTCTCCTTGATGTCGGGAAACAGGCCCAGGGTACTCGTCTTCAACTGAGCGGCTTCATCCAGTGGCGTCTGGTCGTAATGCGAGCCCTGGTAGCCCATCAGCCGGACGTGGGACCCGAGCAGGAAGGCGGGTTCGAGATAGGGGCTGTTGGGATAGAGTTTTCTGAGGTTCGTCAGGATGCGATCGGCTTCGCGCAAGTCGCCCTGCTCAAGATGCGTGGCGGCCGCCAGCATCAGCGCGTCGTCGGCCAGGTGGCCGGTCGGGTCGTTCAGCCAGATCGTCTTCAAAGCCAGCATCGCCTGGCCTCGCGTGTCAAAGACCGGACGCGTGCCATCCGAAATGTTGGGAACAAACGGCATCCCAGCCACCCAGCCACCGGGTGTGTCTCGGGACAAACTCGCCGCCGGAACCGTGGCTCCGGCCGGACGGATCTGAGCTGCTGCTTCGAAGTTCTGAGTGTCGAGCCAGTAGCGGCCGATTTCGAACAGTCTCGCACTGGCACGGTCGATACGCTGCGTCGACGGGAAGTCGATCATCAACTCGGTGTAACTGTCCTGGGCAGCCGAGTACTTCTTCTGATGAAACTGGCTCTCGGCCAACAAGAACAACGCGTCCTCGCGGAAGCCGGCTCGAGGATCGACGAGGTTCGGATTCAGTGCATCTCCAAGACGACGGTCCTGGTCGAGTTCCTTGAGAAACGACTTGCGGGTCCGCGTCGAGAAGTCGAAGAACCGGGCGGCTCCCTGGCCCTTCAAGTCCAACAGCAACACTTCCGCCTCGGCGTGACGACCACTCTCGGCCAGCCGAGTCGCCCGCTCGTACCGCAATCGCTCTCCCGACGTCGGACCGCTACCCGCATCGGGGTGACGGCCGTCGTCGGACGCCGTGGCGTCCTTGACTGCCGTGTAGGTCCTGCTCAGCGGAGCGGTGAACATGTCGAGACCGCCGATTTCAATCGAACGGCAACCTGTCGAACTGCCCAGCAGGCAGGCCGCGAACAAGGCCGCGAACAAGGCCGCGGCGTGGCCGACTTTGGAATTCATTGTCATCCCTGACGTGCTGATGAGCCGTTGCGGGAAACTGCGGGAAAACGGCCGGTTGGTGTGAATCGAAATGGGCTCAAAATGGAAGAAAACGGAACATCTTCGGACGACGCTCCAGGACATGGCAAATCGCCGGGGTAGCCACCTTTCGCAATTCCGGATACCGGTCCGTCGGCAAGTCGGGAATCGCAACTTCGGGGTCCGCAAACTGTGTTAATAATGCCGCAGTCTCGGACGTGATCGTTGGGGAATTGAACTCCGGTCTCCGACAATCCGAACAGATCAGGCCGCCTGATGAGACCCAGAATGCGAACTGACGTGGGGGTGATGTTAGAGTGGATTGGGGGTCGCATGTCACTTCGGTGCCGCACGATACGCAACGATCGACGGACGGCATCTGGCCGATTTCACGCAGCAGAACCATCTCGAATCGCAACAGCACAGGACGCACGTCGACGTCCTCGGCAAGCCGCTGCAAGGCAAGGTTGGCTTGGTCATACAGCACAGGATAGGGGTCGTAATCTTCAGTCAAACCCGACAGCAATTCGGCCACGTAGTAACCAGCATAAAGACTGTCCAGGTTGCGGCCGGGTGGCCGGAATCGAGAGATCAACTTGGCTTCGGTAAGCAAATCGAGGACGTCGGTTGATTTGCGGAGGAACACTATCTGACACGTCGCGAGCAGGTCAAGAGCAGCCTCGAATGGGCCCTTCAGCCGACGACCACCCTTGGCCATCGCCGCAATCTTCCCGAAATCACGCGAAAACAACGTCACCACACGACTGGTTTCGCTGAAGTCCGCTACACGGATGACCATCGCTTCGGTTTTCTGCATCGACGACACGCTCGACACATCTAACACAATCGGCCCGTCGCGCGAATCCGTGCTAGACTGGCTCAGCGCGCGACCCCCCAAAAAACAAACGAACTCCCGCTGATGACTCTCGCCAACACTTCCAACCGCACCCGCCGCAATCGTCTCGACACGCCGCGACAACTCTCGGATCGAGATCGCAGTCTCGCTCGAGTCGCCATTTGGGCGATCGAACAACGAGTCGATGCCCTGGTCGTGCCCGAGATTATTCGCCAGGCCGTCGTCGTCGCACTCCTCGACTCCAGATCTCATGGCTTCAACCACCCGGAACTCGAACACGTCCGACGACTCCCCAACGACCTTGCACACGAAATCCAAGTTCAGTTCCACGACACCAATACCGCCACCTTGGCTCAGACACTGCTCGAATGGGACGTCCGCGAAGTCTCCGACGACCCACGCGAAATCCCTCTGACCGAATCCGGACTTCCCCTCGCACTCGTACCCGTCGGAAAGTTCCGACACGACCAGGGCGCCTACTTCACTCCGGCTCCACTCGTCCAGACACTCGTCGATCACGCCATCGACCCCTGGCTCGATGATCTCAATAATCTCGACCAACTCGAAAACTTCACTGTCCTCGATCCCGCCTGCGGAGACGGCCGCTTCCTGGTCGAGATCGCCCGCCGGATCTGGCAACGACTCGAACAACGCGGGAAACCTAACCCCGAAATCCGCAAGCATGTGATCCAGACATCAGTCTTCGGTATCGACATCGATCCGCTCGCTGTCTGCCAGGCCCGAAACGCACTCTGGCAAGCCGCCGGACTCGATCACTCATCGGACAACCAGCCGGACAACCCACTGGCCACACACCTGGTCACCGCCGATGGCCTGCTCGATCCGCCACCCGGCCACACCGGACGCTTTGACCTCGTCATCGGAAACCCGCCCTTCGGATCGTTTTCCGGTCGCGGAGCCGTGTCGATCGACCCGAACCTCAAGACTCGCTACCTCGATGCCTGGGGCACAGCCGGTTGGAACACTCTGCACGGACTGTTCGTTCGCCGAAGCCTCGAACTCGCACAACACACCCTCGCTTTCGTCCTCCCCACCCAGATCACTCACCTCGCTGGCTACGAAACACTGAGAACACATGTGACCGACTGCATGTCGCTGCACCACGTCGAAGACCATGGGGAATCGGTGTTTCAGGCCGAAGCGGTTGCCCCAGTCGTCACGCTTGTCGCTCGACGCGACACGACCGGTGATGCCCGGTGGAATGGAGCGTGTGAAACAAATGAACCCGAATGGGTCGACGACATCAAGAATCGAAGTGACAGCCTGGGACGGCTGGTCGGCGATCCGGGAGTCCACACCGGAAACTGCTCGCGGGAACTGGTGACCGCAATCGATCCCCAATCCCAAGCCGATCACGACGGACGTGTCCCCGTTCTTGAAGGACGGCAGGTGAAACGCTTTGCCTGCGATCCCCCGGCCAAGATGCTCCGGCTCGATTACGAAACAGGCCCAAACCAGTACTTCACGATCCGACCGCTGGAAACCTACCGTCGAGCAAAGTTCGTGATCCGGCAAACCGCCCGATATCCCATCGTCGGACCCAAACACTCGACCGAGTACTTCCGCAATTCACTGTTGGCTCTCTTCGAACCCGATAACGGCTGCGACGTCCGCTACCTCGTCGGACTGCTCAACTCGCAGTTGATCCGCTTTCTCTACATATCAGCCGTCCGCGAATCCGCTCAAACGTCGTTCCCACAGGTCAAGGTCCGCTCGCTTCGCGACCTGCCAATCGTCTGGCCCGATCGAAACGACCATCACCAGTGGACGGCCTACAAGTTGATCGTCGACAACGTCCGCCGACTGCTCGAATTGCTCGGCCAGGCAGCTGAACACGAACTCCAGGATGACGAGCTCCACGAACAGAAGACACTCGAAGAACAGATCGACAAATCCGTGATGACAATCTACGGACTCGATCAGGCCGCTCAGGATGACGTGCTGGCCAGCCGCTCGGGCAACCCGTAACGCTCAGAAACGCACAGAACCCATCCGACAAGTCGGACAGGTCCTGACACGCTCCGGCTCCGAATCGACCCGCAAAACGAGTCGACCCGGCTAAGTAGCTTGCGAACTGGATCGTCGGCCACCGGGCTCTTGCCGCTTGGGCCTAAAAGACATCCAGTGTGAAATGGTGCCCGCGGTGGTACGGTCGCTTCATCTGGTAAAAGTTGTGCCAGCCTTCTCGCATGACCGGGATCCGCTGATTCGGCGAGTACCGGTAGTAGAGATGATTGAAGCTGCCCTGAGGCCGCTGGAAGTTGTGCGGGTAATAGACATACGGGTAATAGTAGAACCGCTGCCAATCGGTCGGCTGCCCACGACCGGCTGCCTGGGCCGGAGTGGAACTCAACGAAGTGGCCAATGCCACGACAGTGGTAACCAGTAGCGCGGTCAAGATCGATCCTCGACGCATTGTCTCACTCTCCAAGTGATGCAGGAGCGCACGCCACACCGGGCGTTCCCTTGGTCTATCGACAGCCAAACGACCGATACAACAGGAAACTTCGATACAATCCCTGAAACTCAACCTGCAAATCACCCGAAAACCGGCAGCCACAATCCGTCCAGAGGCTCCAATGAACCAAGCCGACTCTTCGATTCGCCACACCCGCAGACAACCACTTTTCAATACCCTGCTGCTGTCGCTGCTACTGGTGACCTCGGCCGTCACAGCCGACAAACCACCAACACTGCAGACACCGAAGACACCGATCACCGTCAACGACGTGAAACCACATGTCCTGTGGCTGGCCGATCCAGCCCGCCAGGGCCGATCAGGCGATGCGGCTCGCGAATCGGCCAACTATCTCCGCGACCAATTCCGCCGCCTGAAGCTGCAACCGCTCTTCGACAACAGCTACTTCCAGGACCTTCCCGGCCGACCCGACGCCAAGAAACAGCCTCGCACGGTGGGTCGCAATGTCGGAGCCGTACTGCCGGGTCGCCGCCCCAACGAAATCGTGATTCTCAGTGCCCACTACGATCACCTGGGCGTCCGCAAGGACAGGCTGTATCCCGGAGCCGACGACAACGCCAGCGGTGTCGCCTTGATGCTCGAAATCGCTCGCCAACTGGCCAACCGCAAGACACCCCCCGAACGCACCATCGCCTTTATCGGCTTCGATCTTGAAGAACGCCTGCTGTGGGGGTCTCGCTGGTTCGCCGCCAACCCACCTTGGCCTCTCGAACAGGTCAAACTCTTCGTCACCGCCGACATGGTCGGTCGGTCCCTGGGCAACCTGCCCTTGCCGACCGTCTTTTGCCTGGGCAGCGAACACGCACCACAACTCCGCACCGTGCTCGACCGAGTGGGTGTGCCCGGTGGTCTCGAAGTGGCTCGTCTCGGAATCGACCTGATCGGCACCCGCAGCGACTACGGCCCGTTCCGAGACCGCAAGGTCCCCTTCCTGTTCTTTTCGACCGGCGAACACCCCGACTACCACACGCCTCGTGACACGCCCGAAAAGGTCGACTACCCCAAGCTCGCCGCCATCTCGAACCTCGTCCTCGCCGTCCTGGCCGAAGTGGCCGACGGACGAGCCGATCCGAAGTGGACCGACACCATCGTGCCCAGCCTCGACGAACCCAAAGCCCTCTATCGGATCACGTCGCTGCTGATGGAAGAGAAACGACAAGAAGGACTGACCGACCTGCAGAAACTGCTGATCAGCTCGACTCAGAACAAGTGCCGACAGATCCTCGACGCCGGCAAGATCACCGACAACGACCGAAAATGGCTAGTCCGAGCCAGCGGATTGCTGCTGTTCTCGGTCTTCTGATGATTCCCGCATCACGCCCCGACCCGTCACTCGCTCGAACATCACCACGCCCGCAAACGAGACAACCATCAACACCACCAGCAGACCGCTGCTGCTGCCGGCGCCCGAATCGGCCTCGCCCAATGGCCACAACACACGCAGCGAACCGCATATCGCACCGGTCAACACGGACAATGTCGACTCGCGATGGCTACCCAACAGACGACGCAACAGCTTGCTGAACCCGATCAACCCCGCCAGGCAGCCGCAGGAAAATACGGCCAACGTCACCAGCGACTCGAAAGTCGCACGACCCGCCGCCAGCTCCGCCAGCAGGTTGATGATGCCCTCGTACTGACCCATCACGTTCAACAGGAATGCCCCGCTCACACCCGGCAAGATCATCGCACAAATGGCGATCGCGCCACTGGCAAACAACTCCAATCGACCACCAGACGGCTTGATCGATCCTTCCGGAAACCCCAACAACTCGAACGCCACAACAAAAGCGACCAACAACAACGCCACTCGCAACTTCGTCCAACCGCCGATGCCTCGGCCCACCAACAGACACGATCCGGCCACCAGGCCAAAGAACACCGCGTTGACCGGCAGGGGATACTCTCTGAGTAAACCGCGCATCAACGTTGCCAGGCCAAGAATCCCGCTGCCAATCCCCAGGCCCAGAGTCAACAGGAACCGAAGATCCAATCGCTCCGATGCCTCACGCCAACGACCTCCAACAACCAACCGCAACAACGTCGCGTCGCAACGACTGATGGCCGTCACCAGCCGATCGTAAAACCCCAACACCATCGCGACCGTGCCGCCCGAAACGCCCGGGATCGTGTCGGCGATGCCCATCAACAAACCGCTGACAAACACGCCCATCACCGAACCCCGGCGACACGCATCCTGAGGGTTTCCAGAACGGAGTGGTTTAGGTTCCAGGCGACCTGTCGGATTCATCGGCGGTCCCGCGTCAGTCTCGGCAGGCTTGCCCGCAGAAGGGCGACGCCCGAGAATGAATCATCGGCGCACGGCCGCTGAGGGCGTGCATGGTAATCATCGCGGTGGCAGGCGCGAAGAGGAGCACGGTTCGGGAGGACCACGCCATCAAGGGACCCGGCATTCGACTCGACCTCGACGTCCGACGCGTCTGGCGCTGCCCCAGCTGCCAGCGCGTGCTCAAAACTGCCGGACATGTCACCAGCCGACGGTGCCCCGTCGACGATGCCTTCATGCAACTCGATGACAGCGCAAAACGAGCTGCCCGACCCGTCAACCTCCCCCCCACAATCGATGGCGAATGCGAGGACAACAAACCAGCTGACGACGCCGATGACATCGCGTCCACAACCGTCGAACTGCCAGCTGATGACGACACGACTGCCGACAACGAAGATCGACCGCGGAAACAAAAACGTCGACAGAAGCCAAACTCGGATCCTGACGACGAATCCGAATTCGACTCGAACCTCGAACTTTCCGAATCCGATTCCGTTGAATTGAACCCGGATCAAGACTCGGATCAAGCAGACGACCAACCGGACAGCCCGTCAGACCAGGCGGCGGGCCAGTGACGTGAGCCGGACGCGGCCGGGCAGGGGGTTGGCGATCGAAGCGGCGGACATCGAGATCCGTGGCGCTCGAGAACACAATCTCCGTAACGTCAATCTCACCCTGCCTCGCAACCAACTGATCGTGATGACCGGCGTCAGTGGGTCGGGCAAAAGCTCACTGGCCTTCGATACGCTCTATGCCGAAGGCCAAAGACGCTATGTCGAAAGTCTCTCGAGCTACGCTCGACAGTTCCTCGGACAACTCCCCAAACCGGACGTCGACCGAGTCAGCGGCCTGGCGCCATCGATCTCGATTCAACAAAAAGCCGCCGGCCGGAATCCTCGTAGCACCGTCGGCACGATCACCGAGATCCAGGACTACCTCCGCGTTCTCTTCGCCCGAGTCGGACGACCCGGCTGTGGTCGCTGCGGACGCGAAATTCGGGCTCAGACGACCGAACAGATCATCGCATCCATCCAGACTCTGCCTACAGGAACCCGATTCCACATACTTGCACCTCTGGTCCAACAGCAAAAGGGCGAGTACCGCGACCTGTTCGACGACCTGCTGAAGCAGGGTTTTGTCCGAGCCCGAGTCGATGGCCAAACCGTCTCGCTCGCCGACAACCTCGGACTCGATCGCCAAATGCGGCACACGATCGAAGTCGTCGTCGATCGACTGGCGTCAGGACGTGGGACTGGAGGGAATCGGAGTCGATTGGCCGAAGCGGTCGAGTTGGCTCTGAAAGTCGGTCATGGCACGCTGCTGGTCGAACTGGCCGACGACCAATCGACGGTCCCCGGTCAACAACACCCCGATGCCAACTCGCCAAGCGATACGCTCTACAGCTCACTCTACGCCTGCTCGGCCTGCGGTATCAGCTACGAACCCCCCTCGCCTCAACTCTTCAGCTTCAACAGCCCGCTGGGCATGTGCCTCGACTGCAACGGGCTGGGTCGGCGACACGAGTTCCTGCCCGACGACCTGGTGACCGAGCCCGACAAGTCGCTGTGGCGCGGAGCCATCAAGTTGCTGGGCGCTGTCGCGAAAATCGGTCGATGGCGACGACACCTCCTGCAAGGAGCCGCAGCCGCCATCGAAACCGATGTCGGACTCGAAACCGATTCCCTGCTCAAGACACCATGGAACCAACTGCCCGCAGACGCTCAGAACCTGATCCTCTACGGGACCGGCGATCGACACATCACCTTTGCCTGGGGCTATCGTGGCGGAGTCTGGAAGCACGGCGGGACGTTTGCCGGAGTCATCCCCAAACTGCTCGACGGGTACCACAAGACGAACAACCCGATGCTCAGACGGATGCTCGAAAAGGCAATGCACTTCGCCGACTGCTCGACCTGCCACGGCACGCGGCTGAACACTCAGGCCCAGGCCGTCACGATCACTTCGGCCAACACCCGCTTCGGACGAACTGCCGCAAAACGTCGACGCAGCCTGCCCGATGTCTGTGCCCTGTCGATCGGCGAAGCCGTAGATTTCTTCCAAGACATCGAACTCGATCCGACACGCCAACTGATTGCCGCCGAAGTGCTCAAGGAAATCCGAGCACGACTCGGCTTCCTGCTCAAATGTGGACTCGACTACCTCGCACTCGACCGATCCGCACCCACTCTTTCCGGTGGCGAAACGCAACGCATCCGCCTGGCCGGACAGATTGGCAGCGGACTGGTCGGTGTCGTCTACGTCCTCGATGAACCCTCGATCGGACTCCACCCACGCGACAACCAACTGCTGCTCGAGAGCCTCTGCGATCTCAGAGACCAAGGTAACACCGTGATCGTCGTCGAACACGACGAAGAAACCATGAGGGCTGCCGATCACATCGTTGACTTCGGTCCCGGACCGGGTGTTCGAGGCGGTCGGGTGGTGGCCCAGGGGACAGTCGAACAAATCGAAAACAACCCGCGAAGCGTCACCGGACGTTTCCTCTGCGGGAAAGACTCCATCTCCGTCCCCGAACAGAGACGAGCACCCGGCAAAAACCGCCTGACAGTCCACTCCGCTCGACACAACAACCTGAAAGGCATCAGCGTTCCGATTCCGCTCGGCAACTTCGTCTGCATCACCGGAGTCAGCGGTTCGGGAAAAAGTTCGTTGGCCGACGACATTCTCTGGCAGGTGCTCAACCGGGAACTCAATTCCGGGAAAGGAGAACCCGGCCGACACCGAGACGTCAGCGGACTCGAACACCTCGACCGAGCCATCAACATCGACCAGGCCCCCATCGGCCGGACTCCTCGCTCGAACCCCGCCACCTACGTCAAACTGCTCGATGCCGTTCGCGAACTGTACAGCAAGTTACCCGAGGCTCGGGCTCGTGGGTACAAGCCTGGGCGATTCAGCTTCAACGTCGATGGAGGTCGTTGCGAGGCGTGCGAAGGGTACGGATCCAATCGACTGGAAATGGACTTCCTCGCCGACATCTGGGTCACCTGCCCGGTCTGCGAAGGACGCCGATTCCACCACGAAACACTGGAAGTGAAGTTCCGCAGAAAGAACATCGCCGAAGTGCTCGACATGGATGTGCAGGAAGCTCTCCAACACTTCCGCAACCACCCCAAGGTCTCACGCCTGCTCAACACACTCTGCAGCGTCGGACTCGAATACCTCAAACTCGGACAACCCTCCCCGACACTCTCCGGCGGCGAAGCCCAACGCATCAAGCTGGCTCGCGAACTGGGCAAGCGGTCGACCGGCAAGACTATCTACCTGCTCGACGAACCGACCACCGGATTGCACTTCGCCGACATCAGCAAGCTGCTCGAAGTACTCCACGGATTCGTCGATCAAGGCAACACCGTGCTCGTGGTCGAACACAACCTCGACGTCGTCAAGACCGCCGATTGGGTCATCGACCTCGGACCCGAAGGTGGAGCCGGTGGTGGGCGAGTGGTGGTGGCCGGAACACCCGAAACGGTCGCCGCCTGCAACACCTCGTACACCGGACAGGCTCTCGCTCCACTCCTGCAACCGGCCAAACCCAACTCCAAGACACCCAAGACTCGAACGAAGACGAAACCCCGAAAACGCCGCGACGCCTCGACGCAAATCACCGTAAAAGGTGCCAGCCAGCACAATCTCCGACACGTCAATCTCAAGGTGCCTCGTAACCAACTCACCGTCTTCTGCGGACCCAGCGGCAGCGGGAAATCGTCGCTCGCCATGGACACACTCTATGCCGAAGGACAACGCCGCTACGTCGAGAGTCTCTCGGCCTACGCAAGACAATTCCTCGGACAAATGCCCAAACCCAAGGTCGAACAGGTGCTCGGCCTCTCACCAGCCATCGCCATCGAACAAAAGAACACCGGAACCACTCCCCGTTCCACCGTCGGCACGGTGACCGAAATCCACGACTACCTCCGCGTCCTGTTCACTCGACTCGGTACACGCATCTGCCCGAACTGCGACGTTCCCATCAGCCGACAAACAACCGACCTGGTCATCGCCCGAGTCGCCGATCTGGCCCAGGGTGTCCGGGTGCTGATCCTGGCGCCGCAGGAGATCCGAGTCGGACAGGACTACGACAACCTCTGGCGGACTCTCAAGGACGATGGCTTCCGTCGAGTCCGCATCGATGGGACCACCTGCCGGATTGATGATGTGCCGGAAATCGACCGACGCAGACGACACACCGTCGAAGTGGTCGTCGATCGCATTACCCCCGGCAAGACCTCGCGGACCCGAGTGGCCGACAGCGTCGAAATGGCACTGGCTTTGGGTCGAGGAGAAATGCGGATCGCGAGTGAGGACACGACTCGAGACGAAACCGACTGGGTCGTCGAACCGTTCAGCCTGCACGCCGCCTGCGAGACCTGCGGACGCAGTTTTCAGGAACTGACTCCCAACCACTTCTCCTTCAACAGCTCGCTCGGCTGGTGCACCGCGTGCGAGGGACTGGGGATCGAGCAGGGCACCAACCTGGCCGCACTGATCGCCGACGAACAGAAAACCCTGGCCGAAGGCGCCGTCTCCGCCTGGCCCGACCCCGACCAAGTGCCACTCTTCGCCGCTGTGCTGGACGGACTGCGGCATGAGTTCGGACTGGACACCAATATCCCCTTCGCCAACCTGCCAACCGCACAACGACGATTGGTGCTCTATGGCAGCGGGGACAACTGGTTCGACGTCCGGTTGCCCGAAGGCGGAACCGTATCGATGCAGTACAAGGGGCTGTACCCGGCCATCGACGAAGCGTCGCGGGTCTCGCGGACCTACCGCAACCGACTGCTTGACCTGGTCGGTGAAGTCGACTGTTCGGAGTGCCAGGGAAACCGGCTGAGACCCGATGTGGCGGCTGTGACG
>CAVOEV010000053.1:0-21627 GCA_963694825.1 Planctomycetota bacterium
CGGTGATTTCGGTGTATTCCGGCGACCCGTAGACCGATTGCATTTCGCGGGGGTCTTGTTCCAGGTCGTAGAGTTCCCATTCGTCGAGGTTGTAGAAGTGAATCAGCTTGTAGCGGGCATCTCGGACTCCCACGTGTCGTCTGACGCTGTGTGCACCGGGGAACTCGTAGTACTGGTAGAACAGAGAGGTTCTCCAGTCGGCGGGCGTGCGGCCATTGAAGATGTCTTTCAGGCTGCGTCCCTGCATGCCGGTCGGGCTATCGGCTTGGGCGAGGTCGAGCATGGTTTGTGCGAAGTCGAGGTTACTGACGAGGTCGAAGTTGACGCTGCCGGGTTTGATGTGGCCGGGCCAGCGAGCCAACAGCGGCATGCGATAGCTTTCCTCGTACATGAATCTCTTGTCGAACCATCCGTGGTCTCCGAGGTAGAAGCCTTGATCGGACGAGTAGATGACGATGGTGTTCTTGGCGAGGCCTGAGTCATCGAGGTAGTCGAGGACGCGTCCGATGTTTTCGTCGACGCTGGCGATGCAGCGGAGGTAGTCCTTGATGTAGCGTTGGTATTTCCAGCGAACGAGTGCCTTGCCGGTGAGTTTGGCTTTGTGGAAGGCTTCGTTTTTGGGTCCGTATGCAGCGTTCCAGGTCTTCAGTTGAGATGGTGTGAAGTTGCGGGGTGGGACGAGTTTCAGGTCATAGGGAGTCATGGTCCGGGCGATGGTCATGTCCTGGGTGCGTGCGGCGGTGCCGCGGCCAAGGAAGTTGTCGAAGAGGTTGTCGGGTTCGGGGATGGTGACGTCGTCGTAGAGTGCCAGGTGTTTGGGGCCGGGTTGCCAGTTGCGGTGTGGCGCCTTGTGCTGGCACATCAGCATGAAGGGCTTGTCGGTGTCGTGTGACTTGAGGAAGTCGAGTGCGATGCGGGTGATGATGTCGGTGGTGTAGCCGGTGTGTTTGACCCGTTTGCCGTCTCGAATCATCGGCGGGTTGTAGTACGGGCCTTGGCCGATGAGCACTTCGTAGCGATCGAATCCGGTGGGCAGACTCTTGAGATGCCATTTGCCGATCATTGCAGTCTGGTAGCCCGCCTTCTGCAGCAGTTTGGGGAACGTCTGCTGAGAGCCATCGAAGCGAACGCGATTGTCGATGACTCCGTTGAGATGGCTGTGTTTTCCGGTCAGGATCACCGCTCGGCTGGGGGCACAGATTGAGTTGGTGCAGAAGCAATTGCGGAACAGCATGCCCTCGGACGCCAACCGATCCAGTTGCGGCGTGCGATTGATTTTCGAGCCGTAGCACGAGAGTGCGTGCGAGGCATGATCGTCGGTGAAGAGCAGGATGATGTTGGGTCGGGTGTCCGCAGCGGGCAGGCAGGTGGCCCCCGGACCACACAGCAGGAGTCCGAGTGAGACGAGTCGGCCAAGACGATTGTGGAGCATCATGAACCCTGCAGTCAGGCGGCGGAGGCAGGAACTGGGACGTGTGATGTTATGTCGTGGGTCGCGGATATTTCAAGACTTGGTTGGGGCGGTCATTCGGGAACCGTTTCGGCTTCGACGGCAATTCTGGCGGCGATCTCGTCACCGACCGTGTCGACGGCTTGATCGAGCGGAATGTGTCTGGCCTGGTCTTCGGTTCGCCATTTGACTTCGACGACGCCATCGGCGAGGCTTCGGCCTCCGACGATGATTCTCAGCGGGATCCCGATCAGGTCGGCGTCCTTGAACTTGAAGCCTGGCCTGGCCTTTCGGTCGTCCATCAGGCAGTCGATTCCTCGAGCTTCGAGTTGTTGATAGATCGACTCGGCGGCGTCGATCACTTCAGAGTCATCGAGGCTAAGCGGGATAAGGAGCACCTGGTAGGGTGCGATGGCCAGTGGCCAGATGAGTCCATTCTGGTCGTGCGAAGTTTCGGCAGTGGCGGCGACGATGCGGTTGATCCCGATGCCGTAGCATCCCATGAGCATCGGGTGTTTTTTTTCGTTTTCGTCGAGGAACACGGCCGAGAGAGCTGTAGAGTACTTGGTTCCGAGTTTGAAGACGTGCCCGACTTCGATGCCTCGAGCGAGTTCGAGTGCACCATCGCAGCGTGGGCAGGGGTCGCCAGCGGTGGCTGTCCTGAGGTCGTGGGTGGTGTCGAGCGAGAAGTCTCGACCGACCTGGACACCTCGAAGATGTGTATCCTTGGCATTGGCACCGGTGATGGCATCGGCGATCAAGGCAACATCGTGGTCGGCCAGCAGCGGGCATTCCAGGCCAACGGGGCCTGCGAAACCGACCGGGGCTCCGGTCACCTGCTGGATCGTCTCGGCGCTGGCCAGTTCGACATGTTCTCCACCGGTCGCGCGTCGAATTTTCGCTTCGTTGGCTTCGTGGTCTCCGCGAATGAGCACGGCGACGGGTTTGTCATCGACCGAGTAGATGAGTGTCTTGATCATCCGGGTGGGATCGCAGTCGAGCATGCTGCAGACCTGAGCGATGCTTCCGGCACCGGGCGTGTCGACGACTTCGGGTTGGTCGGCTTCGGTGTCCGAGTGGATTTCGGGAGTCGGCCGTCCGGTTTCGGCTCGTTCGGTGTTCGCGGCATAGTCGCACGAGTTGCAGTGGACGATGGCATCTTCGCCGTTTTCGGCCGGCACCATGAATTCGTGCGAGGCATCTCCGCCGATCGGACCGCTCTCGGCTTCGACCGGTCGATAGTCGAGTCCGCATCGAGCAAAGATGCGGCGGTAGGCGTGGTACATCTGTTGATAGGCCTGGTCGAGTTGTTCGAGGTCGGTGCCAAAGCTGTAGGCATCCTTCATCTGAAACTCGCTGGTCCGCATGACTCCGAAGCGAGGCCGTTCTTCGTTGCGGAACTTGGTCTGGATCTGAAAGACGGTGATCGGCAGTTGCTTGTAGCTCTTGATTTCTCGAGCAATCAGGTCGGTAACGACTTCTTCGTGAGTCGGTCCGAGCACGACCTGGATCTGGCGGTCTCCTCGAACCAGAGGAAACTGGACCAGTGCATTTCCGTAGTCGTCGATGCGACCGGTTTGTTCCCAGAGTTCTGCCGGGCACAATGCGGGCATGAACAATTCGACGGCACCGGCCCGTTCCATTTCTTGTCGGACGATCGCTTCGACCTTCCGCACGGCCCGCCAGCCCAGTGGCAGATAGGTGTAGGCTCCGGCCATCACCTGTCGGATGAGTCCGGCGCGGAGCATCAGCTGGTGGCTGGGGATCTTGGCGTCCGAGGGGATCTCCTTCATCGTCGGAATCAGCGTTTGGCTCCAGCGCACTCTCTGTCTCCCAGACCCCGCGGGGTCGGTTTCGTGTCGGAGGGTCGTGGGATCGGACGACTGGCTCCGAGGAAAGCGGGAATTCTAGCAAAGAGACCCGACGCGGGACACGGTCGATGATCGCCAATGGCCGGGATTGTTCTGAGCCTGTCGTCGAAGTCGGTCACGGCCTAGAATCGGCTCGAGCCTGCACGGCCTAGGCCAGTTTCTGTTTTCTTGGATGCTTATGCCTCGTCAATTCGTCGAACATCTCCGCAACGGCCAATCGGTTGACGAGATCTTTCTGCTTGCTGAAAAGCAGCTCCGCTCCAATCGCAACGACGACCTGTTCCTGCTGGTCCACCTGAAGGACCGCACCGGTGTGGTTCACGGGTTGATGTGGAACGTCACGGAGGAGCTGGTGTCGGAGTTCGACACGGGCGATTTTGTCCGGGTCGAGGGCAAGGTGCAGTTGTACCAGGGAGCGATGCAGGCGATTCTGACTTGCATCAATTCGGTCGACGCAGCGTCGGTCAAGATGTCGGATTTCGAGGAGGACCGCAGCGAGGCCTCAGAGCGTCATCTGGTTCGCGTCAACGAACTGCTCAGGGGTCTGTACAACGATGATCTTCGGGAACTGATGATCTGTTTTCTTGAAGACGAGTCCTTGGTGAATGCGTTGTCTCGAGCCGTGGCGGGGATCAAGATCCACCACGCCTTCCGCGGTGGGCTGCTGGAACACGTCACCACGTTGATGGAGGCGGCCGAAGGCATTCTGAGTTTGTATCCGTTCCTGGACCGCGACCTGTTGTTGGCGGGTGTGTTCCTTCACGACTTGGGCAAGGTGCGTGAGATTTCTGTCGAGGGAACGTTGTCGTACACCGACGAGGGTCAGTTGCTGGGTCATATTGTGTTGGTGCTTGAGGAGTTGGAGGCGAAGGTTCGCGAGTTTTCTGATCGGACGGGGCGCGAGTTTGACGGCGAATTGCTGATGCGGTTGAAGCACCTGATCGTCAGTCACCACGGTTCACTCGAAACTGGCAGCCCGCGAGTGCCGATGATTCCCGAAGCGGTTGCATTGCATCACCTGGACAATCTGGACGCTCGGCTGTACGAGACGATGGATTTGATCAACAGCGACCCGAATCGCAACTCGGCCTGGACGGCCTATGTGCCTCGGCTGGGTCGCAAGTTCTACAAGGGCCAGGACAGCGGTTCGTTTGGCCAGTCTTCGGGCAGGAACGGGGTCTAGTTGACCGTGGGACGACGTGGCAGAGGTGGCTCGGAGGAGTTCGAGGGTCCGGTTCAGCGAACGGCCAGCGGAGCGGGTTTCTTCGAGTTGCCGTTTCGTGGCGAGCCTGGTCCGTCGGCCGAGTTGTTCATCACTGCGTCGGACATGCGTGGTGCATTGAACGGTGACACGATCTGTGTGCGGATGACCAGTCGCCGTCGTGGCGGCGGCGGCCGGTGTGGCGAAGTGGTGGCGGTATTGGAGCGTTCGACAACTCGTTTTGTGGGGCGTTACTTCGAGCAGGACGGATGCGGCCGGGTGCTGGTCGACCGGCGTCTGTTCGCCAACGGGATCGAGGTGGGGGATCCCGGCGTCCATGGAGCGTGTCCTGGCGATCAGGTTGTGCTCGAGATGTTGCAGTTTCCCGAGTGGGATCAGGTTGGTGAGGGAGTGGTAGTCGAGGTGTTGGGGCAGCGTGACCGGCCGGGTGTCGATCTGCAGACTGTGATCCACGAGTTCGGGTTGCCGGGCGAGTTTTCCGAGGAGGTTCTCGAGGCGGCTCGGGCGGCGGCCGACGGTTTCGACGATGCCGAGCTTGGTGATCGCCAGGATTTCACCTCGATGACGGTCATCACGATCGATCCTTCGGACGCCCGTGACTTCGACGATGCGTTGTCCCTGGAAGTGCTGCCGGGAGGTGGCTGGCGATTGGGGGTCCACATCGCCGACGTGTCGCATTTCATTCCACCTCGAGGCGCTCTGGATCGCGAGGCGAAGCTGCGGGGGACCAGTGTCTATCTGCCCGGGACGGTGATCCCGATGCTGCCCGAGTTGTTGTCTAACGGCTTGGCCAGCCTGCAGCAGGACCGACTGCGCTACGTGCTCTCGGCTTTGATCGAGTACACCGACGACGGCGTGGTGCGTGATGTCAGGTTTGCTCGGGCGGCGATCCGCGTGACCCGGCGTTTTAGTTACGAGGAAGTGACCGAGTTGCTGTCGGATCGTGACGGGCTTGCCGGCAAGGTGGCATTACCGGTCGGCGAGTTGCTGGTCGAGTTGCATCGGCTGAGCCGAATTCTCAGGCGGCGACGATTTGCAGGGGGAGCGTTGGAGTTGCAGTTGCCTGAGGTGCGGATCGAGTTGGATCGGGAGGGGCGTGTCGAGGCCGTGCGTGAGACGGTTCATGACGAGAGTCATCAGTTGATCGAGGAGTGCATGCTGGCGGCCAACACGTCTGTTGCTCGTGAGTTGACTCGGCGAGGCCTGATCTATCTGCGGCGGGTGCATCCTTCGCCGAATCCCACGAAGCTCGCACAATTTGCCACATTCGTTTCGAGTCTGGGCTTTCAACTGGATCGGCCCGGTTCTCGTCCCGCGTTGCAGAAGTTGATCGACACGGTGTCCGACGGACCTCTGAGTCATGCGGTGAACTATGCGTTGTTGCGGAGTTTCAAGCGAGCCGAGTACACAGGTCGTGAGGATGGTCACTTTGCGTTGGCGGCCGAGGACTACTGTCATTTCACCAGCCCGATCCGCCGGTATCCCGACCTGGTGATCCACCGCATTGTTGCGGCGATCGCCACGGGTGGTCGGCCGAAGGGGTTAACCGACGTCACTGCCAGTCGATTGGGCCGATCGTGTTCGCGGACTGAGCGACGTGCCGAGGCTGCCGAGAGGTCATTGGTTCGGTTGAAGCTGCTGCATCACCTGCGAGACCGGACGGGCGAGACGATCGATGCCGTGGTGGTGGGAGTCGAGAAGTTCGGGGTCATCTGTCGTGGCACGGGGATTCCGGTCGAAGCCCTGGTCCATGTCAGCGAACTGGACAAGAACGACCATTTCGATTTTGACCGTGGCGAGTTGATTCTGACCGCACGCCGCAGCGGTCGCAGTTTCAGGCTGGGCGATCCGGTGCGGGTGAAGATCGTTTCGGTCGACTTGGATGAGCGCAGCATCCGGTTCGAGATGGATGGCGAGAGTGGCAGGATACGGCAAGTCGAAGACAGTGGCCGCAGTCGGTCGGGAACCGGATCGTCACGGTCCGCCGATGGGTCGCGGTCGCGAAAATCTCGCAAGGGCGGCAAACGGGGAGGCGGAAGTGGCCGCGGACGGCGTGGTCGCCGGTGACGCTTGACAGGGGTGCCGACGGTGGCCAACGTGCGTCGGGGCTGGAGGGGATGACCGGTTCGGATGGAAGAGTTGTTGGCCGAGTGTCGGCAGCCGAGTAAATCGAGGGTCAAGATGACTGATTCGTTGTTGAAGACACCGTTTCATGCCTGGCACGGTGACCATGGGGGTCGGCTGGTCGACTTTGCCGGCTGGGACATGCCGGTGCAATACACGTCGATCACCCTTGAGCATACCGCGGTGCGAACCGGCATCGGGCTTTTCGATATTTCGCACATGGGCCGATTGCAGTTTTGCGGCCCGGGCGCCTGCGGGTTTCTCGACCGCCTGCTGACCAACGATGTTGCGTCGATCGAATGCGGGTCCGTCCGGTATGCGTTGGTGTGTCGCGACGACGGTGGGATCCTGGACGACGTGCTGGTGTACCGGTTCCAGGACGATTACCTGCTGGTGGTCAACGCGTCGAATCGGGAGAAGATTGTCGAGTGGATCACGCGTCATCTGGATGAGCACGATGTGGAGATGTGGGATCGGACGTTGGAGTGGGCGATGGTGGCAGTCCAGGGCCCCGGTGCACTCGAGATGACCGCCGCCGTCACCGATTGCGATCTGACGGCGATGGTGTATTACGGTTGTGAGACGGCGAGTGTGCTGGGCCACGCGGGCCGCATCAGCCGCACGGGTTACACCGGGGAAGACGGATTCGAGTTGATTGTGCCTGCCGAGGCGGGCCCGGTGCTCTGGGAGTGTCTGATGGAGGGTGGCGAGGTGATGGCCTGCGGATTGGGGTGTCGCGACACCTTGAGGCTCGAGGCGGGGATGCCCTTGTACGGTCACGAACTGGATGAACAGACCGACCCATACACCGCCGGATTGGGATTTGCGGTGAAGCCGGACGCGTGCGAGTTCATCGGTCGCGAGGCGGTGATGGCGGCCCGGGAACGAGTCGACCGGAAACGGCGAGTGGGCCTGGATCTGGAGGGTCGGCGGATTGGCCGCGAGGGTGCGGAGGTCTTCAGTGGCGAGACGGCCGTGGGTGAAGTGACCAGCGGGACATTTTCGCCGACACTTGAACGAGTGATCGCGATGGCCTATGTCGAGCCGGCCGTGGCGGAAGTGGGGACGTTGCTGGAGGTCGATATTCGCGGGAAACGTGTGGCTGCCGAGGTGGTGAAGCTGCCGTTTTATCGCCGCGAGGTCTAGCGACAGGTTGCGGTCAAGCTTTGGGCCGGTAGGCCGCCTTGCCGGGGATTCTGGTGCGGATGCTCAGCAGGTATGCTCCGCAGGTGACGTAGAGAGTTCTGAGGTCTTTGCCACCGAAGGTGCAGTTGGTGATCGTGTCGACGGGTGTTTTGACGAAGTCGAGCAGTCGGCCGGCCGGCGAGATGACGTGGATTCCGGGTCGGGTGTCGAGCGTTTCGCTGGTCTTTCGAGTCTTGTGGAGGCCGGCGGCGACGTAGAGGTTACCCTCGGCGTCGATCGACATGCCGTCACCGCTTCGACCGGGCGAGAAGTTGATCAGCGTGCGGGGAGTGTTCCAGCAGTCGTCCTTGTCGAGCTGGTAGGCGTAGATCCGGCGGTTGTGTCCGGCTTCGGGGTGGGCTTCGATCAGGTAAAGCACCTTGTCGTCGGGCGAGGAGACGATGCCGTTGGGCATGTGGATGGTCTTCCACTGGAGCACTCGATCGAGAATCCGTCCGCCCGGCTGTTTGCTGGCGAGGTCGAGTCGGTAGACGGCATTCGGGTTGCCGAGGTTCGGGTCGGGGTTGCCAGGCCGTGAGGTGAAAAACAGCGTACCGGACTTCAGGAGTGCGAGGTCATTGGGAGCGGCCAGGGGGAATGCGTTGAACGAGTCGGCCAAGACGGTGATCTTGCCGGTTGTCATGTCGGTCCGAGTGACTCGCCCGGCTGCACCTTCGCAGGCCAGCAGTCTGCCTTGAGGATCAAACAGCAACCCGTTGGTCTTACGACTTGGCGTGCGGAACACCGAGAGTCGTTTCCTGAGGGGATCCCATCTGAGGATCTTTTCTGCCGGCACATTGGTGAAATAGACGATCCCCCGGGCATCGACCGCCGGACCCTCGGTAAAGATCTCGGTATCCTTGACCTCGGTCTCGATCACCACGTCGCCAAGCAGGCCAGGCCGGCGCAGCGTGCTGTATTGCTTGGCAATGCCGCCCCCCTGAACGGGCGAACCGAGCAGGCCTGTGGTCACACCAACAATCGATCCCTGCACAAAATCACGCCGAGTCAGCATCAGTCGTCTCTCTCACAAAACATGGCCAGAGCTTGAATAGTGAATAGCGAATAGTGAATCACCCAGTCCGTGTATCTTGCCAGTGTGTGGGTTACTGTTCACTATTCAAGCTCTGACCCGAATCGAAATTGGTGGGGTCGGGTGGGAGAGCGGATGTTGAAGTGTTTGGTGTAGCAGGTGGGAAGTGATGGCAAAGCGAGAGCACAGCAAGTTTCAGCAGGGCGTGATTCGTCGTTATTATGAGAATCGCGAGCAGATTGACGAGGGGAAGCTGAGTGAATTGGTCACCAGTTTGTACCTGGCCGAGTCGAAGTCGGCCAAGGACAAACTCTGGGAGCGGGCCGAGTCGTTGTTGGAGCGATTGGAGGTGAAGGCCAGTCGGATCCGGCATGTGCTGGCGTCGCGGGATGCGGCGGTGTTGGCCGAATTGGTATCGGAACTTCAGAAGGGCGAGTCCGAGTAGCCGTCAGGCGGAGACGTCGAGGCTTTTTCGGGTTGTGGGCGCGGGTTGGGTTTGTGTGGAAGCGTCGGCCTGGTCTGCCGCCGTGGTTGGCATCGCAGTCTGCCGCGATTCGGATTCCAGTCTGGCACCGGCGGTTGGGATGGCGACCTGTTCGTCGTCGGCGTGATGTTGCGAGCGGACGAGGTAGACGGTGCCGAGAGTGACGGTGAGTGTGACCGAGACGGCGTACATGGCGTTGAAGCCCCAGGCGTCGATGATCCATCCGAAGAGTGGTGACGCGAGAGCGACTCCCAGTTCGCACATGCCCAGTGCGATGGTGGTGCCGGTACCACGGAATTGCGAAGGGAACCGTCCGGATCCGAGCGAGGTGACTGCGGGGAACAGCAGTCCGTGTCCGAGTCCGCAGAAGACGGCCGGGACGAGCAGTTGCCATTCGCTTTGGACACTGATCAAGAGCAGTTGACCGACGGCGTGTCCGCACAATCCGACGGTGATCATCCGCCGCCGCCCCACCGTGCGACTCCAGTTTCGCGTGACAATGCGGCAGGTGAGTGCGGCGAGGCTGTAGGAGATGAAGAACGTCCCGATATGTGCGATGCCTCGTTCGGTCGCCATCCGTGTCAGGAACACGGTGGTCGTGACCAGGCCGGTTCCCATGACCAGAGCGACCAGCAGCACCGAGCCGGGCCAATAGCGTTTCATGAGTTGCAAGACGGGCGGGTTGGACTGTCCCGAGCGTGGCCGGACGTGTTGGCGGGTGATCAGCATCACCAGGCCGAGGTAGACGACGCCGAGTGCCAGGGCGACGGCGAAGACTACTGTGAACCGGACACTGCCGTTGGGCAGGGATGCGAAGGTGATGTCGCCCAAGAGCGATCCGAGGATCATGCCCAGGAATCCGCTGGTGCCCAGGCTCCCAATCGCCTCGGTCCTCCGCTCGGCCGGCACCTCGTTCTGAATGTTCACCATCGAGCAGGTGAACATCCCGGCGATCCCGATCGAGAAGGCGATGCGTGCGACGTAGAGGACCCAGGAGATGCTGTTGGTCTGGACCAGCAGAACGCAGGCGGCGACGAACAGCAGCGTGCTGGTCAGCCACAGACGGCGGGTGCCGCAGGCGTCGATGTCGTGTCCGAGTCGGAAGCGGACGGCGATGGCGGCGAGCATGCCGACGGAAATCACCGTTCCGGTCAATTGTTCGGTTCCGCCCAGATGCGTGACGAATTCGGCAAAGCGAAATGTCAGCGCATTGGCCAGCACCAGCACGGTGTTGGCGGCGTAGGTCAGCCAGAACAGCCGGTTGTAGACGGGAGAGGTGAGGTGAAGCGAGGCAGTGGTCACGCGGTGGGCCGGTCGGTTGCTATCGCGGGTGAAACGGCGATTCTAGGGCGAGTTGGGTGGGGGGGCTAGGCTGGGGTTCGTGGACGGCTTGGGGTGAGCCAGCCCCTGCTATCCTCCGAACGCACCGTAGCGGCGGACTCCACGCGAAAATGCCACTCGGTTGAGTACCAGCAGGCCGGCGATCCAGGTGGCTTCGATCAGCAGTTGGCTTTCGAGGCCGTGGCCGAGCACGTAGCCCTGTTTGCCAAGCACGATCGCTGCCGGTACATACGCCAGGTACTTGAACGGGAGGAACTCGACCCATTGACCGACTTCACCGAGCCAATCGAGCGGGATCATGTGCCCCGAGAGGAAGTAGTTGAACATCATGTAGATGAACAGCAGCGAGGAGACTTCGAGGAACCAGAACGAGATCAGTCCGATCAGGGCTTCGATCAGGAACCCGATCAGGAATCCCATCACCAGCGAGGCCACCAGGGCCAGCAGTGTGGCCGGGTCGGGAGATCGAGGGAAGTAGTCTCGGCAGAGATAAAAGATCAGGGCGAAGGGGCCGGTGGCGATGAAGTAGTAGACCAGCTTGTGAGCGATCCGGTGCCAGAAGAGGTACCCGAGCATGTCGATGGGCTGGGTGAGGTACTTCTTGACCGTGCCATCTCGAACGTCTCGAGCGATCCCACTGGCCAAGCCTGGCATGCTGGAGAACGCTCGAGCCAGCATCGCCAGCAGGTAGTAGGCGATCATCTCGTGGTAGGTGTAGCTGTTGAGCGTGGTGGGTTTCCCCGATTCGTTCGATCCGGCCGCAGCCTGTGTGGCTCCGGCATAGATCGCTCCCCAGAGGAAGACCTGGGTGACGATCGGCAGGAATCTGACCAGCGTGGCAAACGCAAAGTCGGCCCGGTAGACAAATCTCTCTTCGAGACACGTCTTGAGAATGACCCAGTTGGTACGGGCTCGGGCCAGCATGGATTCTTGAGTGTTTGCGGAGTGGGCAGTGGCCAACGGGGGATCAGTTGGAGTCGTTGGAGGCGTCGTTGATGAACAGTTCGGCCATGGCTTCTTCGAGTGGTCGATCTTCCACGCTAATGTCTTCGACGGTGAAGTTGTCGAGCAGTTGATTGAGCGTGTTGGGGACGTCGGTTCTGGGGACTCGGATCTTGGCCCGTGGCGGCTGTCGTTCGAAGACGTCGCCGTATCGGTCGAGAGTTTCGGGGAGTTCGGACCCAGCGAACTGGATTTCGATCACCTTGTGTTGGCTGAACCGGTCGACAATTTCTGCGAGTGGTCCATCGTGTTTAATTTTTCCCTGGTTGATGATGATGGCTCGTTGGCAGAGAACTTCGACATCTTTCATGTAGTGGCTGGTCAGCAGCACGGTGATTTGTTGTTCCTGCTGGTAGTACTTGAGGAACTGTTGGACTTTGCGTTGCGAGACGACGTCGAGACCGATGGTGGGTTCGTCGAGCAGCAGCAGGTCGGGGCTGTGCAGCAAAGCGGCAATCAGCTCCATCTTCATCCGTTCGCCGAGCGAGAGTTCACGAACGGGTTGTCCGACGAGGTCCTTGACCTCGAGCAATTCGGTCAGTTCATCGATTCGGCGGTCGAACTGCGTGGTTTCGATGCGATAGATTTCCTTGTGCAACCGAAACGATTCCTGAGCGGGCAGGTCCCACCAGAGTTGGTTCTTCTGTCCCATGACGAGTGAGAACCGTCGTCGGTAGGCATTTTCCCGTTTCCAGGGAACGTGTCCCAGTACGTTGGCCTGTCCGTCGGTGGGGAAGATCAGTCCACTAAGCAGTTTGAGCGTGGTGGTTTTTCCAGCACCGTTGGGTCCGAGAAAGGCGACCATTTCGCCCTGTTCGACCTGGAAGTCGATCCCATCGACGGCGTGGATCGACTCGTATTCTCGGTGAAACAGCCCTCGGACCGAGGCGAGCAGTCCTTCGCGTTTCCGGAAGACTCGATAGGTCTTCGCCAGGTTACGGACTTCGATGGCGGGCATGCCGTTGGGCTACTTGCTATTGGCCTGTTTGAGTTGCCGGATGTAGTCGAGGGTGATTTGCAGCACTTCGTTGCTGTAGTGGTCATCGCGGAAAACGGGAGGCGTTTTTGGCAGATCCTTGTCGTCCGAGTCGGTCTTGTCGGAATCGTCCTGTTTGTTGTCTGCGATTTCTTTCCGGATCGTAGCTTCGTTGAGCGAAACGGTTTTGCGTTTTTTTCGTTCGAGGAACTTCAGGATGGCCTCCTGATCCTTGGTGAAATCGGTGTTGGCGGCAATCCGTTTGCTGCTTGAGGCGGCGAGTGCTGCGACGATGGTGGGGTTGACCAGGGCAACGGGGTCATAGTCGGCCGCGGGGATCTTGTCGAAGGGCAGGTGGTTTTCGAGTGCGTTCTCGCCGATATCCATGTGGTCGATGATCGAGGGGATGACGATATCGGAGGGGATCCCACGTTCCTGGCTGCTTGCGCCGTTGACTCGATAGAACTGCTGGATGGTCAGTTTGAGAGCTCCGGGCGGTTTGCGATCGAAGAAGTTCAGAGGCGAGGCGGTGCGAACGGCCATCACGTTCTGGACGGTCCCTTTTCCGTGAGTGGTCTGGTCGCCGACGAGCAATCCGCGTCGGTAGTCGGTGATGGCTCCGGCGAAGATTTCCGACGCCGACGCGGACATGCGGCTGGTCATCACGACCAGCGGCCCGCTCCAGGCGATCCCCGAATCCGGGTCATTGTGTGGAGTGATGCTGCCGTCGAGTTCTTTGACTCGGACGACGGGTCCCTTGTCGATGAACAGTCCGGAGACTTCGACCGAGTCCTTGAGCGCACCTCCACCGTTGGTCCGAAGATCGATGATCACGGCGTCGACGTTTCCGTCGGAGTTGAACTGTTCGAGCGCCTTTCGGACATCTCGAGCAGAACTCCGGAAGTCGGCGACTCCGCGTCGTTCCGCGTCAAAGTCGCGGTAGAATGAGGGCATCTTGATGACACCGATGCGGCCGTTGGCTCCGTCGATGCGTTGTCCGGCGTTGATGATGGTCGAGGTGACGGCCGACTGTTTGAGTTCGATAACCTGCCGGGTCAATTCGTAGATGTTGGTTTCGCCCGTCTTGGCGGCCTTGACCTGAAGTCGGACCTTGGTCCCTTTCGTGCCTCGGATCAGTCGAACGACTCGACTGAGTTTCATCTCGACAATGTCCTCGATGTCGCCATCCTTCTGGCCGACTCCGATGATCTTGTCTCCGGGTGCCAGTCGACCATCGCTGTCGGCGGCTCCGCCGGGGACGATTTCGCGGACGACAGTGAACCCGTCTTCGCTGCTGAGCGATGCTCCGATTCCCTGCAGCCTCAGTCGCATGCTGATGTCGAAGTCTTCGCGAGTCTGCGGCGACATGTAGCTGGAGTGTGGGTCGAAGCTGTGAGTCATCGACGAGAGGTACCGTTGCAGCACCTCGGGTCGTTCGGTCTGTTCGGCAAATCGCAACACGTTGGTGTACCGCTTGACGAGTTGTGTGCGGGCCTCGGGCAGCGGGGTGTCATCGAGTTTCTTGGCGAGCAGTTCGGCCTTGATCCGTTTCCGCCATCGCTCGTTGAGTTCTTTGGTCGAGTTGCACCACTCGAGCAGGTCGGGGTTGGCGATTCGGGTTTCGTCGGTGGTGAAGTCGTGCTCGGCCTGGGTGTAAGCCTGAGCCAACTTGACCTGCCGTCGGACTCGTTCGAGATACGCCTGGTGCACAACGAAGGCGAACTTGACGTCACCTCGCAGCAATTGGTCGTCGAGTTGTGTCTCGAGTCTGCTGAAGTCCTTGATGTCCTTCTGGACGAAATACAGTTTCAGCGGGTCGACCGATTCGAGGTATCTCTTGAAAGTCTTCCGGGAGATGTCGTCGTCGATCTTCTTCTGGCTGATGTGGAACCGGTGAACCAGTTGGCAGACCATCTGGGCGGCTTTCTGGTCGTCGGGCGTCTGGTCGAACTGCTGGGCACAGATCGTACCGCCTGCCAGAAGCAACAGGCCCAGGAAACAGACTACGGCCACTCGCCGGCTTGACTTGAACATCCGAGTTTCCAGTCGTTTCGGTGTGATTGAGGAAGTCGCATTATGAACGGTCGCGGTCTGGAGCGAACCGAACCAGCGGCATTCGATTTCCACGCTCCCGTTGACCTGGCGCGATGGTATCTCATCCCGGCAAACCCGACAAGGTGAACGAATTGTCGATCCACCACGTCCAGTTGTTCTAACCGGTCCCGGGATCATGGTACATGACGCCGGGACCTGCTGATTCCTGGCCAGTCGGAGGTTTCAGCGACGTGCAGCCCGAGTGGGAGTTGGTACGATATTGAGTCGCGAGACGATTTTACGATCGGTGTCGTGCCAGTCCTTGATCCGTTGGCTTTCGACGGCGAAGACGAGTGAGAGTTGTCGTCCGGAGGGGTGGTTGCAGAGGTAGTAGAACCAGTGCATGGGCAGTCCGTGGTCGATGCCGGTGGCTGTGATTTTCCAGCTTCGTTGTGTGGTTCGCGAGGCGTCTGCCTGGAGTGATTCGACCGAAACGAGTTCGCGCAATCGTGTGCCGAGTGCCGATTTCACATCGCGGAGGAATTCTTCTCGCGAGGTGATCGCTCCGGCTTGGACGTTGGGGGCCTTGGAGAGGTTGCACTGTGCGACGAGTTGTCCGTTGACGAGTCGTCTGAGGATGGCGACTTCCGGTGTTTGGTGAAAGATGTGCCAGTTGCGATCGTGGAGCAGTCGACCGTGTCCAGGTGTTTGCAGCGACAGTTGCAGTTGGTTGTCACCGGGTTGTTTTGGGCAGATGGTCACGATGTCAAGTTTCAGTCGTGAGGGTCCGGTGACCGGTTTGCGGTCGATTCGGACCTGAGCCACGACTTCGAGTCCCGGGCTGACCGGTCCGGCCTGTCGGTGTTCTTCGATGGTGACTTGGGCGTGTCTGAGGAATCCGAGTTTGTGATCGAACAGCAGGGTGGCGTGGAACGTGACTTTGGAGCGTGCTCCACCGACGGCTCCTTCGGCGGTCCCTTCGACGACGGCTTCGGCGGTGGTGTCGGTCACCTTGACGAGTTGTCCCTTGAGTGTTCCCGTGTTAACGGCATCGAGTCCGGTGACTAGTGTCAGTGTCCATTTGCCGGGCGTCCAGGTGTGGTCGTGCGGCACCAGGCCCTGCGGCAGCAGTCCGAGCAGTGCCAGTGGATCGGCCGGCAGGTCCAGCAGTTCGATTTCGTCACCGCCGAGTGGTCCGTCGAGCGAGTAGTGTCTGAGGCCGGACGGGGTTCCTTCGCTGACAATCGTGCGTCGAGACAATCTGAGGGACGACTCGGTTGTCCGCCGGTCGACTCGGACACTCGACACGGCCGTCTCGAAGCGTCGAACCGCTCGCAGCGACCGTTGAAAGTCTCCGGTCGGTTTCAGCCGACGCATTTGCCAGGCCAATTGTCCGGTGGCCGCCAGAGGCAGCGGCACGACCCGATCGACTCCGACCGGAGCCAACACGCGGCCCCGAACGTCGAGTGTGGCGGTCACGTCCAGCAGCCGTTCGGCCCGAGGATCCTCGACCAGCCGCACTGTGGGTTTGGTCGGCTTGTCAGTGGCCGCGGGTGCGGGAGTGTCCTGGGCATGTGCAAAGGTGCCCGGGAGTCTCATCAGCAGGCAGATGATGAGGCTGGCGACGCGGAAATCCGTCCGCTTGGATCTTTTTGTTATGGGTTGTCCCAACGGTCTCATCATCGATCCCTCCTTGGATCGTCAGATTATCCGGCAGCGAATCAGTCGTCGACGAGTGTCGTCTGTGTTGCGGTTAGAGATCGAGCGACCTGGATCAGTCCATCGACATCGAGGCCGTGGAGTCCGAGCAGTTCGTCGCGGTCTCCGAGTTCGACAAACTTGTCGGGCAGTCCGCAGCGTTGGATGCGGCGTGTGTCGAGTCCTTCGTCGACAGCGGCTTCGAGCACAGCAGACCCGAATCCTCCGGCGAGCACGTTTTCTTCGACAGTGATCACGAAGCGGTTGTCGGCGAGTTGTTCGAGCATGTTGGGATCGAGCGGTTTGACGAACCGTGCATTGACGACTCCGACGTCGATCTCATGTTCGCGACCGAGTCGTTCGGCCGCCTCGACGCAGGTTCCCAGCAGGCTGCCACAGGCCAGGAACGTGCCATCCTGGCCGTGACGGATGAGTTCGCTGAGTCCGAGAGTGACATCCGAGGGCACTCGCGAGGTGGATTCGATCGAGGTCTTGGGATAGCGAATGGAGATCGGTCCATCGTGTCCGAGTGCGAAGTCGAGCATGGGTCGGATGTCGTGTGAGTCGCCGGGAGCCATGATGGTCAACCCGGGGAATGGTCGGAGGTAGGAGTGATCGAAGACGCCGTGGTGCGTGGGGCCATCCGGGCCACAGAGTCCTGAACGGTCGAGGCAGAAGGTGACTGGCAGTCCCTGCAGGGTGACTTCCTGGAAGATCTGGTCGAAGCTGCGTTGCAGGAAGGTGCTGTAGATGGCGACGATCGGTTTCAGTCCGGCCTTGGCCATCCCGGCGGCGAAGGCTACGGCGTGAGATTCACAGATGCCGGTGTCGAAGAATCGGTCGGGGAAGTCGTCGCGGATCCGGTCGAGTTTATTTCCGGCGCACATGGCTGCGGTGAGCACGACGACCTTGGGGTCGGCTGTCATGGCGTCGTAGATGGCCTGGCTGACGACATCGGTGTAGGCGGGGCTCGACGTCTGGGCGACGCGGACCACTTCGTTGTCGTCGGAGCGTTGGAAGGGAGCGGGAGTGTGGAACTTGACAGGGTCCTGTGTTGCGGGTTGGAAGCCGTGTCCTTTTTCGGTGAGGACGTGCAGCAGCACTGGTCCTCGGACGTTCTTGACCATGTCGAGGTAGCGTCTGAGTGCAAAGATGTCGTGTCCATCGACGGGTCCGATGTAGCGAAATCCGAGTTCTTCGAAGAGCATGCCACCGTGGAGGAAGGCCTTGAAGGCGTCCTTGAGTCCACCGAGGACGTTTTCGACGGGTTGACCGACGAGTGGCACCTTGTTGAGGAACGCCTGGACATCTCGTTTCAGACCGTCGTAGAACGGAGCGGTGCGAGCCTTATCGAGTGTGGCCGCCAGCCCGCCGACGCGAGGGCAGATGCCCATTTCGTTGTCGTTGAGGATAACGAGCACATCCTTGCCGAGTCCGGCGGCGTTGTTGAAAGCTTCGAAGACGATCCCCGACGGGAGTGCACCGTCACCGATCACCGCGACCGCCTTGCGGTCGTCCTGTCCGAGCAGGTCGTCACCGGCCTTGAGGCCCAGGACGCTCGAGACGCTGGCTCCGGCGTGGCCGGTCATGAACAGGTCGAATTCACTTTCGTTCGGGTTCGGATACCCCATCAACCCGCCACGTTGTCTCATGGTGTGAAACTCGGCGTAGCGACCGGTGAGCAGCTTGTGGGGGTAGATCTGGTGGCCGGTGTCCCAGATCAGTCGGTCGTGTTCGAAGTCGAAGACCAGGTGCAGTGCGATCGCCAGCTCGACGACTCCAAGATTGCTCGCAAAGTGTGCGGTGCGATCCGAGACGACGCTGCAGAGCACTTCGCGGATCTCCACGGCCAACTGCAACAGTTGCTCGTCGGTGTACTGGCTCAGTTGAGACGGCGAGTCCAATTGAGGCAGCAGTTGGAGTGGATCCACGAGCTTGTCCATTAATGGTCTCGCTCGATGACAAATTCGGCCAGGATCTTGAGCGAGTCTCCATCGTCACCCAGCGGGGCGATGGCCGCCCGGGCCGCTTCGATGCATTTTGCGGCCATCTCGCGGCTCGGTTCGATCCCGAGCAGTGCCGGGTAGGTCCATTTCCCCAGCAGGGCGTCACGTCCGGCAGTTTTTCCCAACCGGTTCGTGTCGCCGAGGACATCGAGCAGGTCGTCGGTCACTTGAAAGGCCAGTCCGATGTGTTCCCCGAATTCGACCAGTCCGTTTCGAAGTTCTGGATCGGCGTCAGCGACGATGGCTCCGAGTTCGAGGCTGGTGGCGAGCAGTCGAGCGGTTTTTCGGCGGTGGATGTTGGCGAGTGTATCGAGCGGGTTGGGATCGTTGTCGGGCAGTGTGTCGGTGACGGCCAGGTCGGCCACCTGTCCGCCGACCATGCCATTGCTACCGGCAGCGGCAGCCAGGGTGCGGCAGCACTGTGCGGCGACGGCGGGGTCGGGCAGTCTGGTGGCGAGTATTTCGAAGGCTCGAGCCTGCAGTGCGTCGCCGGCCAGGATCGCCATCGCGTCGCCATGGACGACGTGGCTGGTGGGTTGTCCTCGTCGAAGCTGATCGTCGTCCATGGCTGGCAGGTCGTCATGGATCAGCGAGTAGGTGTGGATCATCTCGACGGCACAGGCGGCCGGCAGAGCGTCACTGGGGTCGGCACCGCAGGCCTCGGTGGCCAACAGCACCAGGATGGGTCTCAGCCGTTTGCCTCCACTCATCAGGCTGTACTCCATCGCTTCGCGGAGTGCTGCGGGAGTGTCGTGGCTGGAGGGCAATGCCTGTTCGAGTGCCGTTTCGACCAGAGGGGCGAAACGGGCCAAGGTCTCTTCGGCGGTCGAGGTTTGAGCGGGCACGGGGGTGTTGTGTGTGGGAGACTGGTGGATGGGGCGAAAACCCGACGCCATTCTAGCTGTGGCCATGTGGGTCGAGAATAGCAACCGTGATCGTGCCGTGCGGGTGGTGGTGGTGGGTGGTGGTCAATCGCTTCCGGTGGCCAGTTGCAGTCCGATGCGGCAGGCCTGGAGGTAACTTTCGACATGCAGTGCTTCGTTGACGGTGTGAATGTCCTGTTGGCCGCATCCCAGTGTCACTGTGGGGATCCCATGAGCGACCATCCAGTTGGCATCGAGGCCTCCGTTCGAGATTCTCGTGCCCGATTCCAATCCGACGGCACGGACAGCGGCGAGTGCCGTTTGCACACACGGTTCGTTTTCCGAGAGCACGAACGCTTCGTATTTCAGTTGTGCATCGAAGTGGATCGTGGCAGAGTCTTTGGCGGTGTTACGGAGACTTTTGGCGGCGCGTTGGAACGCCTTCTGGAACTCGGCCACGATTCGCTTGCGGAACTTCGGGTCATGGCTTCGTGCTTCGGCGATGAGTGTCAGTTTTGGGGTGACGACATTGGTGGCGTCGCCGCCCTGGATGATGCCGACGTTGCTGGTGCCACGGTTGCGGCCTTTTTCGATCAGTCCGTGCCAGCCGTTCTCGGTCAGATCGGCGATTGCCAGGCTGGCCACGGCGATGGCGCTGATGCCGTCTTCGGGGTGTCCTCCGGCATGACTGGCCACTCCGTCGACGGTCACTTCGATGTTGTAGTCACCGGTGGCTCCGACGACGGCCAGCCCCGGGGCGCCACCGTCCCAGTTGAAACCCATGCGAGGTTTTCCGAGTCGCGAGAGGCTGACGAATCGAGCTCCGTAGAGGCCGACTTCTTCCTGGACGGGGAAGAACAGTGTGAGTGGCGGGTGAGGCAGGTTGTGGCGGAGGATGTGGAGGACCGAGTTGAGTACGACGCTGGCACCGGCTCGGTCGTCGCCGCCCAAGGCGGTATCGGCGTCGCGAGATTCGATCAGCGGGCCACGTCGGACCGGGCGGCAGCCGACGCACAGTGGGACGGTGTCGATGTGAGCCATCAGCAATCGGCGGGGGGCTCGAAGTGTGCCGGGCAGCTTGACGATCAGGTTGCCGACCTGACCGCCACGAGGACTGCGGCTGTTGGCGGCGTCGTGGAGGATCGAGCGGGCCGGCACTCCGGCGTCTCGCAACAGTCCAGTGATCGTTTCGGCCACGTCACGCTCGAAACCGCTCTTGCCGGGGATCTGCATCAGGGTGGTCACGAGTTTGACTGCGTCCGAGTTGTTGATCGGTGCGGGTTGGGGCATGGTGCGGGTTCCTGTGGTGGCTTGAACGGCTTGAAGCGGATGGGAGAGATGGTCAGTATGGGGTTACGTCGAACATACTGCCCGATCCCGTTAGCACAATCGACAGCATGCCCAGCCAGGATTTGGATTCGCGACTTGACTGCCACATCGCCAGCGACAGCGAGCGAGCTGAGTCATTTGGCAACGTGTACGAGTGTTGGGGTGACGGGCGTCCTGTTGACGAGTACGTGGCGAGTCGGATGGTGTCGGTTCAGCATGCTCGAGCCAGTTGGTGGGTCGGCTGCATCGGGACAACGGTAGCGGCGTCGTTGGGCACATACCCGATCGTGTTGCGAGCCGGTGGTGTGTCGTGTCCGGGTTTCGCGGTCGCAGCCGTTTACACTCGGCCGGAACACCGTCGTCGGGGCCATGCGGCGACACTGATGCGGTGGGTTGAGCGGCAGCAGCTTGCCGGTGGGGCTCAGTTCGGGTTGTTGTATTCCGACATTAATCCCGACTACTACGCGGCGATGGGGTACAGGCTGTGCGATTCGCATTATGCCTGGGCGGTGCCGGACTCGAATCCTCAGCTCCGGCCTCTGGCCGGCCGGTTCCAGGAGTTTGATCCTTCGGAGCAGGCCGGGCGACTGGCCGAGATGTATGTATCGGTTCAGTCGTCGCGGAGTGTATGGATCGAGCGTGATGGTGAGTACTGGGACTGGTTGTGTGGTCGGTATCCGGATCACGAGTGGCACTGGTGGTTGTCCGAGGGGTCGGAGGTGCCGACGGGGTATGTGCAGTTGAAGGCGGACGCGTCCGAGACGCGGGTGTTGGACTGGGGTGTGATTGGCGAAGGCGCGGAGCGTGCGTTCTGGGAGACGTTGGTTGGGTGGTCGGCAGAGCGTGGAGTGTCACGGATTGGTGGCTGGTTGCCGGCGTCAGCGGCGGTGTCGAGTTGTTTCGAGGTCGAGCGTCGGGAGATCGAGTTAACGATGCTCAGTCCGTTGACGTCCGAGTCGTTCTGGTCCGACGCATTGGTGCGTGACGCGGGTTGGTTTGCTGAGTGCGA
>CAVOEV010000054.1:0-21491 GCA_963694825.1 Planctomycetota bacterium
TCGAAACGAGTGTGATGTCGGAATCGGTGCCTAATGGCGATCGTGCTGGCGAGCCCGCTCGAGGGTCTGGTCGTCGTCGGCGTCGTTCGTTGATTCGGGTGACTGTTCCGATTCAGCCATCGACGGGTATCGAGCGTCTTCGCCGCAGTCTGCGGGGGAGCAGTTTCGGAGCTGTCGTCAGCGTGGCGACTCACGTATTGATCCTGACCGTATTGAGTTGGTTCTTGTTGGACACCGAAGGTTTGTTCCCCGAAGAACCTCTTGATCTCCGCTGGCTGACGGCACGAGAAGTCGAACAAAAGCAGTCATCTCGGGCTCCGGTCCGGATTGCATCGGTCCCCGACGGCACTCCGACTCCGTTGCCACCTCCGGTCCCGGACCCCAAGCCACCGATGCCGTTGACTCGGAACCGTCCATCGGTCAAGCCGATCGGTGTGGCGGGTCGATTGGCGATGCGGACACCGGAGTTGAAGCGGAAGCTGATGCTGGAGATCGACGAGGGTGGCAAGAGCGACCTGGCGGTCCGAAGTGCTCTGGGGTGGTTTGTTCGGCAGCAGTTGCCTGGTGGGAACTGGCGGTTGCACGAGGGTTACCCGGACGCCGGCCGCCGGACGGCTCGGACGGACACGGGAGCCACTTCGTTGGCGTTACTTGCATTTCTGGGTGCCGGATTCAACCACACCGAAGGCGAGCACAAGCAGACGGTGGCAGGTGGGATCGACTGGCTGGTTGGTCAGCAGCGATCCGATGGCAACCTGTTCGACATCGACGAGTTCGGCCGCGAGGAATCGTTTTATGCCCATTCGATGGCGACGATCGCATTGTGTGAAGCGGTGGCATTGACTTCGGACCGTCGTTTGCGTGAATCGGCGAAGCGGGCGGTGGATTACCTGGTTGCCACACAGCAGCCGACCGTCGGAGGCTGGAAGTATCAGCCTCAGACTCCGCTGACTCGTGGCGACCTGTCGGTCACCGGCTGGGCGTTGATGGCCTTGCACACGGCTCGGATTGCTGACATCGACGTGCCCGAGCAATCGTTTTTTCTGGCGTCGACGTTTCTGGACAGTGTGGAGGTCGAGGATGGTGCCAGGTACAGGTACGAGCCGGAGTTTGGAGTTTCGCGGGCGATGACGGCCGAGGGTCTGTTGTGTCGTCAGTGGTTGGGTTGGCCTCGCGAGCATCCGTCATTGGAGAGTGGCTGGCGGTACCTGTTGGGCGAGCGGCACAGGCCGTTTTGGGACGGCGGACGCCGGAACGTCTACGCTTGGTACTACACGGCTCAGGTGTTGCACAACATGGGTGGCTCGGAGTGGGAGGCTTGGTATCGAGCGGTCCGCGACCAGATCGTTTCGAACCAGATGCGGGTGGGTAGTACTCGCAAGGGGATGGATGTCCGAGGCAGTTGGCATCCGGCTCGGCCACGCGGTCAAGCGGAAGAGAAGTCCGACATTGCAGGACGTCTGTATTTGGCCGCGATGTGCGTATTGGTTCTGGAGACTCCGTATCGCCACGTGAGTGTGTACGAGGTGAATGAGTTGCCAGACCGGTGATGTGGGTGTTGGCGGCTTGTGGTCGGGTTTGGGGTTTGCAGTCTTCGGATCGCCCGTCAAAATGCCTCGTCCGCCAGTTTGCACATTCTGAATAATCGGTTGCCCAGTCATGGATGCCGTTGCCAAGCTGTTGCCGTCTGATCGCAGGGTCTTGCGCGTATCGGGTTTCGAGCGACCGGGTATGGTTGGTCCGCTGCCGGGCTCTCGATCGGCTCACCTGGTTGGCATTTGCGGTTCGGGCATGCAGGCGTTGGCCGAGTTGTTGACGGGGACGGGTTGGAGTGTGAGTGGTTCGGACGAGCGGGCTGTGGGGGGTGTGATCGGGTCGTTGGGTCGAGTGTCCGGTCGAAGCGGGGCTGTGGCGGGCATCCATCGGGGTCACCGTGGAAGTCACTTGCCATTGAATTCGGACGTATTGGTCTACAGCCGGGCGATTGGTGCGGGGAACGTCGAGCGAATCCGAGCCACCAGTCTGGGGATACCTCAGTTTTCGTACAGCCAGATGTTGGGTCGTCTGATGTCGGATCGGGTTGGCGTGTCGATTGCGGGGACACATGGCAAGAGCACGACGACTGCGATGTTGGCGGTGTTGTTGGAATCGGCGGGCTGCAGTCCATCGGCGGTGATTGGAGCGAGGCTGATCGACGGTTCGAGCAGTGGTTGGTCTGGTGTTGGAGATTTACTGGTGGTCGAGAGTTGCGAGTATCGTCGCAGTTTTCTGGACCTGTCCCCTCGGCACGCGGTAATCACGGGGATCGAGCCGGACCATTTCGATTGTTTTGCATCGTTGGGCGAGTCGACCGAGGCGTTTGGTGGTTTCGCGAGTTCGATCGAGGAATCAGGTGTGTTGCTGGTACCAGCCGGTTGCGGTGCGTCGTCGAGAGCGGCTCGTCGTTCGCGTGCCCGGGTGAAGACATTTGGTCGCAGCCGTTGGTCGGACTGGATGGCGTCCGACGTGCGATCCGCGGGCGGGGGCAGTCGATTCCGTCTGCTTCACCGTGGCGAGTTTGTAACCGGGATCACGGTGCCAGTGCCCGGTTCTCACAACGTCGACAATGCGTTGGCGGCTGTGGCGATGGCGTGCGAGTTGGGAGTCGATCCGGAATCTGTACGCGACGGGATGCTTGCGTACGGCGGTCTGTGTCGTCGGTTCCAGATCATGGATCCGATGGACCGGTGGCCGGGCGTGGTATTGGTCGACGATTACGCTCATCACCCGACCGCCATCCGAGCGACTCTCGAGACGGCTCGTTCGACGTTTGGCCCCGGGCGGTTGTGGTGTGCATTTGAGCCACACCAGGTGTCTCGCACCGAGGCGCTGATGGACGAGTTTGCCTCGAGTCTGAGTCTGGCGGATCGGGTGTTGGTGTTACCGGTCTTTGCAGCTCGCGAGCAGACGGATCGGGTTGAGTCTGTGAGTTGCGAGTTGGCTGACAGGGTGGCTTGGTTGCAGGAATCCGGGCGGGGGTGCTGGGGTTCGACGGCCCGCTTCGTCCCCTCTCTTGACCGTCTCGTTGCGACTTTAGACGATGAGACTCGGCCGGGGGACGTGTTGATTACGATGGGGGCCGGCGACATCGATCGGATACACCATGAGTTCACTTGCTGACTTCAGTGACATCACACAGTGCGATCGGTCTCTTGCCGAGTGGACCTGGTTGAAGGTTGGCGGTCCGGCCGAGTACCTGATCGAGCCACGATCGATTGACGAGTTGTCTGCGGTGGTGCGTTGTTGTCGCGAGTCGGACATTCCGTGTCGCGTATTGGGCAGCGGTTCGAATCTGCTGGTACGAGACGAGGGCATAGGCGGAGTGGTGTTGCGGTTGTCTGGTGAGGCTTTTGGTGGGATTGCGATCGAGGGCACGATGGTCACGGCCGGTGCCGGCACGTTGTTGTCTCATGTCATCTCGCACACGGTCCGGGCTGGCCTGGTCGGCCTGGAGACTTTGGTTGGAATTCCCGGCACGGTGGGTGGTGCGTTGCGGGGCAATGCGGGAGGCCGCAGTGGGGACGTGGGGCAGAGTGTCGAGAGTGTCACGGTGATGACGGCCAGTGGCGAGCAGTTCACTCGGACCGAGGACGAGTTGTCGTTCGGGTATCGCCACAGCAGCATCAACGAGCTGGTGGTTCTCGAATGCACCTTCAAGTTGTCATCGGGCGACATCGACAAAACGCTCAAGAGAATGCGAAAGCTGTGGATCATGCGCAAGGCGACTCAGCCGATGGTTCACCAATCGGCCGGTTGCATTTTCAAGAATCCTCGAGGCATCAGTGCCGGCAGCCTGATCGAGCAGGCTGGGTTGAAGGGGGATTCGGTGGGTGGAGCCGAGATCAGTGACCGGCACGCCAATTTTATCGTGACGACTCCCGAGGCCACTTCGAGTGACGTGTTGGAGTTGATCGATCGAGCGCGTGGTCGAGTGACCGAGCAGTTTGGTGTTGATCTGGAGCTGGAAATCGGCATCTGGTAAGACGCCGCCGTGTCGACTCGGGTCCAGCCAATCCACCCGCCCATCGTTCCCGATGGGCTTGGTGTCGTTTCGCGTGTCAGCGTTCTCGCCGGTGGCGATTCTCCGGAACGCGAGATCAGCTTGGCGAGTGGCCGGGCGGTGGTCGCTGCTTTGAGCGGGTGGGGCGAGCTGTGCGGGTGGGCAGGAAGCATCCGCGAGATCGACCCGTCGTTGGAGCGAGTTTCGGAGTGTGATTGGCAGCCTGGCGAGGTGGCCGTGTTGGCGTTACATGGTCCGGGCGGTGAAGACGGCCGGATTCAGTCCGAGCTCGACACACTTGGCGTGGTGTACACCGGTTGTGGCGTCGAGGCATCGCGGCGGGCGTTCAGCAAGAGTCGTGCGAAGGCCTGTTTCGAAGCGGCCGGTGTACCGACTCCAGAGGCAGTCGTTCTGGAACGCGGCTACGATCCGGCCGCAGTCGCCGGGCTGGTGGCTGGATGGAGTCTACCTCTGGTCGTCAAGCCGGACACTCAGGGAAGCAGCCTCGGCGTGTGTCTGGTCGAGATTCCATCGGAGTTTCCACGGGCATTGGAGTCGGCATTTTCGTTGAGTGATTCGGTGCTGGTGGAACGAGCGGTTGTGGGCGAGGAGTGGACGGTGGGATGGCTGGACGACTGGCCTTTGCCGGCGACGCTGATCAAGACGCCCCGCGGTTTATTTGATTTCGAGGCGAAGTACCGGGACGAGCGGACGGAGACGAATTTCCCGGAACTGGTTCCGGGATCGACGGCAGCGAGGGTGCTGGACGTATCGGGCCGTGCCTGCCGTTCGATTGGGACTCGGGGCCTGGTGCGGGTTGACGTGATGGTTGACGCATGGGGGAGTCCGTGGGTGCTTGAGGTGAACACGATTCCGGGCCTGACCGATCACAGCCTGGTGCCTCGAGCCGCAGCTGACATCGGAGTCGATCTGGGCCAACTGGTCTGCCACATGATCGTTTCGGCTCTCAGTGCTCCGCACCATTCCTCGCGGTTGTCATATCCGTCAGGACCAGATGCCCGGGTGACAGCGTCGGCTGGTTTCCCGAACGCCGACTTGCGGTCGAGTGGTTCGGTTGCCGAAGTCAATTGATACGGCGGCGTGTCGCGGCTTCGAGGCGTCTGCTGGGTGGTTTGGGCAGCCAGTCGTGATTCGGTTTTCGATCCGGGTCTATTTTGTGTCGGGAGCGTGTGATGGTCGAATCGAAGACGAATCGCGAGTCGGATGGTGTTTCGGTGAGTGGAGCAGTTGGGATCAGGTCGTTGTTGTGGCGGCCTCGGGTCCTGCTGCTGGTCGGCTTGGCATTGGTGGCCACGGTGGTTGTGCCGAAGGTCTTGGAGAGTGTTCCCGAGTTGGGTGACCGTCCGGAGTACGAGTTGCGTGTTGAAGCGGTCGAGTTGGTTCCGTCGCCTCCGGGTTGGGTTCCGGACCGTTTCTTGGGCGAAGTGGTGTCATCGGACTTGTGGCCTCAGTTGGGATCTTCGGTGTTCACGCCGGATCTGGCGAAGCGGGTGTCCGAATCATTTGCGGCTCGGGCGTGGGTGTCTGAGGTTGTGCGGGTCGAGCGTCGGGTTCCGTCGGGCGTGATGGTACGACTGGTGTACCGTCGTCCGGTGGCTTGGATCGAGACGTCTGGTTTGCCGGTGGCGGTGGATGTGGGTGGAGTACGATTGCCACGCGAGGATTTGCAGGGTGAGTCGGGCGTGGACTATCCGGTTGTCCGCGGCATAACGAGTGAGGCTCCGGCGGCCGACGCCCAGGTGTGGGATGATCCGGCGGTCCAGGCTTCGGCTCGGTTGGCCGACGAGTTGGGATTGCACTGGGCTGAGTTCGGTTTGTCGGCGATCGTGGTGCGTCCGGGCCGGGACAAGGACGGCGGCCCGGTGTTCTTGGAGTTGTTGACACGTGGTGGCTCTCGGGTGATGTGGGGTCGTCCGCCCGGGACGCGTCATCCGGGCGAGTTGACGGTGCGGCAGAAGATTGGCCGCATCGAGCAGTTCATTTCGCACTTCGAATCGCTTGATCCTCCCGACGGGCCGTACGAGATCAACATTCGTCATTGGCGAGAGATCATTTATCGGCCGTTGAAATCCGAAAGTGCCCGGCGGATGACGTTGCGTGTGGTGCGTTGAGTGGCGGGGTGAGCTTGATGTCTGCTTGACCCTGTTTGGTTTTCGAGTGTCTAATGTCGCTGCTGGTTGGCATCCTGAACCGAGTTGGTAGGAGTGCGGGCTGATGGCTGAGCGACGGGTCGAGGACATGCCATTGCGTGACGTGTTCACCGAGGCCGAGCGTTTGACGCGTGAGTTGGTCGACCATCTCGAGAACGGGTTTCTTCCCAATGTGAATGATTTGAAGGAGCTGGTCGAGGTGGACGAGATGGGAATTGGTTCTGACGATGTCAACGACGTGACGGTCCGCAACCAGTCGGCCCAGTTGCTCGAACGGGCCCGTTTCGCCGACCGGCTGTATTCTCGATTTGACCAGTGCGTCGAGGCGATCGACGACAAGGTCTCACGGATCACGATGGGCGAGTGAGTTTGTGATCGAGACTGTGGTGGGCCGTGGTTGTCGGCGAGTCGGTTGGAGCCTGGCTGAATCGGTCTGAAGTTTCCGTGAGGTGGGAATTGTTTTGACCGTCCTGCGGTGTCGGCTATAATGAGTTAGCCTGTCACAGGAGGTCGGTTGTTCTTGCCGACCGGCGTCCGATTCTTGGCCGCCCGCACCGTTGTCAGCAGCACTCGCTCGCACAGTCATGTCTTCACACAACCCGTCATCGGAATCTCCGGCTGGAAGTTCAGTCGTCGGTCCTGTCGGCTCGTCAGCCATCGAGCCTGGCCGCCTGTCTGGTGATCGGTCTGGTGATCGGTCTGGTGATCGGTCTGGTGATGTGTTGCCGCCATCGGGAGGTGGATTGTTGGACGACGGTGCTGCGACGGTGATCAGTGCTGAGCAGCAGTGGTTGGGCGAGTCGATTCCATCGGGACCGGGATCGACGTTGTGCGGCCGTTTGTTTCCTGCGGTGGGTGCTTCGGTCGAGGGCATTGCCGGGAGCGGTTCGTCGGTGTTGCCGTTGCCGTTGCCGAGTCCGGTCGGTGTGGAGTTGGATCATTTCATCCTCGACGAGCGGATTGGTGTGGGCGGGATGGGTGCTGTGTTCCGAGCCCGCGACACGCGTCTGGGTCGACCGGTGGCTCTGAAGGTTCTGAGTCCATTCCAGTCGTTGGATTCGGGGGCGGTGCAGCGTTTCCGCAACGAGGCTCGCGCGGCGGCGGGTTTGGATCACGACAACATTGCCCGAGTCTTCTACGTGAGTGAGGATCGGGGTCTACATTTCATTGCTTTCGAGTACATCACCGGGACCAACGTCCGGGACCTGATCGCTTCGAGTGGGCCACTCGAGCCGGCCGACGCGGTCAATTACACGTTGCAGATCGCATCGGCCTTGGTGCACACGAACGAAATCGGTGTGGTTCATCGCGACGTCAAGCCATCAAACATCATCATCACTCCGATGGGTCGTGCGAAGCTGGTCGACTTGGGGTTGGCTCGGAATCCGGAGTTGAACCAGACGTCGGAGGATTTGACGTCAGACGGTACGACTTTGGGTACGTTTGACTACATATCGCCCGAGCAGGCGCGTGATCCGCGTGGTGTGGACGTTCGCAGCGACATCTACTCGTTGGGCTGCACGATTTACCACATGTTGACTGGCGAACCGCCCTACCCCGACGGCAACGCTTTCCAGAAGCTGCTCGATCATCAGGGCAAGCAGCCTCCCGACCCGGCACTCAAGAATCCTCGCGTCTCGGAACGACTTTCGAGTGTCATTCGCCGGATGATGGCGAGTGATCCGGACAAGCGATTTCCGACTCCCGAGGCGTTGATCCGGGAATTGATGTTTGTGGCCGAGGAGTTGGGTTTGCGCGGTGTGTCGTCGGAGGGCATGGTCTGGATGTCGGCGGGTGCCCTGTCGAGCCGCAGTTGGGAGCGGCACATTGGCTGGATGGCGACGGTGGCGTTGTTGTTGATCGTGGTGGTGGTGTTGAGATTTCAGCCTGTGGATCGAGTGGACCGGTTGCCCGGGGGTGACGGCAATGCCGGAGTCATCGACGAGGCCAGTTTTGGGCCTGGCATCATCGGGCCGGATTCGGATCGGGTCGCGGTTGGTGGGTCGGGTCGGAAGTTGTTGAGTGATGTGGTGCCGGGTGCCGGGGCTGCTGCGGATGTCGATCCGGGTGCGGTTTCGGTTGCTGAGCCGAGTCCCGGTTCGGTTGCCAAGCCGATCGCCAAGCCGGCCGCCAGTCCGGATCGTGAGCCGCGAGTGGTACCGTTGCCTGTTGCGGGTGGAGACAGCACGGCGGGAACGGCTCCGGCAGAGTCCGCTATCGCCCCGTCTGTATCATCGGTGTCGCCGGGGGCTCCGGGTCCGACAAAGCCGGACGTTCCGAGAGTTACGTTGCCGCGGGTCCCGCCAACGGGTGTTGTTCCGGATCCGGTAGTGGTGATTTCCGTCGACGGATCACGTCAGCGGTCCTATTCGACTCTCAACGCAGCGTTGGTCGACGCGGTCGACGGTAGCCAGATTGTCTTGCAGTACAACGGAGTCCGAGTCGAGAGTCCTTTGCGGGTGGGTCGCAAGAACATCACGATCCGAGGCGGGGAGGGATTTCGGCCGGTGATCGAGTTTCGTCCGAAGGGGGCTGGAGGCGACGGGCTGGAGTCGAATCGGATGATCACGGTCACGGCCGGTCCGTTGCAGGTGATCAACACCGAGTTGCGGATGGTGGTGCCTCGTGCCGAAGACGTCTCGATGGTGATGTTTTCGTTACAGCGACCCGAGCAGGTTCGACTCAGAGACGTAATTGTCACCGTGGTCAATCCATCCCGCCGCCCGGCGTCGGTGATCGAGTTGACTCAGGAACTCGGTGCGATGCGGAACATGAAGAAGATGATGAAGACGGGGATGATGGAGGCTGATCCGTTGGAGTTGACGATCGACCGCAGCGTGATCCGGGGCGATTGCGACCTGTTGCATGTTCGTCAGACGGAATCGGCCGAGGTGTCCTTGAGTCATTGCGTGTTGGCGTTGGGTGGTTCGTTGTTACACGCGGTGGGGACCGACGGCACGGCCCCTGGTCAGCGTGGCACGATCGAACTCAACCTGGTCCACATCAGTGTTTTGTTGGGCGCCAATCTGATTCGGCTCAACAGTGGTCAGGAGCGGCGTCACATGCCGGCCGTACGAGTTCAGTCTCGCGACAGCATTTATTCTCATGCCAGCGACCGCCCCCTGGTGTCGATGTCGGGCAACACGGACACCGAGATGTTCCGCGGCCTGTTTGCCTGGCGCAATGGCGAGCGAAATTTCTTCGACGACTATTCGGTCTTCTGGCGTCTGGGATCCGACCAGGACAGTATCGAGTTTTCCGGTTGGAAGCAGCACTGGGAACCGGCCGGTTCACGAAACGCGATGGTGGCCTGGCAGACGGTTCGCGTACCCGGTGGCGATCTGGCGTGGGAGCGGATCGGGCTGTCGGACTTCCGTCTGTCGTCGGAGGCAGCTCCGGAGAACCGTCCGGTTGCGGCCGACGGTAGGGACGCGGGGGCGAATCTGAGTTTCTTGCCGGCGGTTTCGGGCGAGTTGCCTTAGCAGCCAGTTGGGTCTTGGGACAGGCACCTCCGCCTACGGTGGGAGAGCCAGTCCCGGCATCAGATTTGGGCCAATCTCGGGATATCTTCTGGCGAGATCGGTTCATCGAGTCGTGCTCCGAGTTGCGAGACGACTCGAGCGGCGGCGTGGTGAGCCAGTCGTGCGGACTGTTCGAACGTCAGCCCGTTGGTCAATCCATAGAGGATTCCGGCGGCGAACATGTCGCCGGCTCCGGTCGTATCGATCGCCTGAGTTTCGACACCGGGGACGTGAGTGAGTTGTCCGTCTTCGACGAGCAGAGCGCCTTTTGGTCCGAGTGTAACGGCGACGCGGGGCACGTATTGGCCGAGTTGTCTGGCGCATTGGGTGGTGTCGTCAATTTCGAGCAGGCTTCGTGCTTCGTCTTCGTTGCAAAACAGCAGGTCAACGGGGCCTCGAGCCAGTTCGAGAAATTCGTCGCGGAAGAGGTCGACGAGGAAGGCATCCGAGATGGTCAGAGCGAGCATGGCGTCGGATTCGTTAGCGAGTTCGACGGCTCGGTAGGCGGCTTGTCGAGGTGTGTCGGCGCTAAAGAGGTAGCCTTCGACGTAGACGGCTTGCGACCGATTCAGCAGCAGCGGGTCGACATCATCGGGTCCGACATCGGCCGAAACTCCAAGGAAGGTGAGCATGGTACGTTGTGCGTCGTCGGTGATCAGCACCAGGCAGGTGCCGGTCGGTCCATCGGAAAAGGGGACATCGACGGTGATCTGGTTGGCTCGCATGTCTTCGAGGCAGAACCGTCCGAGGCTGTCGTCGCCCACTTTTCCGGCGTAGGCGGTGCGGCCACCGAGACCGGCGATTCCGAGGATAGTGTTGGCCGCCGAGCCGCCGGCCGACTGGTTTCGAGGCAGCTGTCCGAGTACCTGGAGGACTCGTTGCTGAGTGTCGTGGTCGACGAGGGTCATCATGCCCTTGGCGAACCCGAGCGATTCGAGCAGTTGATCGGAGACCTGAACCTGGATATCGACCAGCGTGTTGCCGACTCCGTAGACGTCAAGTGTCATGTCAGCCTTTTGGTTTCAGGCAACGAGTCGTCGCCGGGGCAGTCGATTGGGTCGTTTGGTTCGGGCAGGCTGGTGAACAGGAAGGTTCCGCTGGCGGTGGCCACCAGTTGTCCATTATCGCAACGCACTTCACCGTTGGCCACGACCGACTGTCGTCCGGCGTGTTGGACTTGTCCGGTAGCGATCAATCGTTCGCCGAGGAAGGCTGGTCGAATGAAGTTGATATTGAGTTGAGCGGTGACGGTCAGTCGGTCGTTTGGTGCCACGGTGTTGGCAGCGACGCCGAGTGCCGAGTCGAGCAGTGTGGCGGTGACGCCTCCGTGCAGGATCGGCAGGTTGCGGAGGTGTTTGTCGGCGACGGTCAGGGCCAGTTCGGCGCGACCGTCCCCCCAGGCGATCGGTTCGATCCCCAGCAATTCGACGAGTTGGTCACCGGAGGGGACGTTTGGGTCGGAGGGGTAGGCGCCGGGGTGGTTCATGGTTTCTGGATGGTCCCATCGGGGTTGCGAAGATTTCCCCAGGAGAAGTCGAAGGGAGGATCGTCGCTGATCGGGAATTGTGCGGCAAGCGACTCGTCGAAATCGATCCCGAGTCCGGGTTGGTCGTTGACGTGGAAGTGTCCCTCCTTGAGTTCGGGGCAGCCGGGGAAGCAGTCGATTTCGGCTTGGCAGAACCCGTGAGCTTCCTGGATCCCGAAGTTGGGGGTGGCCAGGTCGAGATGAATATTGGCGGCGTGTCCGACGGGCGAGACGTCACCGGGTCCGTGCCACGCCGTGCGGACTCCAAAGAACTCGCACATCGCCGCCATCTTTTTTGCCGGGCTGAGGCCACCGATCTGAGAAATGTGCACTCGGATGAAGTCGATCAGTCGTCGGGCGACGAGATGAGTCCATTCGTTGGGGTTGTTGAACAGTTCGCCCATTGCGATCGGGACGGTGGTTTGTTGTCGAAGGTTGTCGAAGAAGCCGACATCTTCGGGAGCGAGGGGGTCTTCGACGAAGAAGGGTCGAAACTGTTCGAGGTCTCGGCAGAGCTGAATGGCGAGTACTGGCGGGATTCTTTCGTGGATGTCGTGCAGCAGTTCGACCTGATCGCCGAGTTGTTCGCGGACGAAGGCGAACAGTTGGGGGACGAGTCGGGCGTAGGGTTTGTGCGGCCAGGTTTCGGTCCGGCGATTGGCGGGCATCGAGTCGTTGGCGGCGGTGGTTGGTGAGCCATAGGTCGAGGCACCGGGGACGGCGACCTGGATTCTGACGTGGCGGGTGCCGTGTTCGAGGAATTCTCGGACCGACGCTTCGACATCCTCGAATGTCTCGCCTGTCGCGTGTCGATAGGTTTCGACCGAATCGCGGCATTTGCCGCCGAGCAGTTGGTAGACGGGTAGACCGGCGTGTTTTCCGAGGAGATCCCAGAGTGCGATGTCGACGCCGCTGAGAGCGTTGTTGAGCACGGGTCCGTTGCGCCAGTAGGAGCTGACGAAGGCCGACTGCCAGATGTCCTCGATGCGGAAGGGGTTTTTCCCGATCAGGAAGGGTCGGAGGTAGTCGTCGACGGCGGTGGCGACGACGCGTGCTCGTTGAGTGAACGTGGCACAGCCGAGTCCGTATAGGCCGGGCTGGTTGGTGTCGATGCGGACGACGACGAGGCGGATTCCTGCCGGAGCGGTCAGGATGGCTCGGACGTCAGTGATTACGGTGTCGGCAGCGGCCATGTTCAGAGACTAGTTGCTGGCGTGGGATCCGTCGAACGTGGAGATTGGGTCGCTTGCGTCGAGGATCGGCTCGTTGTGACGTTTAGGGGGCGCGGGTATGGTGGTTCGATCGGGGTGTTGATGGTGTCTTGGGAGTGTGAACCGGGATGAGTACAGAGACGAGTGCAGAGACGAGTGGCGAGTTGTCTGTGGTTGTGGAGACGGGGGTGGTGTACCGCAACCCGGACGCTCACATCACGAGTCGTCACGCCTACTTTCCTTCGGCGATCCCGTTGGGTGATGGCGAGGTATTGGTGTCGTTCAACGTGGGCGAGGCATTTGAGGCGGAGAATTTGCGTGTGCAGTTGTCGCGGTCGCAGGATGGTGGCCGGAGTTGGTCGAGCGAGGATCGGCTGGGTGTGAGCGAGGCTGCGGCGGGGGTTTCGGAGAGCATCAAGGCGGTTCGGGTTGGCGACGGCACGATCGTGGGGTTGTTGCAGCGGCATGATCGTCGGGAGTTGCCTGGCGAGGGTCTGACCTGTGGTGACACTCTTGGTTTTGTGCCAACGCGATTTGAGACGACCGAATCGGCGGATGGGGGTCGAACGTGGAGCGAACCGAAGCGTGTCGAGCCACCGATCGAGGGTCCTGAGTGGGAGTTGTGTGCACCGATCACTGAGCTTTCGGACGGTCGTTGGTTGTTGATCACATCGACGTGGCCCGACTGGCACGGCCATTTGCCCAACGGTCACCGGATGTGTGCGTTTGTTTCGCAGGATCGTGGAACGAGTTGGCCCGAGTGTTTGACGGTGATGAGTGAACCGGAGTCGGAGGCGGTGATCTTCTGGGAGTCGAAGATCGTGGAGTTTTCTGATGGGCGGCTGTTGGCGGTGGCCTGGTGCCACGATCTTCCAACGTCGGCCGACCGGCCCAATCAGTACGCGATCAGTGTCGACGGGGGAGCCAGCTGGACGCCTCATCAATCGACCGGCCTGATCGGACAGACTCAGACTCCACTGGTCGTCGGCGAGGATCGATTGCTGGTGGTGTATCGTCGTACGGACCAACCGGGCTTGTGGTTGCAGGATGTGCGGATCGAGGGTGACCGGTGGGTCAACGTGGCGAGTCGGCCATTGTGGGGTCAGAGTGTTGACGGGACGACAAACATGGGAGCTTCGATGGCCGAGAATTTTCGGACGTTGCGTTTCGGAGCGCCATCGGTCGTGCGACTTGACGACGGGGCCGTCTTTGTCGTCTTCTGGTGTTACGAGGACAATGTCAGTGTGATTCGTTGGTTCCGATTGGAGTTGGACCTGGCTGATTGAGCAGCTGGGCAGGTGCATTCAGGAAAAAGGTGAGGTGTGTGATGTCTGAGGGTGTGACGGGTATCGAGTTGGCGGATGGGTCGTCAGACGTGCCGCCTGAAAAGACGGGGATGGTGGTTGCCGAGACGTCACGTGGAGCGCAGTTCCTAAGGCGGGTTGCGTTGCTGACCGTAGTGGTGCTTGTTCTGGTCGAACTGAGCTCACCGTTATGTAGTGGCTATTCGCTGGGAGCCCTCGAGAGTGCATTTGAGAGTCGTCCAAAGAGCGGGCTGACGCTCGAGTCGGCTCGAAGTCATTTGGTGGGTCTGGCGATGATGTCGTTCCGCGAAGAGACGGCGATAATGGGACAAAATCGTTCGGTCCATTTTGCGGTGTTCACTTGGCCGAGTCTGTTTCGGGACCACACGTTCGAGATTGAGATTGAACGTGTGTCGATCAAGACGGCCAGTGGTGGAACTGGTGAGGCGATCCTGATGCAGTCTCAGCCGTACATTCGGGTTGAGAGCAACTACAAGGTGGTGAAGCCGTATGCGAAGCCCGATCCGCCATTGATGCAGTTGATGATACTTGACCACGAGCACGACTCGACGGGGACTCACCGGGTCGAACGCTGGCAGGTTGAGCGAGCGATCAAGAATAAGAAGGCGGAGCCGAGTCTGCTGGTGTACTTTGACAAGAACGACAAGAACAAGGACGGTGTCGTGACGGCTGGCGAATTGGGTCAGCCGTCGGGGATCGGCAACACGGAAGGCGCCGCCGGGAAGCGTGCAGGCGGGCGTTGAAGCGGCTGCGTCGCGCGGGTTGACCCGGGACCGGGAGGAGTTGGGTTCGGGGTTCGGGCGATGTCGTGTGGCGAAGTAACTACCTGGGTGCCACGACGGGCAGTTGACCGGCGGTGATTGGCGTGGTGGTCGGTTGCGTGGTGACTGGTTGTGAGAAGGGTTGGTTGGCGACCGGGCCGTTGGGCTGCGGTGTCGTGAGTGGAGTGGGTTGTAGTGTGAGGAGTGGTGTGGGTTGAGCGACGGTGTTGTAGACGGGCGTTGAGAATTGCGTGTAGGCGGCGAGTGCGGAGTTGGGATGTGTGAGTCCGGCTCCTTGATCGTGAAGCGAGGCGAGTCTGGATCGGACTTCGGGTTGGTACCAGTCGCTGAAGAGAGATCTTTGGTACATGGCGGTGGCTCGATCGGCCTGACCGGAGTCCTGGTAGAGTTGTCCGAGGTGTGCGGTCACGACGGGGTGTGAGGGGCTGGTTTTGAGGGCATTGAGCAGGTGCCGTTCGGCTCCGGCGTTGTCTCCGGATTCTCGGGATAGCCAGGCCAATTCGATATGCGGTTCGGGTCGAAGGGTTTCGGCGGTGGCCCAGACGCTGAGCAATTCGGCGGCTTCGATGCCTCGGCCGCTGTCGACCATCAGTCGTGCGAGTCCGTGGTAGGCGGGTTGGTGTCCGGGGTCGAGCGTGAGTGCTTGTCGATAGAGTTGTTCGGCTTGGGCGAGTTGTCCTTGTTTGCGGACAGCGCTGGCGAGGTTGTAGATGTAGTCGGGGTTATCAGGGAAGTCGGCGACAGCCCGTCTGAAGTCCTTGCTGGCGGCGTTGTAATCGCCGGATTCGTAGTAGGCCAGTCCGGTGTGGTTCATCATGAACGCGCTCATCGGGTTACAGCCTGTGAGGCTGATGCCGAAGCCGATGGCTAGGAGAAGTCCGAGTGTGCGTGATTGTGTTGAGTCGATACGCATCGGAATCCGCCCTCCGTGAGCGAGACTGGTGAATCGGTTGTGAGAATGGGGTTGGTGGAGTGAGCGTGAGAGTGAGTCCTGTTGGCTCGTCGGGGATCGAGTCTCCGGGGGCCATCGAGGCGGCGGAAGTTAGTCCTTGTGCGGATCTGCTGCAAGGCCATAACGGGTGGACGGGGTTGGATTGTCTGGTCGGCGAGTGGTAGCCGCTATCGAGGCCTCTTGTTCTGTCCAAACCGGTCGAGTAATCTCCGGCATTCCTTTCGAACTCCGTTCCGGATCCACCTGGCATGTCGACGTACGTTGACGAGCGAATCGTGATGACGGGTGTTGGGTTGGCCTCACCCAACGGCAATTCGTTGCCGGAGTACCGCGAGAGTTTGTTGAGTGGTCGATCGGGAGTGGTGGTTTTCGAGACGCGTCACATGGGTGAGGTGTTGGCGGGCGTGTGTCATTTCGACGCACTGTCTCATCAAACGCGTCGCGAGGTCCGGCGTGGGACTCGGAGCGGTTCGATCGCGATTTATTGTGCTCACGAGGCTCTTGACGACGCGGGTCTGGACTTGGCCACTCGCGACCGATCGCGAGTGGGGGTGTACCTGGGGATCACCGAGCATGGGAACGTGGAGACGGAGAACGAGATCCACGAGATTTCTCAGTACGACTACGACACGAGCGTGTGGTCACACCATCACAACCCGCGAACGGTGGCGAACAATCCGGCAGGCGAGGTGACATTGAACCTGGGCATCACCGGGCCTCATTTGACTTTGGGTGCAGCCTGTGCGGCGGGCAACGCCGGATTCATCCAGGGTGCCCAGATGTTGCGTTTGGGCGAAGTCGATCTGGCTGTGTGTGGTGGTGTATCGGAGAGCATTCACACGTTCGGGATTTTCGCGAGTTTCAAGAGCCAGGGGGCCTTGGCATTTCACGAGGATCCAGTTCGGGCGAGTCGTCCATTTGATGTTGATCGCAACGGGATCGTAGTGGCCGAGGGTGGAGCGATCTGCACTCTTGAGCGGCTTCCGGACGCGTTGGCTCGAGGGGCGACGATTTACGCTGAGATTGTTGGTCACGCGATGAATTCCGACGCGACGGATTTTGTGTTGCCGGATGCTGGTCGTCAGGCCGAGTGCATGCGACTGGCGTTGGATCGGGCGGGAATTTCGGCCGACGACATCGATATTCTCAGCAGTCACGCCACGGCGACGGACCAGGGCGACATCGCGGAATGTCGTGCGATTCACGAGGTATTTGGTGACCGCGAGTCTTTAGCGGTCAACAACACGAAGAGTTTCATCGGTCATGCGATGGGTGCAGCGGGCGCCTTGGAGCTGGTTGGCAACTTGCCTGCCTTCAAAGACCAAATCGCACACGCTACAATCAATCTAGATCGGTTGGACCCCGCGTGTGCCGTTTCCCAGATCGTCGCCAATTCGCCTCGATCTTTGGATCGAGTCGATTACATTCTGAACAACTCGTTCGGTATGCTCGGGATCAACTCGGTCGTGATCGTGCGAAGATTCGATTCGGACGGGTAAGTTCGAGAGCGAATGGGAGTGAGACGGAATGGTTGCGGATGAAATCCGGCGAGTGATTCTGGACATTCTGTCCCGCATTCAGCCCGACGAGGATCTTTCGGGATTGGTCGATGACGTTCCGTTCCGTGATCAGTTGGAGTTGGACAGCATGGATTTTCTCGATATTGTGATGGAGTTGAGAAAGCAGTACCGGGTGCAGATTCCTGAAGAGGATTACGAGCACCTGGCATCGATGTCGGGAACAGTCAGCTACCTCGAACCATTGCTCAAGGATGTCCAGAGTCCGGCATGATCTGCATGATCTGCGAGATCGGCATGTTGGGCATGGCAGGGTTAGTCCACTGACCGGAGCCGAGCATGCGGTACGACACGGTCATTATCGGTGCCGGTCTTTCCGGCTTGGCTGCCGGCATCCGGTTGGCCTATTTCGACCGATCGGTTTGTTTGTTGGAGCGTCACACGACGATTGGCGGGCTGAATTCGTTCTACCGTCTCCGCAACCGCAACCACGATGTGGGACTTCACGCGGTGACGAACTACGCCGTCCCCGGAACGCTCACCGGACCGCTCTCCAAGCTACTCCGCCAACTCCGCCTGCGTTGGGACGACTTCGCCCTGGCGCCTCAGCGTGAGTCTTCGATCGTCTTCCCTGGCTGCACATTGCGGTTCACCAACGACTTCGAGTATTTCGAGCAGCAGGTAATCGAGAGGTTTCCTGGCGAGAGGGACAATTTTGCGAGGCTGGTGCGTCGGATTGCCGAGTACGACCCGATGGCCTTTGACCAGCCGGAGATTTCGACACGGGAGGTCCTTACCGAGGAGTTGGATGATCGGTTGCTGATCGAGATGTTGTTGTGTCCGACGATGTTCTATTCGAGTGCGACTCCGAACGATCTCGAGTGGACTCAGTTCGTGATCATGTTCCGCAGCATATTCCAGGAGGGATTTTGTCGTCCGTTGGAGGGTGTGCGGTTGATCATGAAGAAGCTGGTCCGCAAGTTCCGTGGATTGGGAGGCGAGTTGCGACTGAGATCAGGCGTCCAGAAGATTCTCAGCGACAGCGGCAAAGCGACAGGGGTGGTGTTGGACGACGGGCAGGTGATCGAGGCGAAGAACGTGCTGTCATCGGCTGGGAATTTCGAGACGATGAAGATGTGCGATCAGGCCACCACCGACTTGTCGCCTCCGGGTGAGATCTCGTTTGTCGAGTCGATTTATTCGTTGGACTGTCAGCCCGAGGATCTTGGGCACGACCAGACGATCGTTTTTTTCAACGACAGTTCGGACTTCAGTTACCGTCGTCCCGACGTCCCGGTCGACGTATCGAGTGGCATTGTCTGTTCGCCGAACAATTTCGAGTATGGCGAGCCATCGGGTGAGGGTCGGATGCGGATCACGGCATTGGCCGATCCACGTCACTGGTTGCATTTGCCACAGGACGAGTACGTCGAGCAGAAGCGAGAGTGGGCCGCGCGAGTCTTGTCGAGCACATTGAGATTCGTGCCGGACTTCCGCAAGCACATCGTGGACACCGACATTTTCACACCGCGAACGATCCGTCGTTTCACCGGTCACGAGAACGGTTGTGTCTATGGTGCACCGCGGAAGATCCGTGACGGTTGCACTCATCTGAAGAATCTGTTTCTTTGCGGCACCGACCAGGGATTTCTCGGGATCATCGGTTCGATGCTTTCGGGCATCACGATTGCGAACCTGCACCTGTTGAGACCGTCGAAGAGCCTCTAACGATGCCCCGAGACTTTTTGAAGGATGCCGCCGACCACTACGACGTCGTCGTCATCGGATCGGGACTCGCCGGCCTGACCTCCGCCAACGTCCTGGCTCGCGCCGGTTATTCGGTGTTGTTGCTCGAGCATCATTACCAGTTGGGCGGTATGGCCACGTGGTTCAAGCGTACGGGCGGCCACATCTTTGACATTTCGCTGCACGGTTTTCCGGTCGGGATGAAGAAGAGTTGTCGGAAGTACTGGACTCCGGAGATTGCCGAGCGGATCGTGCCTTTGGAGGGGATCCGGTTCGAGAATCCCCAGTTCTCGTTGCAGACCACTTTTGATCGAGACGATTTCACGAAGATCCTGATCGAGACGTTTGGGATTGCGGCCGAGACGGTGGCCGAGTTCTTCGACACGGCACGGGGGATGAACTTCTTTGACGACCAGGAATTGACGACGGGCGAGTTGTTCGAGCGATTTTTTCCGGGTCGAGACGACGTGGTGCGGTTGTTGATGGAGCCGATCACCTACGCCAACGGCTCGACGCTCGAGGACCCGGCTCTGACCTACGGCATCGTGTTTTCGAACTTCATGAGCAAGGGGGTGTTTACGTTCGAGGGTGGGACCGACGCGTTGGTTGGTGCGATGCAGGAGGAGATGCGATCCAACGGTGTTGATGTGAGGATTCGTTGTCTGGTCGAGAAGATCGAGGTGACGGCGGATCGGAAGGTGGCTGCGGTGGTGGTCAATGGACGTCGGATCACCTGCAACGCGGTCGTTTCGAACGCCAACCTGAAGCAGACGATTTTCGAGTTGGTTGGCGAGTCGGGATTCGACAAGGATTTTGTCGAGGAGGCTCGTGCGGTGCGTTTGAACAACAGCAGTTGTCAGGTCTACATGGCGATGAAGCCGGGCGTCGGTTTCGAGCCGTGCGGCGACCTGCTGTTCCATTCCGAGCACAGTGGTTTTAACGTCGATGCGTTGCTGAGTCGTGACATCTCGAGTCGCACGTTCAGCTTCTATTACCCTCGTACCCGTCCCGGCAGCGACCGTCACATGGTCGTCAGTTCGACCAACGCCAACTACAGCGACTGGGGGGATTTGTCGGACGAGGATTACGAGGCATCGAAGCGGGATCTTTGCGAAACGACTCTCGAATGTTTGTCTCGATACGTCCCCAACGTCCATGAGCTAGTCGAGCATATCGAGGCGTCGACTCCTCGAACGTTCCAGCACTACACGCGTCATCTCGAGGGAGCGAGTTTTGGGACCAAGTTCGAGGGATTGAAGGTGAGCCAGGGTTTGCCCGAGCAGATCGAGGGATTGTTCCATGCCGGCAGTGTGGGGATCATCATGTCGGGTTGGCTGGGTGCGGTGAATTACGGAGTGATCGTGGCCAACGAGGTCGACAAGCTGATGACTACGGCGAGCGGCTGATGAGCGGTCAGGACTCCGAATCGGTGGTATTGGACAGGCTGGCGATCGAGGCATTGATTCCACATCGCGAGCCATTTCTTTGGCTCGACGAGGTGTTGGAGTTGAGCGAGACGCTGGTACGAGCTCGCAAGCGGGTTGCGGAGGACCTGGAGATTTTCCGGGGCCATTATCCGGATTTCCCGGTTCTTCCGGGCGTGCTGTTGTGCGAAGCGGTTTTCCAGGCCGGTGCGGTGTTGATCGCATCTGCAGGCGACATACCCGAGGGTCACGTTCCGGTGGTGACCCGTCAGCACGAGACCCGCTTCCGCCGCATGGTCCGTCCGGGCGAGGTACTCGAGATCGAAGCTCGGCTGGACGAAACGCTCGGCGGTGCCTGGTTCCTTTCGGGCACGGTCCGTGTCGACGGCCAAGTGGCCGTGCGGTTGCAGTTTGCCTGCACGGCGGCTGAGGTGTGATGCCGGTGCTTGGAGTCAGGCTCCGTAGATGAACGGAGCGAACGGTGTCCCGGCGAACCAGACCAGGACGAAGACGAGCACGAGCACGAGGATGATGGGGGTAAGCCACCACGCCTTGTTGTGGACCAGGAAGTCCCAGAACTCGGCAAAGAACCCCATCTCGGGAGCATCGGCTGCGGAGGCGAATTCGGTCGATGCTGCCGTGTCGTTCGAGTCTTCGGTCGGTTGCGAAACCGGGTCGTTTTCACCCTCCGAACTGGTTGCGTCGTCGGGTGTCGTCGGGGTGATGTCGTTCATGCTGAGCGATCCACGTGAAGAAGGCTGTGTGGTGTGTGTTCGTGGCGGTGTGGGTGGCGGTGTGGGTTTGGATCTAGAACTGTCGGAAGTAGCGAGCGGGGTCGGTGATTGGGCGTCGAGGTTTCCAGTAGGTGGTGGCATCGGGATCGGGTTGTCGTCCGCAGCGATCGTGACCACACAGCCGCATGATAATCCCGATCGGGCTGACGACCAAGTAGAAGATGGCCGAGAGGATCGCTATCGAGACGGTCCAGCCCAGGGGGAAGACGATGGCCATCCAGGTGACGTAGACGTATCTCATGAATGCTGGCCAGACGAGTCCGACGAGTCCGACGGGTGCGATGGACCACATGACGTAGGCGGTGGTCGGGTCGTTTCGGTAGAAGAACCGAAAGGCTCCGATCGCCACGAAGAAGACGACAAACAGTGCGGCGAACTGTCTGAGGAATCGGTGAGTGGGATTCCAGTCGATGGCGATCATCGGTGGGCCTTGTGGGGAGTGGTTGCGGTGTGCTGCGGTGTGCTGTGGTGTGCTGCGGTGTGC
>CAVOEV010000055.1:0-21343 GCA_963694825.1 Planctomycetota bacterium
AACACACCTCCCGGATAGACCTGCCGGTTCACTCCGATCATCAGGTCAAATGGAAGTCCCGAGTCGGCACACGCCTCGGACAATGACCAGAATACCATCTGCGAGACCGCCGTCGCCTCGTCCCGACTCCACTCACCACCACCGGACACGCGAGCCAATGCACTGTCCGCAGCGGTCCTGTCCGGAGCCGCCGGAATGAAGTCCGGGGGCAATGAAATCGCACAGGCCCGTGCCCCTCGAGACGTGAAATGCTCGAACAGCTGAGCCAATCCAGACTTCAGCGATGCCGAATCCTTGATCGCCGTGCCGGTGGCCTGTTCGAAACGGTCACGAGTCGCCTGCCGGTCCAATTGGAATACCAGATCGTCTGTTCTCAGACACGGCACGTAACGATCCGTGTCGAAGCCCTCGAGTGGATCGTCGAAATCGTTGGTCAGGTAGACCTGGTCCAGACCGCTTTGCCGCAGAACCGTCTCCTCCCAGTCCGCAGCCGCCATCACCTCAGATGCGCTGTCGTAGACCGACTCCCAGTTGTCCGATCCGATCCGCTCGCCTTCGAATCCAAAGAACTCGCGACACATCTCGACCAGCCAGCTGACCTGGACCGTGTTGTCCAGATGATCGAGGAATGGGGCGAGCCGGGCGACCAGCTCCCGAGGCTCCAGACCGGGCTGCTCGATCTGGTCTCGTGGCAAACCAGCCGAATGAGCCAACTCGGTGTAGTAGTGATATCCAAGTATATCGGCGAGAGTGGTGGACGCGGCTGAGTGGGGATCGATGTGCGTGTGCGGGTCAATCAGCGGCAGCTGTTCCAACTCATCAAACAGCCTCCGCTCAAGGTGTTCGCTCATCAATACTCTCCCTCCGACGTCACCACCAAGCAGGATAGCGATCAGAGCGGTCCCTGCCGAGGCTCACGTATGCGTGTTGAAACGGTCTGAACCCGACGGAGTTGGCGGTCGTCGAGGAACAGCCGCCCTGTCCCCCCCTCAGGTCGTCCCAGCCGCTCGCTCCGATCAACCCGTTACGGACTGAACGCCTTGACGAGTTTTCCGTCTTTGCCGTTCCAGAGTCGGACAATGCCGTCTTCACCACCGGCCACCACAAACGTCTCGTCCCGACTCGACGCGGCTGCGTACATGAAGTCTGTACCACCAGCGAAACTGCGGTAGTTCTGACCGTTCCCCGTCCGGTGATACCGCACCGACTTGTCGCCGCCACAACTGATCACATTCTCGCCAATCCCGACAAATCGAACCGATGTGACCTGCTTCGTGTAGCCAGCGATCGTCCTGCGTTGCTCACCAGTCTCGACGTTCCAGACCTTGATCACGTTGTCGGCTCCGGCACTGGCGACCGACGTGTCGTCGGCCTTCCAACTGACATCCAACACGTGGTGCGTGTGTCCTTCGAAGCTGCGAATGTGCTTGCCACTAGCCACGTCGAATATTTTCACGAACTTGTCGGCTGCACCCGAAAGCAAACGAGTGCCATCACGCGAGAACTCGGCTCCAAACACGGTGTCACTGTGAGCGTCCTTGAACTCTCTGACCAGGCTCCTCTTGGCAACATCCCAGATCATCAATTCCCCGCTGCGTGACGGATCTCCGCCTCCGGTGACCAGCAACTTGCCATCGCGGCTGAAATCGACCGACAGCACGCGGCTGACGAACGGCGACGAACTGAGTTCCAGCGGCGAGTCGGCGTTGGGTCCGAGTTGTCCGGCAAGCGACCAACGCGGCGAAATGTCCCATGCGACGGCCAACTTGTCGGCTCCACCCGAAAGAACGGTGCCCGAGGGCGACACGGCCACCGATGTGATCGCTCCGGTGTGTCCGGCAATCATCTCGACCGCCCGACCCGCGGCAGCATACCAGACATGAATCCGTTGATCCGCACCGCTGGTGAACAGCAGCTTGCCATCAGGCGAAAAAGCGACGACGGCAATCGCCGTTTCAGAGGTCTTCACCGAGGCAGTCACCTTTGTCACAGCCGCATCGGCCAGCTTCTGCCGAGCGTCTTTAGCCGTCTTGTCCGAGTTGGCTGCCTTGAGTGCTGCCTGAGCATCGACGATCGCCTTGTCGGCGAGTTTTTGCGAACGCTGGGCCGATGCCTGGGCATCGGTCGTCTTTTTCAGTTCGGCCTTCTGCTTCACGGTTTCCTTGGCAGTCGTCTCCTTGGCCTTCTTGGTTGTGGCGTTCTTGGCCATAGCCGCCTTGGTCGCCGCGTCGGACTTAATCTTGGCCGCCGCAGCCAACTTGGCAGCCGCTGCCGCGTCGGTCGACGTCTTGGTCGCCGTGTCCGAGGCCGTCTTGGCCACTGTGGCTGCCGCTGCCGCATCGCTGGCCGCCTTATCGGCCTTGGCCTTCGCATCGGTCGCAGCCTTCTGAGCCTCGGCCGCCTTCTTCTTGGCCGCTTCATCGGCCGCCTTCGTGACCGCTTCATTGGCCGCTTTCAACGCCGCGGCCGCAGCCGCAGCCGCCTTCTTCGCCGCCTCGGATGCCTTGGTAGCATCGGCCGCCTTCCGGCTCGATGCCGTCGCAGCCTTCTTGGCCAAGTCCGCTGCCGTCTTTAACTCGGCCGCCTTCTTGACCGCATCCACTCCAGCCTTATTGGCATCGACGAGTGCCTTGGCGGCTACGTCCGATGCCTTGCCAGCCGCAACACTCTTGGTCGTCGCAGCATCGAACTTCGGCTTTTGCTCGGTCACCTTCTTGTCGGCGGCAACCTTGGTCTCCTTCGCCTTCTTCGCGGCCGCCGCTCGGTCCTTGACCGTCTTGTCCGCCGCCTTCTGCTTGCCGTCCGAAACGCCCACCAACTGCTTACTGACACCCTGATGCTCGACCACCGCCGCCAGCGAACGAGTCACACTCAGGTCGCCTTTCATCTCGGACAACTGTTTCCCCGCCAAACTGTACAGCCTGGCAAAGTTCCCGGCCGCAGCCGCGATCGCCGTGCCGTCAGGACGAACGGCCACAGCATGCACGGGGGAACCCACGTTGATGCTGCGGATCTGGTTCCCCTTGGTGACACTGAATATCCTCACCGTGTTGTCTGTACTGGACGTGGCGATCTGGGCCCCCGACGGCAAAATTAATGCCACGCCGGTCACGGGCTTGCTATGCCCCTTGATCTCCAAAACTGGCTTCTCCTGAACCGCTTCAGCCGCCTTCTCAGCCGCCTTTTCAACAGGTTTCGGCTTTTCGGTTGTCCAGACTCGGATCAGGTTATCGGCATGAGCCGACACGAAACGTGTGCCGTCCTTGGTGAACACCACGTCATTGACAGCGGCCGGAGTCACAAGGTTGCGAAGCAGACTTCCGTCGGCCAGCTTCCACACCCGCACACTCTTGTCCTGGCTACCCGAAACCAGCCGGCTCTCCTCGGCCGCCAACTTAGCGAAGGTTGCCTGTGCCGTTTTGGCTGTCGTCAAAGCCGTTCTGGCCGCTTCGGTCGCCTTGGCCGCCGCAGCGGCCGCATCGGTTCTCTTCTTCTTTTCCGCAGCAATCGCATCACCCTCGAGCTTCAACGACTTCGGATCAAATTCCTGGACCGCAGCCTCGGCCGTCGCTTGACGAATCGCTGCGTTGGCCAGGTTCGCTTCGGCCGTCCGAGTCGAAGTATTCAATCGCGAGGCGTCGGTGGGATGAGGAAAGAACTCGAGACCGCCGACGACGGCTGTATGCCCCTTGAGTTCTCGGATCACCTTGCCGTCGGACAGCTGGATCAGGCGAATCACGTTGTCGGCGGTCGCGACCGCCGCTGTTGTTCCGTCGGCACAAACGGCCGTGGCTGTCACCGCGGCCGAACCGGCCAGCTTGGCAGACTGCCTCGGAGCATCACGCGTCCAGAGCTTGACGACCCGGTAGCCTCCGGTCGCCAGCATGTCGCCCTGGGGACTGAACGACATCGAATGGACGAAATCGCGATGCGACGCTCCACCGGGATACATCGACTTGCCATCAAACTTGATCCCCGCCAAGTTCGGGTCGATTAGTGTCGAAACCGTCTCGCCCAACGTCATGTCGTAGATCTTAACCTGGTTCGCTCGACCGGCCGCAGCGAAACGGTTGAAGGGTGATAGTGCAACGCTATAGATGGCTCGTGCCGATTCGGGCAACGGAGCAAACTGCAGCATCGCCTTACCGCCTCCGTCGCCACCCGTCGCTCCTTCCAGGATCCACTGCCGCAACAACCCCAGTTCCCTGGGAGTAAACGACTTGGCGTCCTGGCTGTTGGGCAGTGGCGGCATGTGAGGCTTCTGCTGCCTCGATGCCACCAGGAACAGCAGGCTCTTGTCCGGTTGCTTGGCCACAATCGCGGGGCCTCGCTTACCACCCTTGAGGATGTCCTTGACCTCTTCGAGCACCAACTTGCTCTCGTCAATCGCGACGTTGTGACAGGCGATGCAGTTCTGCTCCAACGACGGATACACGTCTCGCTGAAAATCGACCGGTCGGCCCAGCTTGACCGCTTCAGCCTGGATCACAGTGACTTTGGCAGCCGCTTTCTCCGCCTTTTCGTCAGCCGCCGAAGCAACCGGCAACGAGGCGACCAGCAGGATGCCGCTGGCTGTCAGCAGGCAGGTCGCAGAACGTGTGAGCAATAAACGCATGGCAATGCCCTCGGAAGATTGGCTTGCTGTAATGTATTTTGACAGAATGCAAATCGAACCGGTGTCCGAACAACCGACTTGTTATTTGGACACCTTGATCGTAATCGGTTGGTCTACCAAAGCCTCGCGGCCGTCGTACTGCATCTTGGCCCGCACCACCATGTTGGCCAATCCACCTTCAGTGGCCTTGGGTCCGGCGACGACCGACAGCACGGCCTCACTCTTGTCGGCGGCGATCGTCACCGAAGCCGCCTTCAGATCGGTGATACCCGGCGGCAACGGCAGGCTTAGAGTGACCGGACCGGTGAAGCCGTTGACCCGAGTGATCGTGACCTTGACCGCCAGCGTGGCACCTCGCTTGATCGCACCACCGCCGGGAACTACGGCTTTCAATGTGGCCGGATTCTCGCGAATGCTGATGATGATCGGAGCCGATGGCGGGAAGGCGTTGATGTTCTTCGCCTTCGCCGCTGCGGTGGCCGCGGTGACTTCCTTGTCGGCTGCAGTCTTGGCAGTCATGGCCAACTTGCCCTTGTCCGTCGCCGACTTGGCTGCCGCGTCGCTCTGGACCTTCGCCGCCGCAGCGGTGTCCGAAGCCGTCTTGGCGTCGCTGGCAGTCTTGTCGGCCTTCGCCTTCGCAGCCGTCGCCACCGCTACCGCCTCGGACGCCTTCTTCTTCGCCGCTTCGTCAGCCGCCTTCTTGGCAGCGGCCTGAGCATCCGCCAGTTTCTTGGCCGCAACAACAGCCGCCTTGGCAGCAGCTTCGCTCGCCGCCTTCGTACCGGTGGCCGCCTTGTCCGCCTTCGTCTTGGCCAGATTCGCCGCCTTCAACGCGGCCGCAGATGACTTGGTCGCCTTGTCAGCAGCCGCCTGAACCGCCTTGGCCCGCTCGACTCGGGCCGGGTTGCGGCTGTAGGAGACCTGCCCCTGAGCTCTCAAGTACAAGGCGTAGGTGCCGATCGGTGCATTGTTGGGTAGGAATATTCGCAACAACTCCGAATCCTTCCCCTTGTTGATCGGCTTGTTGGCCACCTGCACGTTCTTGGGCTGACCGACCCACGTCAGCGTCACGTTGGCGTCGAAACCGTTGCGTTTGATCAGCTTGACCGGCACCAGTATCTGCCTCAATCGGTTCGCATCAACTCGAATCACTCCGTCGGTCTCGAGTTGAAACGGTGCCTTCTCCTTCATGACCGAGACGACCAGGTTACTGGTGAGTCGTGAAATGGCCGAGTTGTTCTGGGTTCCGTTTTGCACGATGGTGGCGAATCGAGCGTTTCGAGTCAGAGGCCGACCGGCGGCGAGCTTGGCCTTCCTGGCAGCCACTACAGCTGTCTGAGTCGAATTGACCGCCTGCTTGGCATCGGTTTCCGCCTTGCGGGCCGCAGTCAGCTTGGCTCGAGCCGTCTTCAGAACGGCATCGGTCTTGTCGAATGCGGTTTTCGAGGCGGCGGCCACCTTGGTGGCATCGCCAGCCTTCTTGTCCGCAGCCGCCTTGGCCAGGACGGCGGTGGCGGCAGCCGCCTTGGCGTCGCTGGCCGTCTTGGCCGTTTTCACCGCAGCAGTCTTGGCCAACGCCGCGACCTTGGCCAGGTCGACAGTAGCCTTGTCGGCCTGAACCTTCGCCGCAGTCGCCGCCTGCACGGCCGCAGCAGACGTCTTCTTGGCCGCATCAGCCGCCTTCTTCTTGGCTGCATCAACGCCAGCAGCCTTCACGTTCGCGTCGGACTGCTTGTCGGCCGCCGTGGCAGTCGCCAATGCCTTGGTGGCCTCACCAGCCGCCTTCTTCGCGTCGGCAGATGCCTTGGTGGTGTCGACCACGGCCTTCTTCGCCGACGTGTCCGCTGCCACCGCCGTGTCTAACGTCTTCTTCGACTCCACAGCCGTCTTGGCCGCCGTGACCTGCAGCTTGGTGGCGGCGGCCGAAAGTCTGCCGTCAGCCGTCGACTTCTTCTCCGCCACCGAACGGGTCGCCTCGGCTTTCTTGACCGCATCGTCGGCCGGCTTGATCGCGGAGGTTGCCTTGGGCACGACCGCTAGTGCCGCCAACACCGCCTTCTTCGCCGCGGCAACCGCCGCGACCTTCGCAGGATTGTCGAGTGTGGCCTTGGCGACGAGTCGCACCGAGGTGGTCAGTTCCCCAGCACCCTCGGTCGCGGTGAATACCAGCGGCGCACTGCTTTGGCCAATCCCAATCGTCGTCCCCTGACAAACAATTCCCTTGGGTAACCCCTCGGCCGTCACGTCGATCGCTCCCTGGAAACCGTCTCGTCGGAAGACCAGAGCCCGACACAGGAAGTGCTCGCCCTTTCGCAATGTGATGCCGTAGTTCTGGGCCGTGTTGCTGTTCACTCCGGTGTTCTGGCCAAACGGCAATACGACCACCCGGAAGTCGTGAGTCTCGGTGCGGATCGCCAAGCGGTAGAGGTGCCGAGTCGAACCGACCGACTGAAAACTGCGGTCGCGGACCGTGACACGGTACTTGCCGTCAGCCGCAGCCACAAAACGGTACATCGGGTCGTCGGTCGCAGTGTCGAAATGGTTGGCAAACAGATTCGTGCCGTTGTCGTCGACGGCCGTGATTCGTTTGGGATCGGTTTCCTTCCCCGCCTTGTCCAACTGAACCTGCTCGACGATCAGGTAGGGATCCGCCGGAGCACCGATCCGCTGCGAATAAACCTCGATCCAGAACACCGTCCCGGCCTTGGCTTGGAACTCGTACACGTCCTGGTCGCCTCGCTGCTGCAGCGTCCCGGTGATGTCGCCGGGGACCTGGATTGTCTGGGCCGTGGCCCCCGTGTTGTTGGGCTCGACCTCGACGGCCATCGTGCCGGTCCCGAAGTAGATCGGCACCGGATTGGAGACTCCGTTTGAGGCCTTCAGACTGTACTCGAAGGCATCGAGTCCCGCGCCGAGTGGTCTGACGCGGTTCCCGACCAAGGTGATGCCCTTGGCCTCCTTGGGGACAGCAATCTTGACGGCCAACTTCTGCAGTTCGCGACCGGCAATGCGGATCCCCGCCGGTTGACCGCCGGGCAGGTTGCGGCCGTACAGAGTGAAACTGCCTGTCGTTCCCGCCACACCGGCAGCCGGACGAACGAAATCGATGTGAGGCCCAGCATGAACGGTCAGCAGATAGGTGTGAGTCACCGAACCGGCAAAACGCTCGTCGAAGATCTTCACGAAGTACTCGCCATCGGCTGGCAACGTGACATCAGTCACCGGATCGTGGCCAACCTGACGCCGAATGAATGACAACAGCCGAACACGTCCATCGCCCTGACGACTGTAAATCTCGCAGATGGCGTGTAGTGTCGAGTCGACTCGAGAGGCCTGGCAGTCGATCACGACCCGCTGGCCGCTCTTGCCGCTGAACTTCAAAATGTCGACGTCGGCGACGCCGTTGATCTGGCCGAAAATCGTCTGGCCCAATACCAACTCGTCGGCATCGGCAAAACTGTTGTTGCCCTCAGATTCCCGGACCACTTCGCGACCGGTCACCGCAAACGTCGCCGGATTACTGCTGCCAAACAACCCGGTAACCCGCACGTCGTAGAGTCCGGCAGGAACCGTCTTGGCAATCGTCACCACGAACGAGTTGGCCACCACTGTCGCCTTGCCGCCCGCCATGGTCATCTTTTGCACCGCGCTGATGCCCGAATGCGAAAACCTCATCGCACTCAACTCGTCAATGTCCGCCCCCGATACGGCCACCTCGAGAGTCGCTCCGATCCGACCCACTGTCGGTGTCACCAGCGTCAGACGCGTTCGCGGCAACTGGGCCCGAGCCGGCACAGCCGGGCCACATGCCAGCCCCAGTGCCAGAGCCAGCCAGATACTTGAATGAATCGGAAAAAACCTGCCGGACCGTTGCGGGTGACGGGCGGAAGCCATGAGCATTCCTTACCTGCGGGGGGGCTACTGCGGTGGGCTACTGCGGTGGGCTACTGCGGTGGGCTACTGCGGTGGGCTACTGCGGTGGGCTACTGCGGTGGGCTACTGCGGTGGGCTGGGGATCGACCAGGTTGGGCCGCCGGGTTGGACCGCGAGAGCGTGACTCGCGTGACGGTGGTTATCGAAAGAGGGCGGGTTGGCAGGACGTCCGGTTTGCGTCGAAACCGGACGTCCTTCAAGTCGACTGGATCCCAACGCCCGAGTCAGGCAGCCGTCCTAGTGATTGAACAGGAACTCCTTGGTGTTGATCAGAGCCCAGATGATGTCCTCCCAGGCCACCTTGCGATTCTTTTCGTGCTTGGCCAAGTGGGCCGTGGCGATCTTCAACTCGACAGCGTCGGGCTGTCGCGAGTAGACCCAGCGGTAGAGTTCCGTGAGTTTGTCCTGATCCGATCGCTCCTTGTCGGCGGCCAGTTTCGAGGCACGGCCATTGGCGCCGGCGATCTTGTTCTGGACTTCGGAACTGTTGAGCAGGTGCAGACTCTGAGCCAGGTTGGCCTCCTGAGACCGCTCGCACTCGCACGCCGTATCGGCCTGAGGCTGACCAAACACCTTCAGGAAGTAGGGCCCCTTGGAGGGGTCGGGGAGTTGCACGGCACGCGTGCCGGTGGGTAGGCCGCTATAGGCCTGAGTCGAGGCGGTCACCTGGTGGAATGCGTCGTAGAGCACTTCAGCGGTCAACCGCTTGGGGTAGTACCTCGAGAAGTTCTGCTTGTCCTTGAGATTGTGGTCGTTGGGCAAGGAACTGAGTTGATAGGTGTTGGAGCGGCAGATCATCCTGATCAGCCCCTTGAGATCGAACTTGCTGGCGATGAAGTGTTCGGCGAGTCCGTTGAGCAGCTTGGGATTCGACGGCGGGTTGGTCGCCCGCATGTCGTCCTCGGGCTCGACAATCCCGCGATCGAAAAAGTGCTTCCAGTAACGGTTGACCAGAGCGTGGGCGAAGAACGGGTTGTCCTTGCGAGCCATCCAGTCAGCCAAGTATTGCCGCGGGTCGTGATCGGCGGGAATCTCCAGAGCCGGACTGCCCAGGCCGGTCGGCTTGAGCGTTTCGCCGCTGCGGGGATTCTTGGCCGAGGCGGCACCCGGGTTGTGCACGATTCGTCGGTCGCGAGCCGTTCGCAGGAAGCCCGGCACCGTGATCGTCTTCTTGGCCACCCGGCTGAAAAAGGCCGAGAACCCGTAGTAGTCGTTCTGGCTCCACTTCTCGAACGGATGGTGATGGCAGCGAGCACACTGGATCCTCAGGCCCAGGAACAACTGCGCCGTGTCCTCAACCTGCTCGTTGACTTGGTCCACCTCGCGGTACCACACCACTCCCGGCGATTCGGTCCACTGCCCCGACGCCGCGATGATCTCACGGACAAACTCGTCGTAGGGCTTGTTCGTGTACAAGCTGTTCCAGATCCAACGGTGAAAGGCATACGTCGACCCCGTGTCATCGGTGCCACGCTTCTTGTTCCGCAACACCATGTTCCACTTGTTCGTGAAGTAGTCAGCGTACTCGGGACTATCCAGCAACCGATCGATCACCTTGTCCCGCTTCGACGGGTCCGTGTCGGCCAGAAAACTCGCGGCCTCCTCGGCTTTCGGTAATGTCCCCGTCACGTCGACGTACACTCGACGCAAGAACGTGGCGTCGTCGGCGACCGGTGAGGCCGGGATGCCCAGCAGCTTGAGTTTCCCGAAGACGGCGGTGTCGACCAGGTTCTTCTCGGCCGGCAACCCCGATACGTCGGCTCCAAGCGGGATCGTGGCACGGTAGGTCGAGACCTCACCCTGATAACGGGCCATGATCGCCACCTCGCCGGCCAAGTCCAGAGTCTTGATCAACCCCTTCACGGTCGCTTCGGCCATCTCGGTGTCATTGGCCTCGTACAATGCCATCCGCGTGACGTCTTCGACCGTGCCATCGCTATAAGTGGCCAAAGTCGTAATCTGCTGGTCACTGCCTCGGCCCATCACCCGCGCGACAGGATAGCACTTGATGCCGACCACTACCGGATCACTGGCCCGGCCGCGGGGCATGCCTTGCTCGATCCACCGGTAAATCAACCGGTACTCGTGGCTGTCGACGTCCATCCGTTTACCGCCCCCGTGAGGCGATCGGCCGACGGCCTTGAGCAGTAACAGGCTGTCACCCGGTGACGAAGGAAACAGGCGACGGCCTCGGCCTTCTTTCACCAAGAACTCGAAATCGTCGTCGGGATAGAAACCCAAAAGCGAAAGCTTGAAGCCGTTCTGACCGCTGGCCTTGCCGTGGCAGCCGCCACTGTTGCAGCCGAGTTTGGTGAAGATCGGAACGACCTGGTTCTTGAAATTGATCGGAATCTGCTGAGCCACTCCCTCGACTCGCACCTTCAAGGTCCCCGACTTGCCGCCGGCACCCGTCGCCGTCACCACCGCATCGCCGTCGCCTGACGGAGTCACCAATCCGGTCTCATCAACCAAGACAATCCCCGCTGGGGCCACCGAGTACTTGACCGAGTGAGTCTTATCAAGCAACTGACCGCTCGAGTAGACGCCGGTGACGTAGAGCTGTTGTCGAGCGTCACGGCCGCGGATCGTGATCCCCGTGCCGGTCAGATTCGGCTCGACCTTCAAGGTCGTCAGAGTCCCAAGAGCCCCCCGTCCCAAAGCCTTCGTCGGCGCGGCAGACCTGGCCACCGACGACAGAGACAACACCGTCAGTGCCAAAAAGACAAACTGCAGCCTGTTCCAGCTTCGACTCATGCCTTGGATCTCCTCGTTCTGATTTACGAGCCGACACAGCACTACGCGGTGCCTCCCAGCCCATTGTATTCATCGGTCAGGTCGTTGTTGTTTCGTGTGTTGGATTGGTCACACTCGGAGGTGGGAGCCAACCGGACTGATGATACCGGTGGCAGTCAGGTGTGACAATTCTCTGGCGGGCGAAAAAATGGTAGGAAGACGGTCAATCCGCCCCGTTTATACTACGCAGGCCTCCAAGCTCCATGCAAGACCCCTCACGTGGCAGACAACATATCAATATTGACCGAAATGTCAATTAGTGTCTGCCAACAACCGCTCGAAAGACAATCTCTCCGCAATCGTTTCCGTGAATGACTCGGGAAAACTGGCGTTTGTTCCTCGTTCAGACAGCCAACACGCTCTAGAATCACGGATCTGGTCCCCTTCCTTGGGTCAGCAACACAACAACTGAATTGCCCTCTGACGGTCGACTCGGGCTATCCTTTATTACAAGTCGTAGCAGGCTGGTCACTTGAGTGGTCCATCCGAGCGATTCGAGCGGCGGCGCAAACCTTCGAGAGTCACCGATGAGCGACTTCAGTCCCAACGCGATCGACGAGCCAAGTTTTGACACGATCGACGAGGCGGTCGACGCGTTGCGTCGTGGCCTGATGGTGATCGTGGTCGATGCGGCCGAGCGTGAAAACGAGGGCGATTTCATCTGTGCGGCCAAGTCGATCACTTCCGAGCAGGTCGACTTCATGCTCCGTCACGGCAGCGGAGTGCTGTGTGTGCCGATGGCCGACGAGGTGGCCGAGCGGCTGCAGCTGGCGCCGCTGTTGGAAACTCACGCGCCAGGCCCCGCAACACGCACTAATTTCCTGACTCCGGTGGACCACGTCGGAGCCGGCACCGGAGTCAGTGCCGCCAACCGGGCATTGACGATCCGGACGATTGCGTCGGCCGAGAGCCGCGCCAAGGACTTTGTCCGGCCCGGGCACACCAGCATGCTGCTGGCCAAGACCGGCGGAGTGCTCCGGCGAGCCGGACACACCGAAGCCACCGTCGACCTCGTCGGAATGGCCGGTGGACCTCCGGTCGGCTGCCTGATCGAAATCCTCTCGCAACACGGCGATGGCATGGCCGATGGAGCCGAATTGCGTGAAATCGCCGCCGAATTCGGGATGCCGATTATCTCGATTGAAGACCTGATCCGGTACCGCCGGTTGCGAGAACGACTGGTCAGCCGCGAGGTCGAAGTGCCCATCGTCACCCGATTCGGGCCGACTCGCGTCATCGCCTACTCGGTCGACCACGAAGACCAGCAGCCAATGGCCATCGTCTGGGGACAACTCGACTCGGCCGAAGCCCCCCTGGTCCGCATGCACTCATCCTGCTTCACCGGCGACGTGCTCGAATCGCTCCGCTGCGACTGCGGCGATCAACTGCACTTGGCGATGGATGCGATCGGCCAGGAAGGAGTCGGAGCCGTGATCTACCTGCCGCAGGAGGGTCGGGGAATCGGGCTGGTTGCCAAACTCAAGGCCTACCAGCTGCAGGACCAGGGCTACGACACCGTCGAAGCCAACCACAAACTGGGCTTCAAGGCCGATATGCGCGACTACATGATCGGATTGCAAATCCTCAAGGACCTCGGACTCTCAAAAATTCGCCTGCTGACCAACAACCCGGACAAGGCCAATGCCTTCCCGGCATGGGACCTGACAGTCGTCGAACAGGTGCCGATCGTCGCTCCACCCGAAGCCCATCGAGCCGATTACCTGACCACCAAACGTGAAAAACTTGGGCACACGATCCCCGCATCTGCCATCGCCGGCAACCCAACCGAACCCTGAACTCGACTCGACCCCGCCAGACCCACGCATGGGTCGCAGCTTGCAACCTGACCGATGACCACTATACTGGCGGTCTCTCGCTCGGCGCGAGCAGGAGATCGGTATTTTTCAGACGACTGCTGGAGCTTGATGATGGGCCAGAAGTGTGCCATTTGTGGCAAGTCGCCCCAGGTCGGCAACCGTGTCTCGCAACGCGGCAAGGCCAAGTACCTCGGTGGCAACGGCCGCCAGACAACCGGGATCAGCAAGCGTCGCTTCAGACCGAACCTGCAGAAGATTCGGATTCAACAGGGCGGCGGAGCCGTTACCCGACGGGTCTGTACCAAGTGCATCCGCAGTGGCCTAATCCAAAAGGCCGTCGTCCGTAAGGCGTTCGCCGAACCACAACCGTCGGCAGGCTGAATCCCACAATGGGCCCCGACCGGATCCCGACTGGGACTCAATCGCCCGCTCGCCGGAGAACCCAGCGGCCGGTGCTGTCATGACCGATTCGCCTTCCGACCAGCCGTCTCAACACGCATTCAGCCGCGATGACGTGCTGCGGGTCGCTCGACTCGCTCGACTATCACTCGATGAGTCCGAGATCCAGGCCATCACCAACCAACTGGCCAACGTCCTGGACTACGTCAGGATTCTCGAGCAGGCAGACACCGAATCGGTCCAGCCGATGTCAGGAGCATCCGGGCGGACCGATGTCCTGCGTGACGACCTGCCGAGCCCCTCACTGACCCGCACTCAGGCACTCTCGAGTGCCCCTCGACACGACGACCACTTCTTCCTCGTGCCGCCGGTGCTCGACACCACCGCCAAATGATTCTCCAGGCACTCTCATGACGGCCCACCCATGACCGCCTGCCACGAATCCGCCTCGGAACTGCTCGATCAACTCGCCACGGGCCGAACAACGGCTCTGGCACTGACCCAGGCGTGCCTGTCGGCCATCGCGTCGCACGACGAGTCGATCGGAGCCTTTCTGCATGTCGCTGGCGATCGGGCGTGTGAGGTGGCCGAGTCGATCGATCGGCGACGCACGGCCGGCCAACCACTCGGACCACTCGCCGGACTCCCCGTCGCTCTCAAGGACCTGCTGGTCACATCCGATCAGCCCACCACCTGTGCCAGCCGGATGCTCGATGGCTGGCTCCCGCCCTACGACGCAGATTGCGTCCAACGACTCCGCGAAGCCGACTGCGTCCTGATCGGCAAGACGAACATGGACGAATTCGCCATGGGCTCGACGACCGAAAACTCGGCCTTCGGCCCCACCCGCACTCCCTGGCGACTCGATTGCGTCGCCGGCGGATCCAGCGGCGGATCCGCAGCCGCCGTCGCAGCCGGATTCGCACCACTCGCCGTCGGCAGCGACACCGGTGGCTCGATCCGCCAACCCGCCTCCTTCTGTGGCATCGTTGGACTCAAGCCGACCTACGGCCGAGTCAGCCGCTACGGTCTGGTCGCCTTCGCCAGCTCGCTCGACCAGATCGGACCCATGGGACGCGATGTCGACTCCGTCGCCCGACTCCTGCAAGTGCTCGCCGGTCACGACCCCAAGGACGCCACGTCACTCGACACACCCGTCCCCCTCTACACCGAACAACTCGATCAGCCACTCCAGGGCCTGAGAATCGGGATCTGCAAGGAACACGACCGCGAAGGACTCGACGAGGAGGTCCGGCAGACGATCCACAACGCTCTGGATGTGTACCGAAGCCTGGGTGCGGTGGTCCAGGAAATCGACATGCAACACGCCAGGTTCGCCGTGGCCTGCTACTACCTCATCGCCTGCTCCGAAGCCAGCAGCAACCTGGCCCGCTACGACGGAGTCCACTACGGACATCGCGTCGACCAGCCCGACGGGTTGGTTGAAATGTACTCCGACAGCCGCGGAGACGCCTTCGGCACAGAGGTCAAACGCCGGATCATGCTCGGCACCTATGCACTCTCGGCCGGCTACTACGACGCCTACTACAAGAAGGCCCAAAAAGTCCGGCGGCTGATCGCAGACGACTACGCCAAAGCCTTCCAATCCGTCGACGTCATCGCTTCACCCGTCGCACCCACCCCAGCCGTCCCCCTGGGACGGCTGACCGACGATCCGCTCGAAATGTACCTCGCCGATATCTACACCATCAGCGCCAACCTGGCCGGAATCCCTGGCATCTCAATCCCCGCCGGATTCAGCTCCGATGGCCGACCCATCGGCCTGCAACTGCTGGGGAACTCGCTCGCAGAACACACCCTGCTCAGGGCCGCGGCGATGTACGAACGCGAAACCGACTGGCACCTCGCCCGAGTGCCCCTCGATCAAGGCACCAGCCCGTGACCGCACCACGGACCATCATCGGCCTGGAAGTCCACCTCCAGCTGCAGACTCGAACCAAGATTTTCTGCGGCTGTGCCAACCGCTTCAATCCCGATGAACCCAACGTGCAGACCTGCCCGGTCTGCCTCGGACTGCCCGGTGCCCTGCCGGTCCTGAACCGACTCGCCTTGGAACTCTCCGTCCGAGCCGGCCTCGCACTCGATGGCTCGATCGCCACCTTCACCAAGTGGGACCGCAAACAGTACTACTACCCCGACCTCCCCAAGGCCTACCAGATCAGCCAGTTCGACATCCCCTTCTGCCAAGGAGGACATCTCGATGTCGATATCCTCCAGGACAATGGCGATACGCTCACTCGCAAGATCCGACTGATCCGAGTCCACCTGGAAGAGGATGCCGGAAAAAATCTGCACGACGAAAGCGGCCGAGGTGGCAACAGCCGAATCGACCTGAACCGCGCCGGGACACCGCTCCTGGAAATCGTCACCGAACCCGACATCCGCTCGGCCGCAGAAGCCCACAGGTTCCTCGAAGAACTCAAGCTGCTGATGGTCTACCTCGGAGTCTCTGACTGCAACATGCAGGAAGGCAGCCTCCGCTGCGATGCCAATGTCAATCTCGAGGTGACCAACACCGACGGTGACCGTGTCAGGACTCCCATCGTCGAAATCAAGAACCTCAACAGCTTCCGTGGCGTCGAAGCGGCACTGGACTTTGAAATCGTTCGGCAACTGCAAGAATTCCACGAATGCCACAGTGACTACCCCGATCACTCGAAACAGACTCGAGGCTGGGATGCCGATCGCAGTATCACCTTCGCTCAACGTGGCAAGGAAGATGCCTCGGACTACCGCTTCTTCCCAGACCCCGACCTGCCACCAGTCACACTCAGCGATCAGGACATCGCCCGGCAATACGACATGCTCTGCGAAACTCCAACCGCACGACGCAAACGGTTTCACGAACAACTGGGACTCTCGCCCTACGACGCCAGTGTCCTGATCGAACAAGGACCGCAGACGGCCGACTACTTCGAAGCCGCGGCCGACCAGTGTGGTGACGCCAAACGAACAGCCAACTGGGTCACTCAGGATGTCCAGCGAATCCTCAACGAAGGCAACCTGGAAATCGATGACCTCGGGGTCGATGCCCACGGATTGGCCGAACTGATCACCAGGATCAACACCGGACAACTGACGACTCAGACCGCTCGCCTGGTGTTTGCCGCATTGGTCGAAAATGAAGGTGGTGAAGGAAGCGTGTCGGAACGGATCGAGCACATCGTCCTCGAACGTGGACTGGCCGCCGTCGACGACAGTGACTCGCTCGAACCTCTGCTCGACCAGGTAATCGCCAACAACTCCCAGGCGGCCGACGACTTCCGCAATGGCAAGGACGCGGCAATTGGCAAGCTGATCGGCGAGGTAATGAGGGAACTGCGCGGTGCCGATCCGAAAACGGTCCGCGACGCGTTGATGGCGAAGCTGAGACCCTGAGTCGGCAGCCTGATGAGCGGCCGGTGCATGATCCGGACGAATCCAGACGAATCGATTCGTTCACCCGACCAGACTTCTGGAACGCAGGATGCCAAGCCAAGAGGCTACTGGTCGAAGTCGCCGGCCTTCAGTCGACGCCAGTACTCGTTCAGGTCTCGCTTCACACCGCCAGAAAGTAACAACACACCCAGGATGTTGGGCACGGCCATACCCATGATCATCAGGTCACCCAACTCCAATACATTCTTGGCCGAAACGACCGAGCCGAGGAAAACGAAGCCAAGGAAGATGATTCGGTAGGACATCGAAGCGCCGTCGCCAAAGAGATACGCCCAGCACCGTTCGCCGTAATACGACCACGAGATCATCGTCGAGTAGGCAAACAGGATCACCGCGGCCGAAAGCACGTATTCGAAGTACGGAATCGCAGCACTCATCGCACGCGACGTCAACTGAGCACCCTGCTCCTTCTCGATGATCTCGGTGTGCTCGGCCACACGAGTCGCATAGTCCGCTCCACCAGCCGCCGCCTGACTCTTGAGCGTCTCGGAGTAGGTGTCGGCACTGTAGGCTCCGGTGACAATGATCACCAGGGCCGTCATCGTGCAGACGACCACCGTGTCGATGAACGGTTCGAGCAACGCCACGATGCCCTCCCGCACCGGGAACTCGGTCTTGGCCGCCGAGTGAGCAATCGCAGCCGAGCCGATGCCCGCTTCGTTGGAAAACGCCGCTCGCTTGAAGCCCATGATCAACACGCCCATAAAGCCCCCGTAGGCGGCATCCGGCGAAAAGGCTCCAGAAAAGATCGCCGCGATCGCCGACGGGACCCGGTCGGCATTCATCACCAGGATCGCCATCGATGCCAACACGTACACTCCGCACATGAACGGCACGATCGTCGCCGCCGTCGCAGCAATCCGCTTGATCCCACCGATGATCACCACGCCAACCAGCACCGTCATCACCAGGCCGTAGATCCATGGCTCATCCTGCAAGACCGGGATCGTCTCCTGCACCGCCTTCAACGACATGCTCACCTGGAACGCGTTGCCGCCCGCAAATGAACCGCCGATGCACAGAAATGTGAATGACACGGCCAAGACCGTCCCCAACGGCCCCATGTTCTTCTCGGCCAGACCGCGGCTGAGATAGTACATCGCTCCGCCCATCACACGGCCGTCCTCGCGGACCTCCCGGTACTTCTGACCCAAGGTGCACTCGACAAACTTCGCCGACATGCCCAGCAATCCGGCCAGCACCATCCAGAACGTCGCGCCCGGACCGCCAATCGAAACCGCCACCGCCACGCCCGCAATGTTGCCCAGACCAACCGTCGCCGACAAGGCCGCTGTCAATGCCTGGAAATGAGTCACCTCGCCCGCGTCTGACGCCTTGTCGTACTTGCCCGAAGTGACACGGATCGCATGGAAGAAACCTCGGAAATTGATGAAACCCATACGGATCGTGAAAAAAACCGAACCGGCTACCAGCCACAACACCGCCGCCGGCAACTGGGATCCTCCGGAAACCGGTCTCGGCGTCGCCGCACCCGCCTTCCACTCCCACTCGAGAGGAAGCGGAAAAAACAGGACCGAACCGATCCAACCGTTGACCGTGCCGAACCAGTCGTTGATACGTGCCTCGATCTTTCGGAATTCCGACAACTCCGGGGCCGCTTCCGACACCGCAACTGAAGCCGCTTCCCCGACCCAGGGCACTGACGGTGCCGCAGCCGACAATGTCGATGTGACGGCGATCAACGATACCGCCAACATCACAAACGTCAGCCAACGACCCGAAACGGATCGACCAGCCTCGCCAACTTCACATGACGCCTCTCGCCACAACATGCCGTCTCCCTCGTCTTGTACAGGCCGAATCGGCTGCAGATTATACCCCGAACCATCCCAACAACCCAACCGCGATTCCTTGGTTGCCTCGACAATGACAATCGCGACAAACCGACTGGAGATAATTTACACATGGTTTCTTGTCAAAATTAGCCGACCCTCATAGAATGAGGCGTTGATGGAAGGATTTGGTGACCGATTGGAGAACGAGTCGGCTCGAATTCACTCGATTCAGGATTATTGACCATGCCGTCACACTTGGAGTCTCAGGATCGCGATTGCCTCGACCAGTTACGTCGCAGCAATGGCAAGTCGGTCCACGATCTCTGCATCGACTTCGGTGTCACCCCGACTGCGATCCGCCAGAGACTGTCCCGGTTGCTCCAGCAGCGTCTGGTCACTCGCGAGACGGTGCGGCTCGAAGGCCGTGGCCGACCGCGCCACGTGTACCACGTCACCGACCGAGGCCTCAAGGAACTCGGCAACAACTACGGTGATCTGGCCCGGATCCTCTGGAGCGAAGTGAAACAGATCGACGACGCCCGCGCAAGGCAACAGGTGATCGACGGTGTTCGCGGCGCCCTGGTCAATCACTACTCATCCCAAGTCGGCGACGGCCCGGTCGCCGACCGCTTCGTGCGTCTGGCCGAGGTCCTGACCGAAGGCGGTTACGATGTGGAATTGGACGAACGCGACGGGTTGCCCGTTCTGCGGGAAACGAACTGCCCCTTCCCCGAATTGGCCACCTGCGATCCCGACATCTGCAACCTCGAACAGGACGTCTTTTCCGAAGTACTCGGGACTCCGCTCGAACTGACCTCGTGTTGGCGAGACGGTGAGAGTTGTTGCGAGTTCGAAAGCCGTCCGGAACAATTGCCAGCCGACGTGGTCCTGCTAAAATGAGCCATCTCCGGGACCAACCGGTCGTCCCGGACAGCCCCCTATTTCTCAACTTGAACACAATATCTCCGAGAAGCCGATGACTTGGATCGAAGGACGATTTGAAGAAAACGTAATTGTCTCGTCGCTCGAACAGGCGATGAACTGGGCCAAGGAGTCCAGCATCTGGCCGATGACCTTCGGCCTGGCCTGCTGTGCGATCGAGATGATGGCAACCGGAGCCAGTCGCTACGACCTGGATCGCTTCGGAGCCGGTGCGTTCCGAGCCAGTCCTCGACAGGCCGACCTGATGATCGTCGCCGGCACGGTAACCTTCAAGATGGCCAGCCGAGTCCGTCGTCTCTATGAACAAATGCCCGACCCCAAGTACGTGATCGCCATGGGAGCCTGCACCGTCGGCGGTGGCCCGTACTTCAAGTGGGGCTACCACGTCGTCAAGGGAGTCGACCTGGTCGTCCCCGTCGACGTCTACGTCCCCGGCTGTCCGCCTCGACCCGAAGCACTGCTCGAAGGTGTGATGCGGATCCAGGACAAGATCAAGGGACGACGACTCGCCAAACAGTCCGGTACCGCCGGACTCGCACGCACCGGCACCAAGATCAGCGACGAACTGCCCATCCCGCACCACACCGGCTACGCTGCCGAACCGACAGTAATCGACGCCTGAAAAAACAACCGCCCACACACGTCCACTCCCCCACCCTCCCCTCCAGCCAAAGACCCCCCGCAATGACCAGCGTGCTCTCGATCACCGATCTGCACGTCTCCGTCGGTGAGACTCCTATTCTGCAAGGCGTGACACTGGAAATCTCGACCGGCGAGATCCACGCGCTGATGGGCCCCAACGGTTCGGGCAAAAGCACCTTGGCGTACGCCCTGGCCGGGCACCCGCTGTACCGGATCACCGGCGGACAGGCAACAATCGATGGCGACGATCTGCTCGAAATGGATGCCAACCAGCGAGCCCGTCGAGGCGTCTTCCTGGCCTTCCAGTATCCAGTCACCATTCCCGGCGTGAAGGTCGCCGATTTTCTCCGCCACGCCGTCTCCAATGTTCGCAATCCCGAACGCAAAGATGGCGAGGGACTGATCCCGATGCGAGAGTTCCGCACACTGCTGCGAGAACAAATGGACGAACTGGGGCTCGATCCCGAGTTCGCCCGCCGATACCTCAACGACGGGTTCTCCGGTGGGGAAAAGAAACGGATGGAAATCCTGCAACTGGCCTTGCTCAAGCCACGCTTCGCACTGCTCGACGAAACCGACAGCGGTCTCGACAGCGATGCCGTCAAAGTCGTCAGCGAAGGCCTGGCAAAACTGACCGGACCCGATACCGGCGTCCTGATTATCACGCACCACGAACGACTGCTCGAATTCAACCAGCCTCACTACACACACGTGATGCTCGCCGGACGCATCGTCGAAACCGGCGACGCCAGCCTCGCCAACGACCTACACGCCAACGGCTATGCCACCGTCCGAGAACGACACCCAGACGTCGCTGCACTCGAATCCACTCTCCAGGACGAACAACAAACCGACACCGCAACCGACACCGCAACCGACACCGCAACCGACACCGCAACCGACACCGCAACCGACACCGCAACCGACACCGCAGTCGCAGCCGAATC
>CAVOEV010000056.1:0-21103 GCA_963694825.1 Planctomycetota bacterium
GGGTGGAGCGGGGATGGTCGATCCGAACGTGTTGCGGCAGGTGGGTTACGATCCCGAGCGGGTGACCGGGTTTGCGTTTGGCCTGGGGATCGAGCGGTTTTGCATGATGAAGTACCAGGTCACCGACATCCGTCGTTTCTTTGAAAACGACATCCGCTTCCTGTCTCAGTTCTAGCAGCCAGCGTCGTGCTAACCCGACGTGAGCATTGGGGCGTGTCCCGAGTTACCTGGTGGTTGAGCAGGCTGACTCGAGAAGGGTGCGAACTGGATTCGGCCTCCACAGAGTTTGCAGGCGACTTGTGCTCGCCGGTATTTCCAGTTGGCTCGAAGTTCTTCCAGGCAGTGTGGGCATTCTGCAAAGAAGCCGACGATCCGAGTTTCGGGGTGATCGGGTTCGAGCAGGAAGCGGCCGTGGCAGAGTTTACATTCGACGTGTGCTCCGGCGTACTTGCCAGCCACTCGAAGTTCCTGTCGGCAGTGTGGGCATTGCAGCAGGAATCCCTGGGGTTCGACATGCAGGAGGCCATAGTCTGGGGGCATGGTCTTGGTTCTTGCTGGCAGTGCGAACGTGAGATTCGGGAGTGTGGTGTTCAAGGGAGTGTTCAGGGGGTGTTCAGTGGGTTGGCTTCGAGGCACATGAGTCGATGGAAGGTGCGGAAGTAGAGTCGTCCGCCGGCGACCGAGGGTGTGGAGTGGCAGGGGTCGTTGAGTGGGATGCGGCCGAGCAGTTTGTAGACGGGGCTGGCCTCGACGATGACGACTTCTCCGGACTCACTGACTCCGTAGATTCGGCCATCGATGCAGATCGGCGATCCACTGTAGTTGCCTCCGATTCGTTTGGTCCAGACATCTCGGCCGCTGGCCAACTCGACGCAGTTGAAGACTCCTTCGTCGTTCCATTCGTAGAGATGATCCTTGTAGATGATCGGAGTGGTGACATAGGGCAGGTGTCGTTTACGGGTCCAGACGATGTGTCCACTGGTGTCGACGGCACGTTGTAGCACTCCGTATCGTCCTCCCTGTCCACAGCTGGCGATGACGAGGCCATTGGCATAGACGGGCGAGGCGACGGTTCTGAGCGGGAAGGGTTCGGTGGCCCAGTTCTGTCGGCCGGTGTAGGGATCGAGGCTGCTGATGCCCGATTCGCCACTGACGCAGATCAGTTGAGGCGTCTGGTTGGGTTCTCGGACGATCAGTGGCGTGGCGTAGGACGTCCGTCCGCTCTGGAATCGTCGCAGGCGGCTCCACACCGTCCGGCCGGTGTGTCGGTCGAGCGCGAGCACCGAGCTGGGTCCATCCTGGTCGTTGGGCACGATCAACAAGTCGTCGAAGATGATGGGCGAGGCTCCCAGTCCGTGCTGGCTTTCGTAGGGGCCCAGTACGCGTCGCCAGACGAGTTGGCCGTCGAAGTTGTAGGCCGAGACGGTGTAGCGTTCCTTGTCAGCGAACGCCACGTAGACTCGAGTCTGATCGACGCAGGGTGTGCTGGAGGCCCAGCTGTTTCTGAGATGTTTGCGGCTGCGGTTCATGCCGATCTGTCGTGACCAGTGCGTTTCGCCCGACTGGGCATCGAGGCACAGCAGGTAACGGGTGGCGCCCTGATTGCCGGCCGAGGTGACAAACAGGCGGCTACCCTGGATGACGGCGGCTCCATGGCCTTCGCCGGGCAGCTGGACATTGAAGATGTAGTCGCCCGGGCTCCAGGCGGTCGGGATCCCCTTCAACTCGCTGACTCCGCTGCCATTGGGGCCTCGGTATCGAGTCCAATCGGCGGCGTGGGTCGACGTGACGAGCAGGGAAATGAGGCAGAGTCCGATGATCCAGCAGCTTGTAACACCGAGGCGAGTCTTGGCTGCGGTGGCTGTGGTGGCTGCGGTGGCTATGGACATCGATTGAGTGGCTCCGGGAGTGCGACCGGTTGGACGAATCGGGTGACGGGCCTAGGATGGCCGATGGCCGTGGGGGTTGCAATAGCGTCCCTTGCGGCGGCTTCTGGCGGTCCGGTATCCTCGACGGTCCGTGTGGATTCTTGTTTCCGGAGGTCGAGAGGCCCTGCGACGTTCATGACTCAACAACCCGATCCAGCCGCTTCGTATCTGGTCGTCCGCGACGGCACTCAGTGGCGAGACGTATTCCGTCTGATGCCCGGCCAGGTCACGACGGTTGGTCGTTCTGCGACGAACCGCGTGGTGGTCCGAGACGAGGTTTGCAGCCGGAACCACTGCGAGGTATTCCAGAGTGGTGAGCGGTGGTTGTTGCGTGATTTGGCCAGTCGCAACGGTACGTTGGTCAACGGTGTCTGTGTGGACGCGGACTGGCCATTGGAGGAGGGGCAGATCATCCAGATTGGCGAATGCGATCTCGGATTCACTTCCGATCTGCTCCACGCCTTTCCCGAGACAGACACATCTGCTCAGGTGAACACGGCCGACACGGCCGAGATGATGGTCTTCGACGATCCGTCTCCGGAGTTGGAGCCCGAGATCGTAGACCGGCGTCGGGAGAATCGTTTTCGGGGACAGAAGGATTCTGCGAGTCGTGAAGAGGTTGGACCGGAGGGTCCGGAGCGAACGCGTCGCGACCTGACGTCCTTGTATCGTCTGGCGTTGGATATGGGGGCGGCTCGTGACGCCGAGCAGTTGGCCAGCGTGGTGTTGGACGGGTTGTTTGATGGGACCCGGGCCGACATCGGCGCCGTCTTGCTTCTACCCAAGGGCCTCAGGACAAGGCCTCGCTCGAACGAACTCCGCGTGGCCGCCTACCGTTCGCTGAAGGATCTCCCCTACCAGAAGGTTTCGGACTATCTGTCGGGAACGGTTCTGGCCGAGGCCGAGGCGGTGTTGGCACGCGACGTGGCGGACGACAGCAAGCTGGTCGACCGTGACAGCCTGGGCCAGATCCATGCCGAAAGCGTGATTTGTGCTCCGTTGATTTCTCGCGACGCCACCTTTGGCGTGTTGCATCTTTACTCGACTGATCGCGAGAGACTGCTGCAATCGAGCGATCTCGAGTTCACTCTTGCGGTGGCCGACCAGTTGGCCGTTGCCCTGGACGGGTTGCAGGACCGTGAGTCTTTGGCCAACGGGTTGGCTCGGGCGCAGGGGGAAAACGAGTCCTTGCGGAGCCAGTTGGGGATCGACAGCGAGTTGATTGGTGACAGCGAGGAGATGGACCAGTTGCGAGGCATCATCGAGCGGATTGCCTCGACCGACGCGACGGTGTTGGTGCGTGGTGAGAGTGGAGTGGGGAAGGAACTGGTGGCTCGAGCGATCCATTTTCACAGCCGCCGTCACCAGGGGCCCTTTGTTTGTTTGAACTGTGCGGCCTTGTCGGAGTCGTTACTGGAGAGCGAGTTGTTCGGGCACGAGAAGGGGGCTTTCACCGGCGCGACGGACTTGAAGCCGGGCAAATTCGAGCAGTCCGACGGTGGCACATTATTTTTGGACGAAGTGGGTGAAATGCCTGCAGCGATCCAGGCCAAGTTTTTGCGGGCATTGGAGGGTCACCCCTTCGAGCGGGTGGGGGGGCGAACGACCGTCGACGCCGACGTCCGCGTTGTGGCCGCGACGAACCGCAACTTGGAAGAGGCCATTGCCGAAGGAACGTTTCGCAAGGACCTGTACTACCGACTCTTCGTCGTCGAGATCAAGGTGGCTCCATTGCGTGAGCATGGTGAGGACATACTGCAATTGGCTCAGTTCTTTCTCGAACAGTTCGCTTCGAAGTCGGGGCGAGAGATCAGCGGGTTCAGTGCAGGTGCACGAGCGGTTCTGGACACCTACGACTGGCCGGGGAACATCCGCGAGTTGAAGAACACGGTCGAGCGGGCGGTGATCCTGTGCACGGGCGATCAACTGAGCGAGACCGACATCCAACTCTCGAACCTCGTCGCAGCAGGCGGCAGCAACACGTCTCCGGTCATTGCCAGTCGCGGCAATGTCTCGCTGGAAACTCTCGAACAGCAGCACATCCTCTCGGTGCTCGAGACCACCGAGTGGAACAAGTCACAGGCGGCGCGAATCCTGGGCATCGAGCGATCGACTCTGGATCGGAAATTGAAACTCTACCGCGTGGTTCGGCCTTAGCGTGGGTGTTCGGCTTCGGGTACGGTCTATTCCGGATCGAGCGGTTCTTGCGGCATGCTGTGCGAAAGCCACGAAAAGTGTTTGACTTTCTCAACACCGGGCGGGACAATCGTTTCAGTCGACATGGCAAGACCGCCTAGACACGACCTCATTCATCCCTCCTCACCACCGCCTTTCCCCTCTTCTCACGCGAAGTCCAACCTCTCTGTCTCGCGTGTTGCGGTTCGGTACTATTGGGATTCTGGTCGCGTCGGACGGTTCGAGTGGATTCGGACTGCCGGGTGTGTTGTGGTTGTGTCGATCGACGGTTCCACAGTGGCCAGACTGGTCGGTGGGGCATGTGGAGATCCAGGATGGAAGAGGGCGCAAGGAGGCGATGGACGACAATGATATGCATCAGAGAGTGGAGTGTGCTGGATGCCGACACCTTTCGAGATGCCCCAGGGGCTTGAGACTGAAGCGGGGCTGCCACTGACTGATTTGTTCGGAGCCGCGGATCGGCCCTTCCAGATCGTTTCGCTGGAAGAGATGGGTTTCAACCCATTCGAGAAGACCGTGGCGAAGCCGGGATCCAAGGACAAGGTCCACGTCTTGGCCGCTCGTTATGCAGCGGGCTTGCCGTTGTGGAACGAGGAGGACTGCGTCGATCATGGACCCGAGCGGGTGTTGTTCGACGTCGACGCCTGAGCGTACCCGGGGGTCGACACGCCTGAGCGTACCCGGGGTCGGCTCGGTAGAGTTCTTCTCGCGACTTACTGTTCGATGCGGAACAGTCGGTTCTCGGTCCGGATGAACAGTGCGTTGTCGGCGACGGCGTAGCTGGCAAACGTACGGCCTTCGAGCTGGTTGCGTCCGAGTTCGACGTACTGTTTTCCGGGCCGCAGCACGTATCCTTGGCCGGTTTCGCTCTGGATGAAGATCTTGCCGTCGGCGAAGGTTGGCGACGCCGAGAATTTTCCACCGATCCGTTTGCGGTAGTGCAGCTTACCGGTTCGGGCTTCGAGCGAACTGGCGATGCCGGTATCGGAGATCAGGAACAGTTCGTCGTTGACCAGCAGCACCGAGGGAGTGTGTGGCACATTGGACTTAGAGGTCTGTTTCCAGGCAATGTGCGTGTTGGTCACGTCGCCTCGACCGGTCGGTCGAATGGCGAACAGAGTTGGAGTACCCCAGCCACTGCAGACGTAGACGAGTCCGTGTCCGAATACGGGTCGCGGGATTACGGAGTAGCCGTCTCCGTAAAGCACTCGCCAGATCTCCTTCCCTGTTTTCGGTTCGTAGGCGGCGACCAGTCCGGTCCCCGGGCAGACAATTTGTTTCTGACCGTCGACTTCGATCACCAATGGAGTGGAGAAGGAGAATTTCCGAGGCAGGTCGAGAGTGCGGTCGGTTTTCCAGGCGATCTTGCCGTTTCGCGTATTGATGGCTGCAACGTAGCCGACATCCTGCCCATCGCAGGTGACCACCAGCAGCCCATCGACCAGTGCCGGAGAACCTCCGCCACCGTGCCGCGGCACGTAGGCCAGGTCTCTCATTTTCCAGGCAATGCGTCCGGTCTCCAGTTCGAGTGCCGCGGTGCCTTCGGTGCCGAAGTGGACGAACAGCATCTTGCCGTCACTGATCGGAGTGGGGCTGGCGTGACTGTTCTTGGAGTGGAGCAATCCGCGGGTGGGGACATGGTTGCGGTCAAAGACTTCGCTCTCCCAGAGTGTCTTGCCGGTCTTGAGATCCAGGCAGAGGGCACGCAGCGACTGGTCGTCCTGTCCTCCACCGGCCTTCCTTGCGGCGGTGGTCAGGAACAGCCGATCGCCGACCACGATCGGACTCGACCACCCTTTGCCGGTGACCGGGACCTGCCAGGTGACGTGGTTGTTCGCGTTCCAGCTGACTGGCAGCCCGCTGGCCTCTGCGTGACCGTCTCCGGCGGGGCCGCGAAACTGCGAAAAGTCGGCGGCGGACGCGGGAGCTGCGGACGCTGCGGTGAGCGTGAATGCAGCGAGTGCGGTGACCAGTTGTTTGGTGCGGTGCCTGAGCGACATGAAGGTCTCCGGTCGGGTGGGTCGGGTGGGTCAGGTGGGTCAGGTGGGTCAGGTGGGTCAGATCAGGAGTCTTCGAACGAGACGACTTCGTAGCGTTGGGTTCCGATCGGGGCTTCGTATTCGACCCGATCGCCGTTCTTTTTCCCCATCAGTGCACTGGCGAGCGGGCTGTTGGTGAGGATTTTCATGACGTCGGTCGAGTAGTCTTCCTCACCGGGTCCGACGAATTCGTACTGTTCGATGTCGCCATCGTCGAGGTTTTTGACGGTGACGCGGCTCCCGAACGTGATGATGTCCTTGGGCAGTTTGGTTTTGTCGACAATTTCACAGCCGGACAGTTTGTGTTTCAGTTGATTGAGTTTGGCTTCGAGCATTCCGAGGGATTCTCGTTGGCCGTGGTATTCGGCATTCTCCTTGAGATCTCCTTCTGCTCGTGCCTCGGCAACTTTCTCACGAACGTCCGGGATCCGTTCGTCTTCGAGCACGCGGATATCTTCTCGCAACTTGGCGTAACCTACTTCGGAAATCGGTTGACGGTCCATCTCTGGAGAGTCCTTATGCTGTGGCCGGATGTGAAGCGGCCAGGTATCAGACGTCGGTCCACTGGCCGGTTTGAGCGCTATCGAGAACTGCGTCGCAGATCTTCTGAGTTTCGAGTGCGTCTCGGAATGTTGGCGATGCGGGTTCACCGGAGTCGAGGCTTTCGAGGAAGTCGGCGACTTGGTGAACGAAGGTGTGTTCGTAGCCAATCTGCAGTCCGGGCACCCACCATTTGTCCATGTAGGGCATGTCGGGATCGGTAACATGTATCGATCTCCAGCCTCGCACAATCGCGTCGTCGCCGTGGTCGAAGTAGGAGAGTCGGTGTAGGTCGTGAAGGTCCCAGGCGATCGAGGCGTGTTCGCCGTTGATTTCGAAAGTGTAGAGGGCTTTGTGGCCACGTGCATAGCGGGTCGATTCGAAGGTGGCCAGCGAACCGTTATCGAAACGTGCCAGGAACGCACAGGCGTCATCGATGCCCACCTTTTGGACTTCACCGGTCAGTTGGTGCGTTCGTTCCTTGATGAAGGTTTCGGTCATGGCCGAGACGTTGGAGATGCCTCCATTGAGCCAGACGGCGGTATCGATGCAGTGAGCCAGCAGGTCCCCGGTGACTCCGCTGCCGGCGGCATCGACATCGAGTCGCCAGAGAGCTTCGCCGCCCTGTGGCAAATCGGCCGAGATGGTCCAATCCTGTAGGAAGACCGAGCGGTAGTGAAAGATCCGTCCGAGTCGTCCTTCGTCGATCAGTTGTTTTGCCAGGCAGACGGCTGGCACACGGCGGTAATTGTACCAGACCATGTTGGTCACACCGGCGGCTTCGACCGCCTGGCACATTTCTTCGCCTTCCTGGGCATTCATCGCCAGGGGTTTTTCGCAGAGGATCATTTTGCCGGCGTCGGCGGCAGCCAGAGCGATTTCCTTGTGCAGGTTGTTTGGCACGCAGATATCGACCGCATCGATGTCGTCGCGTTCCAGGAGAGCTCGCCAATCGGTTTCGATCGATTCGTAGCCCCAGTTGTCGGCGAACGCCTGAACACTTTGCTGATTGCGGCCGCAGGCGGCCTTGAGCACTGGCTGGTGTTTGTTGTCGAAGAAGTTGCCGACCTTGCAGTAGGCATTCGAGTGGGCTCGGCCCATGAAGCCGTAGCCGATCATGCCGATGTTCAGTGGTGTCTTCTTGGTCATGGAGAGGGTCTTTTTTCTCGAAGAGAACGAGGGATGGAGAAGTGGATCACTCGGCATTCCAGCCATGGGCGTCCCGGACATCGATCATGGCCTTCAGGATCGCGTTCCAGGTCCCGGGTGTCTCGAGTACTGCGTTGGGGAACATGCAGCCGTCCCAGCAGATGTGCTGGATGCCCCGGGACGGGGCGTCGCGCAGCCAGTACTCGGCGGTTCGGGTGATGTCGAGTTTTCCGTTGGGATCGTCGGCAAGACAGTGTTTCCCGGTCTTGTCGTGATCTCCAGATCCCAAGACCTCTCCATCGTTTTGAGCGACATGAAAATCGTAGGTCCACGGTCTCAGCGCTTCGGTGAGTTGGGTGTAGGCCTCGTCGAATTCTTCCTGGGAGTAGCCGGGTTGGAGAAGAGCGTGCTCGGGGGCGTTGTAACCCAACAGGTAGAGGTAGGTATGAGCCTGGTCCGCCTGGAATCCGACCACCCCGGGCATGTCGACCTGCTCGAGCAGGTTGACCATGTCTCTCCAACTGTGCATCCCCCCCCAGCAGATCTCTCCTTCGGCAACAAGCCGTTCACCGTGATCGGCCGCCACCTGCCCGGCCCGCCGGAAGGTCTCCGCAATTCGAGTGGTATTCGCTTCGGGATCTGCTGCCCAGTCCGAAACACCCGAGGCCGAGTCAATGCGGATGGCACCGTATTCCCGAAGGCCCATGTCATTGAAAACCTGTGCGATCTTGCACGCTCGTTCGACGGCAAGGATGAACTTCGACTGATCTTCGTCAGAGCCCATCGCTGGCCCACCAACCGTGCCAGGCCAAATCGGTGCCACCAGCGAGCCGACTTTCAGGTCGAAGGAAGCGATCAGGTCCCCGATCTTCTTCAATTCGTCATCGCTGGCGAACGGATCGGTATGAGGCAGAAAGAGAAAGTAGTCGATGCCGTCGAATTTCTGGCCGTTGATTTCCGCGGCAGCCGTCATTCTCAGCATCGGCTCCAGCAGGATATCCGGTTCATCGCCGCCCTGGCTTGCCTTACCGACGAGGCCGGGCCACATGGCGTTGTGGAGCTTGGGAAAGGCGTGTTGGCCGTTGTTGCTGTCCGACATCTCGGGGTTCCTGTGCTGGTGTGGCTGGTAGTTGATCGGTTCCGAGGAGTGCTTCAGGTGGCCTTGTGGTCACCGACGGCGGGCGCATCGGGGTTGGCATCGGGTCCGAAGTACCTCAGTGAGACAAGTGGTTCGGTGCCCGTGTTGGTGATCGTCACTCCCTGGGCCGCCGTGGGCGCCGAAACAAAGACCTCGTCCTCGGTCATCTGGCCGAAGCGGATCATCGCTGGGGTCTGCAGTTTCATCGACCCGATCGTGCCTTCGCCCTGGACGGTGATCCAGCCGTAGGCCCCGGTGTCGGAGATCGTGCAACTGGCCCCGGGATCGACGGTCAGTTCCTTGGCCGAGAACAGTTGGCGTCCATCGACGTTTCCGTAGACGATCCATCGATCGACATAGCCCTCCTCTGCGGTGTCGGCGACTGGGATCGGTTCGAGATAGTGGTTGTCCTTGAAGTTGGGGTCGACGTTTTGTTCCCAGTCGAGTGCTTCGACGAGGTAGACGTTGTCGTCGTGGAATTCTTCGGGAAAGTCCTTGGTCAGCAGCGATCGAGGCACTTCGCGGCCTTCGACCAGCGACTGGTACATTCCGAACACATCGCTGCCCCATTGTGGTTCGTAGGTGACGAGGCTACCGGGTGCGTGCAGCACGCAGGGTGGGATCAGCCAGCCTGTACCGGGTTTGAGTCGATAGGCCTTGGAGAGGTCGAGGATCCCGTTGTCCCCGTCGTCCCAGCGGTCCAGGCAATCGATGACGTCCTGTTTCGAGGTGCCTGGTTCCAGTCCCATGAAGGTGTAGGGGAAGTTATTGCCGATGGCGTTGAGTTGAGGCGGGAAGTAGTAGCTTTCGGGTTTGCCTTCCTGACCGACCAGTTTCGCTTGTTCGGCGTTCTGGTGCATGTGGTGTGGAATGGGTCCCATGTTGTCGAAGAACTTCGAATAGACCGGCCAGCGTCCGAATTCGTCCCAGATCGCATCGCCGACCATGTCGGTACCGAGTTCGGCGACGGCATCCTGCATGGTGAAGCGTTGGTCCTGGTGGAGGCAGTAGCTGAGTCCTTCGTCGGGCGGTGCGCCCTCGTTGGCCGCGGGGGTGGTTGAGGCGAACCAGCGTTCGTCGATGCCGCCTCGGTGAGCACCGAGTGCATAGTAGTCCGCGGGGTGCAGTTTGAGTCGTCGGCCAGGCTGCAGGAACGAGCGGGGCACCCAGGTCGGCGCGAGTCTCAGGATGCCGTTGCCAGCAGCCAGTGCGTCTGCCGCCAGTTCTGCCACGTTGGCCATGCTGTCTCCTCGAAAGGGTGTCGGTCGGTTGGACTCGAATTGGCTGGTTCGGGTTGGGAACGCGACCATTGTGATCATTTTGACGGTCAATGCAAAGCGAGAACCCGAAGCTGCAGTTGCCGTGCTCGGGTGGCCCTTTTGTCCGGTCTCTCAGCGGCCTAGAATGACTGGTTCACCGGAGAATCGAGGGCGAGGAACATGGTCCGTGCAGCCATCCTGGGCTCGAGGGGATACACGGCACTCGAGTTGATCAAGATCCTGTTGCAGCATCCTCGGGTCGAGATCACCGCGTTGACGACGCGTCAGGACGAGTCGTCTGATGTCAGCCAGGTGCACCCGATCCTGTCGGGGCGTCTGGATGTCCGTTGCGAGCGATTGGACGTTTCGGAGATTGCCGAACGAGCTGACGTGGTGTTCTGTTGCCTGCCGCACGGAGCGAGCATGGCGACGATTCCCTGGCTACTCGATGCCGGCTTGCGAGTCGTCGATTTGAGTGCCGATTACCGTCTCGACGACGCTCAGACCTACAACCAGTGGTACGGACTCAAGCACACCGATCCGGATCGATTGGCCGAGACACCGTACGGGTTGCCCGAGTTGCCCGGTCACGGTGTTGACGAGACGATCCAACTGGTGGCCAACCCGGGTTGTTATACCAGTGCTTCGATCCTGGCATTGGCTCCGTTGTTGAGTGAGAGACTGATCGAAGCAACGGGGATCATCATCGATGCCAAGAGTGGCGTGTCGGGAGCGGGTCGGTCGCCGAAGCTGAGTAACCTGTATCCGGAGTGCAACGAGAGCATTTCGCCTTATGGTGTGGGGAATCACCGGCACACTCCGGAAATCGACCTGGTGCTCAGCCGAGCGAGTGGCCAGGCTGTCAAGGTCGTCTTCACACCTCACTTGGTTCCGATGGATCGAGGGATCTTGTGCACGATGTATTGCCGGCCGACGGGTCAATGGTCCTGTGAGGACATGATGCGGTCGTTGGGAGAGTTCCATGGTGACGGCCATCGGTTTGTGCGGATCGTCGATCATTTGCCACGGACTCGTGACGTATCGGGCACAAACTTCTGCGACATCACGGTCCGCGAGAGTGGCGGGTTGCTGGTGGTGTTTTCAGCCTTGGACAACCTGATCAAGGGCGCCGCCGGTGTCGCCGTGCAGAATTTCAACCTGATGTACGGTTTTCCCGAGACTGCCGGATTGCTACCGGGCAGGGCAGGGGAGTGGAGCGGGGATGAGTGACAGTTGGCCATTGACGAGTGATTGTCTGTTGCCGGAAGGTTTCCTGGCGGCGGGAGTGGCCTGCGGGATCAAGTCGGATCCGGGCACTTTGGATTTGGCTTTGCTGGTGGCTGCGAGCCCGGTGTCGGCTGCCGGCGTATTCACTTTGAATCGCGTGTGCGGTGCACCGGTGACGGTGTCGCGTGAGCGGGTCCCCGGATCGAGTGTGCGGGCGGTGGTCATCAATTCAGGCAATGCGAATGCCTGTACGGGTGAGCGGGGTGTGGAGGATGCCCGGCGGATGACGGCGGTTGTGGCCGAGCAGCTTGGCTGCGAACCCGAGTCGGTGCTGGTCTGTTCGACCGGTGTGATCGGTCATTTTCTGCCGATGGACGAGATCGTTTCGGGGATTTCCGGTGTTGTTGAATCGTTGGGCGATTCGGCCGAGTCGTTTGGTAGTGCGGCTCGGGCGATGTTGACCACCGACACGGTTCTCAAGCAGTCGATGCGTGAGGTGACGGTGGGGGGGGTCGGGTGTCGTGTCAGCGGCGTGGCCAAGGGTGCGGCGATGATTGGTCCGAACATGGCGACGATGTTGGCCGTTGTGATGACCGACGTGTCGTTGACCCCCGACCAAGCCGACCGAGTGTTACGACAGGCTGTCGACACGAGTTTCAATTGCATCAGTGTCGAGGGTCACACCAGCACCAGCGATTCGGTGTTGTTGCTTGCCGGTGGTGGGCCGGACGTGGCCGAAGGCGATGCGGATTTCGAAGCGATCGGGGTGGCGGTCCGAGACGTCTGTCAGGACCTGGCCCGTGCGATCGTATCGGACGCCGAGGGAGCCGGTCACCTGGTGCAGATCGACGTGAGCGGATTGCGGACTCGCGAGGAGGCCGAGTCGATTGCTCGGACGGTGGCTGATGACGCGTTGGTCAAGACGGCGATCACGGGCAACGATCCCAACTGGGGCAGGATTGTCAGTTGTTGTGGGCGGACGGGAGTCGAGTTGGTCGAGGGTGACGTCACCTTGTCGATCAACGGGACTGTGATCTTCCGCGAGGGGACACCGGTCGAATACGACGAGCAGTTGGTATCGGCGGCGATGCGGGACGACGAGCAGGTGGAAATCGCGTTGAGTTTTCCGTTCGGTGAGGCGTCGACGAGGTTCTGGACGTGTGACCTGACGACTGAGTATGTTCGATTGAATTCCGAATACACGACCTGACAATTTAGCCTGTCGTTGAAACCACGTTCGGGACCATCGTCGGGTGACGCAGGAGGTGTCGTGGCCGACCACGATTCACTCGAAATGGCCACCGATCGGATTGGCCGTCAGTTGTCGAGTCCATCCCTGGCGGGCGCGCTGGTGGAACGACGGCTGATGGCCAGGATGATGTCTCATCCTTCGTCACGACTCCAGGCATTTCGATTTGTCGACGTGCTGCCGCCTCTTTCGAATCACGACGCAATTGTCGTACACCTGACGGAGTATCTCGGCGAGGTCGAGTGGCCTCCGTTGGTGGCTCGAATCGTCGAGCGTAGTGTGGCGCGGTGGCACCCGGTCCGGTTCGCAGGCTGGTGGCCAGTTCATCGTGCACCTGCACGTGACCGAGAACACTCTGCGTCAGGTTTTTACAGTCGACGCCCTTGGGCGTTCTGGAGCCTAGTGCTGAAAGAGGAATTCCTTGGAGTTGAGCACGGCCCAGCCGACGTCTTCGAGTGCGAGTCGTCGGTCCTTGCTGTTGCCGATGTGCTTGTTGGCGGCGGCCATTTCGGCGTCGGCGGGTTTGCGGGCCAGGGCGGCGAGGTAGAGTGAGGTGATGATTACCTGGTCGCTTTTCTTTTCGGCAATCATCCGGGCAATCCGTCCCTTGTCGGATCTTAGCTTGTTGTGCACGACCGGCCCGTTGATCATTTGCAGGGCCTGGGAGAGATTGGATTCGTTGGAGCGTTCGCAGGCACACGCCATTTCTCGTTGCGGTTGCCCGAAGATCTTCAGGAAGTAGTGATCGCTGGGCGGTTCGGGGAGTGCGACGGCCCGGGTGCCCGGCGGGACGCCCTTGAAGGTTTCGGGCACGTCGGTGACCTGGCAGATGGCATCGAGCAGTTGCTCGGCGCTCAGCAGCCGTGTGGTGGCGTGCGAGTTGTAGAGTTCGTCGTCGGAGTTGAACTTGTTCTTTCTCGAGCTAAGTTGATAGATCCGACTGTTCATGATGGTGCGGACGGCCCACTTGCGGCTGAACTTGTTCTTGACGAACTGATTGGCGAGTTCGTCGAGCAGTTTGCCATTTGAGGGTGGGTTGGAGTCACGGAAGTCGTCGACCGGTTCGACGATGCCTCGTCCCATCAGGTGTCCCCAGATGCGGTTGACCGACGCCTTGGCGAAGAAGGGGTTGTCGGTTGCGGTGAGCCATTTGGCGAAGACACGTCGTCGGTCCTGATCATCGGGCACATCAACGTCACCGGTGAGCAGCAGGTGGACCTTCATGGTCTTACCCGTGCGTGGCTGTTTGATTTCGCCCGAGCTGGCCGGGAAGATGACTTCATCGTCGGCTCGAGCTCCCTTGGTGCGTCCGATGCGAGTGAAGGCGGCGGCAATACCGTAGTAGTTGTCCTGAGTCCATCTTTCGAAGGGATGGTTGTGGCACTTGGCACACTGGATGCGGATTCCCAAGAACAGTTGGGCGGTGGTTTCGACGGCATCGTTGGGGTCGCGGCTAGCTCGCCAGTAGTTCGCCGCCGGGTTCTCGTACACACTGCCGCTGGCGGTGATCAATTCGCGAGTGAATTCATCGAGTGGTTTGTCGCTGCGAATGCTGTTGTAGATCCATCGATAGAACTTGTGGACGCCCAGTGTCTTGATCTTCTTGTTGTTGGATCGCAGGATGTCTGCCCATCGCAGGGCCCAGAGTTCTGCGAAGTCGTCGAGTTCGAGCAGTCGATCGACGAGTTTCGCTCGCTTGTCGGCAGCCTTGTCGTCGAGGAAGGCCTGGACTTCCTCGAGTCGAGGCAATCGTCCGGTGGTGTCGATGAAGGCCCGCCGCAGGAATTCTTCGTCGGTGCACAGTTCGCTGGGCAAGATCTGGAGTTGTTTGAGTTTTTCGTAGACTTTTTCGTCGACAAAGTTGTTGGCCTTGGGGTTGTTCCAGGCAAACCCCTGGACGTTTTCGAGAAACGTGACGTGGCTGGTGGTCATCTTGTCGAGGTAGCGAGCCAGGATAGCGGTTTCGCCTCGTCCGGTCTTTTCGACCAGTCCGTTGGCGTTGACGGTGCCGACGGATTCGTTGGAGGAGGTGAAGACGGCGAGTGGTGTGAGGTCACGGACGCTGCCATCGCTGAAGTGTCCAAGCAGGACGAGTTGTTGGAGATTGCTGGCGGGTTGCAGGACGCGTTTTTTGGGCAGCAGTTCGGTCTTGACCAGATTGGGAGTCCCTTCGGCGTCGAGTCTGAGTCCTTCGCCGATCCAGCCGACGAACGTCTGATAGACCGGATCCCCTTTTCTGATCCGTTTTCCTCCGCCGTGAGCCACTTCCATGATCGCTTTTTTGACTACGAGGCTGTCGGCGGGGTCCATGGCATTGGTCCGTCTGCCGAAGTACTCGTGTCTGAGCGTCAAGATATCCAGCGGTGGGTCGAAGGCTCGGAGCGAAAGTCTGAAGCCGGCCTTTCCTGAGGGTGAGCCGTGGCAGGCTCCGGCGTTGCAGCCGCCCTTTGAGAGTGCGGCGAGCATTTCGTTCTGGAAGCTGACCGGGTGGGGGCCGGTAAAATTCTTGACGGTGACCTGAACGCTGGCTGTTTTTCCAGCGACGGTTGCGGTCAACATCGCGGTCCCGTCACCGACGGGAATGGCCTTGCCCGAGTCGATTCGGACGACCTTGGTATTGGCGGAGGTGAAGGCGGCGACGGTTGTCAGGTCGCGGAGTTCGCCCGAGGCGTACTTGGCGGTGACGAGCAATTGCTGGAGGGCTCGTTTTCCGTCGAGAACAAACGGTGCAGGCTGGAGGGCCAAGCTGGCCGGTTTGCCTACGGTCACGAGAGTTTCCTCGGCGTGAGCGACAGACGTGGTCGCGAGGGATCCGAGGCAAAAGAGTCCGATGATCGTGGCTGTCAACAGGTGCCGCATGACCGGTGGTCTCCGTTGTGGAACAGACGTCGAGTCAGCAAGTTCGACTGCTGCTTGGGTTTTGTTGTGGTTGTGTAAGGAGTGTTCAGGACGTTGCTTGTTTATTCGACTGTCACCGCCAGTGCGGGGGCATCGGTGCTGTGTTTGACTTTGCCGATTGTGGTGATGCCCTTGACCAGCAGGTTCTTGACCTCACCCTGCTGGGCATCTTGTGCTGCGGAGAGAATGATTTCAACCTCACTCTTGTCTGCAGCGATGGTGGCGGCCTTGGTGGTGACGCCCTTGGGCAGGTTGGCGACGCTCAACACGACCGGCCCCTTCAGCGCCGGGTTCCGCTCGACGGTCACCGTCAGCTTCAGCTGGCCGCCTCGGGCGAGCTTCCCTTCGGCGGCCTGTGCCTTGAGAGTCAGCGGCGTTTTGAGTGTGAGTCCGATCGAGGGGACAGGTTGGGTGGTGGTGTTCTTCCCTTTTTTCAGTTGAGCATTGAGGTTGGCGGTGAAGGCGCCCAGGGCGGCCTTGTTGTTGGCCGAGAATGTGATTGCAATCTCGTTTTTTCCGGCGGGGATCGGTTTGAGTGCTGCGGAGATCCCCGCGGGGAGGCCATTTTTGGCCGGTTGCAGGACCAGTGTGATGGCTTCCTTGTAGTCCTTGTGGCGGACGACGGTGACCTTGACCGTGGCGGTGAGGTCTCGTCCGAGGACGATGGTCTGCGGTGAAGTTCTGAGCGAGAAGACTGCCGGGGGTGCGACGGCGACGGCGATTTCCTGGGAGAGTGTGGAGGGCGGCCAAGGGAGGCCTCCGAAGAGGCCTTTGAGAGTGGCTTCGACGTTGGCGTCGACGCGAGTCTGCTGGTCGCCGATCGTGGCGGTACCGGCCACCTTGATCGGTACGATTTTCCCCTTGGGGGCCTTGTCGTCGGCGGTGAGTGTCAAGACTGCGTTGGTGCGGCCTGAGCCGATGACGGTGGGCGTGCTGCTGATACCTTCGGGCAAACCGATCGCGGCGATGGTGATCGGTCCGTTGTAGCCGCTGCGGCTGACGTTTACGGTCACGGCGGCTGTGCCGCCGACGGCGATATTCAGGTGAGCGGCCGCAGCGGTCAGTTGGAAACCGACCGCCGTGGCGTCGACCGAGACGCGGTACGAGAATGCTCCGCCGCCGCGTTGATCTCGATCCTGCACAGCGACGTAGTAATCTCCGTCGGCCGGGAAGGTGTAGTTGATCACGCTGTCGGTGATGCCCAGGTCGATCACTTCGGCCACCTTGGCGCCGGTGGAGTTGAGCAGTTTAAGGTAGACGGCTGCGGGCGATCCGACTCGACGGGTGATGCCGGTGAAGGTGAATTTCTGTCCCTTCTTGGCGGCGACGACGAAGTGGTCGACGTCACCGGCCTTGTCGAAGCGTCCGTTAAGATTGGCGCCCAAGGGGACACGAGTGGCCTTGTCGCGGCTGTCGTTGGGTTCGGTTTCAACGAGTTCGTCCGAGTTGCTGACGGCCAGAGTCACCAGCCCGCTGCTTTGGCCACCGGCCCGCTTGGCACCGACGGTGATCCAGTCGAGTGTCGAGTCGGCTTGGAGTTGCAACTTGACCGGCTGGACTCCGTCGATGTGGGAACCGGCAAACGACACGGTGGCCGAGCCACCTCGCTTGATGCCCAGAGGGTAGGGGGAGGTCACATCGGGGAAGTCGCCCACTCGCAGACGGTAGTGGTGGCCGGCTCCACCGGTCCACCCGATGTCGCGCACCTCCAGAGTGTACTCCCCTTTGGCCACAAACGTGTGATGCAGACGGCTGTCACCGTTGAGTCCTGCTTCGTCGTCGCTGTAGGCCATTTCCCGTCCGTTGCCGTCCAGGAGTCTCAGTAGCGGGTCCAACGCCGATCCGATCCGCTTGGCGACCACTTCGGCCGACACCGTCTGGCCCGCTTCGGCAGTGAACTTGTAGGTGCGGACTTTCAGGGCGTCGGTGTTGCCGTCGACGGCTGCTGGCAGTGTGAGGGCCTGGGCCTTGTCGAGTGAGAAGTTGTCGGCAGCTTGGGCGGTGGTGGGGATGTCGTCGACGAGAATAAGTTTCAGGGGCGAGAGTCCGCCGGGGCCGGCGATTCGCAGGGCGTGGATGCCCACCGCGGCGTCGGCCGGGACGGTCAACTTGTAGACGCACTGTGCCTTGTTCTTGGTGTCACCGACGAGGGCCGTGGTTGAGGGGAAGCTGGTCCAGATGTCGCTGACTCCGACCAGGTTGGCACCCTGGATCGCAACGTCGAGGGCTTGGCCGGGTCGGACGGCCAGTGGACGCGTGGTGGAGATCGACGGGGGAGCCTGGGCGACGACGATTCCGGCCAATGACAGCAGCACCGTTGTGCTGTGAAGGACGATCCGAGAACGGATGAGTCGGGGATTCGGTGTCATCGGGGTGGGCTCCGTGTGTCTGTCGATCTCGATCTGGGTTCGCGGCTGCGCAAACCTCTGTCAGGTCGAGGAAGTCGAAGAACTCGAGTTGGGGGGCGGGGGGGATGAGGTGGGGCGTACGACGGGGGGGGCTATCCGGATTGGGTTGCCTAAACCGTCAGGATTTTCTAACCGATCAGGTTTCCTTGATCGGTCTATCATACGAGTCAAGTACACGTGCAGTCAAAGTGAAAAGGGTTTCAGGGGTGAGAAGTGTCGAGTGGTGTGGCGGCGGAGTTGTGAGTGGTTGTTTCAGAACCGGTCATTTTCGGAGTCGGCGAAGTACCCGCCATCGGGTTCATCGAGTTGGCTGAAGTTGGCGAATCTCATGGATTCCTTGATCCAGGTCATGGTGACGCTGTCGGTGGGCCCATTTCGATTTTTGGCGATAATCACATCGGCTTCACCCGGGCGATCTTCGGGGTTGTAGTGTTCGGGTCGGTGCAGGAATATGACGACATCGGCGTCCTGTTCGATGGCTCCACTTTCTCGCAGGTCGCTGAGTCGTGGCCGTTTGTCTTCTCGGTGTTCGACTCCGCGGTTGAGTTGAGCGAGTGCGATGACAGGGACGTTGAGTTCTTTGGCGAGTGCTTTGAGTCGTCGCGTGATGAGCGCGATTTGCTGTTCGCGGGGTGCTCCCTTGTCTTCGGGTTCGATCAGTTGCAGGTAATCGATAATGACGACGGCGACCCCATTTCGTCGATTCAATCGTCGAGCGACGGCGGTGATTTGCGCGATGGTTCGTCCCGGTTGGTCATCGAGGAACAGGGGTGCTTCGGAAAGTTCGGCGGAAGCGTGAACGAGGAGTTTTCGTTCGTCGTCGTCGAGTGTACCGGAGCGGAGTCGGTGGCTGTTGACTTGTGAGCGGATGCAGAGCAGTCGTTCGGCGAGTTCGAGGTTGGACTGTTCGAGGCTGAACAGCAGGACGCCTTGTCCGGAGTCCATCGCCACGCCTTCGGCGATATTGCAGACCAGCGCGGTTTTTCCCATGCTCGGTCGGGCGGCGATCACGATGAGTTCGGAGGGTTGGAGCCCGTTGATCTTCTGGTCGAGGTCGGTCATCCCGGTGGGGATCCCGCTGATTACCTCGTCATTTTCCATCCGCTCGTTGATGCGATCAAAGGCATCGAGCAGGATGTCTCGGATCTGGATCTTCCGGGGTTCGCCTTGGTCATCGAGTATGCGGAAGATGCGCTGTTCGGCCGAGGAGAGCACATCGTCGGGATCCTTGGATCCGTCGTAGCATTCGGTGAGGATTTCGTTGCAGGCGAAGATCAGTTGCCGTTGCACCCATTTTTCTCGGACGATGCCTGCGTAGTAGCGAGCGTGTCCGGCGTGGGGGACGGATTCGAGGACTTGTTCAAGGTATCCGGTGCCGCCGATGTCATCGAGTTGTTTGTGCCGGTCGAGTTCTTCGGCGAGGGTCAGCGGGTCGATGGCCTGGGCGCCGTTGTCGTACAGGCGTCGGATGGCCGAGAAGATCTTGCGGTGTGCATCGGTGTAGAAGTGATCGGGTGCGAGTACCTCGGTGACTTCGTCGAGCACATCGTTCATCAGCAGAACGCTGCCCAGTACGCCGCGTTCGGCTTCGAGGTTCTGCGGGGGGAGTCGGTCGAACCCGGAGGTGGTCGCCACGACAGCCATCGCCCGCCCCTCCATGACGCCTTGTTGTCGTCGCCGGTGAGTCGCACCCGGGTCGACGGAGTCCCTTCTTGCCGCCTACGCTTCACTCTCGGCCGTCTCGTCAGCCGACGGAACCACCCACACCTTCATTACCGTTTCAACTTGCTCGTGCAGCCGTACGCCGACGGTGTACATTCCCAGTTCTTTGAGCACTCCGGAGAGCACAACCTGTTCGGGTGTGACTTCAAATCCGGCCTCGATCAGCGAACTACTGATGTCCACCTGATTGACCGACCCGTAGAGTTGACCTTCGGGGTTGGCGTTGGCTTCGATCGTGACGCTGTGTGCCGAGATCTTGTCGGCGAGTCCCTGTAGCTGTTTGGTTGCGGCCGCCTGCAGTTCCAGCAGCCTGGCCCGGTGTTTTTCGACCGCCTGCCGGTTCTCTTCGGTGGCCACCGTCGCCAGACCCTGAGGGATCAGGTAGTTGCGAGCGAAACCGGGTTTGACCGTCACGAGGTCTCCAGGGAGGCCGAGCGAGGGGACCGGTTCGGCCAGCAACAGATCGACCGACGAATTGGTGCTGCCGGACACATGGGGAGAGGGATTCTTGCGACTCATGGGAATGGCCGGGACGTATCCCGGATTTTCTGGTGTGGGGAGTTCTTGCCGAACGAGACCGTTCTCAGAACGGAACCTCGTCATCCGGAGGATTCGATAGGGGACTCTCGGGCGCGGGCGCGGGCGAGGATGAAGCCGGAGCCGGAGCCGACGGTGCCGGAGCACTGTATCCGCCACCGCCACCGCCACCGTCACCGCCACCGCCACCGCCGTCACGGGATCCCAACATCTGCATGCTGTCGCAGACAACCTTGAGTTTGGTCCGTTTTTGGCCGGTTTCCTTGTCGCTCCACTCATCCATCTGAAGGCGACCTTCGATCAGGACCGGGCGTCCCTTGCGGAGGTATTCGCAGGCGATTTCTGCGGTTCGGCTCCAGCAGGTGACGTCGACAAATGTGGTTTCTTCGTTCTTCTGATTCGTGTTGCGATCTGTCCAGGTTCGATTCACGGCTAAGCCGAGATCGGTGACGGCAGCCCCCGAGGGTGTGTGCCGCAATTCCGGGTCTCTAGTCAGATTGCCAACCAAGATCACCTTGTTGTAACTCGCCATCCTTGCATCTCCTTATTCCGGTTTCCCGGCGTGTCCCCTGCCCGGAATTCAGAACAATTGACAACGTGTGACTCAGCGACTCTCGGTCGATCAGAGAGTCTACGCTGTTTCTTCACCCGTCTCGGCCGTTTCGGCCTCCTCAGCACCATCAGTTGTCTCTTCAGCAGTCTCTTCAGCAGTCTCTTCAGCAGTCTCTTCAGCAGTCTCTTCAGCAGTCTCTTCAGCAGTCTCTTCAGCAGTCTCTTCAGCAGTCTCTTCAGCAGTCTCTTCAGCAGTCTCTT
>CAVOEV010000057.1:0-20904 GCA_963694825.1 Planctomycetota bacterium
GACACCTCGTTACTCCACTTCAATCAGTGTGGCCAACTGCGACTTCAGCTCAACTGGAATCTCGATCGCTAGCAGCGACTCACCCTCTTGAATCTCGCAGCAGACGGTCTTCATCCGACCGCTGGCAATCCTGTCGTCGCCACGGCGAAACTCGTATTTCAGCACCAGCGACGAGCGTCCAAGAGACGCGACTCGTACCAAAATCTCGAGTTCGTCTTCGAAGAAAGCCGGAGCATGGAACTCGCATTCGGCCGCCAGCCGCGGCCAACTCACGGTTCGACCATCGTCGTCTCGGTTGAGCACGGATGTACCCAGCGACCTGAGAAATTCGTGTTCGACCGACTCCATCATTCGGTAATACGTGGTGAAGTGGACCAGGCCGGCCATGTCAGTGTCGGCAAACTCGACTCGCCGCGTCGTCGTGAAGGCCACGCTCATGGCAGGCCCCCCTCGTTGCCGGACACCTTGGGGAAGAACTTGTTCAAGATCGCGTCGGACGGAGGCCGAGTGGACCACGACACGACGATCAGGACGACGGCTGGGACGAGCACGATCGCCGCCACCGGTAACATTCCCAGGAACTTGTAGCGAGGATCCGGTGGATACCCGCCCATGTCGCCGAAGAACAATGTCAGCCACGTTGCCACCATCGCCACCACGCTGGCAGTGGCACCGGCCAGCGTCAATCGTCGCCAGTACAACGCGGCCAGGACCAGTGGCACCAACCCCGAGAATCCGGCGAAACACCACAGGCCCAGATCGAAAATCGCCGCCGGTGCCCCAAGGCTCAACAGGTATGTCACGGCCACAATTGCCACGATGAACCACCTGGCCATTCGGACAACTCGAGTATCGTCGATATCGCGACGACCCGTTCGACCGGCCAACACGATGTCATTTGTGAACATCGTGCCCAGGCACAGGAACTGGCTGTCCAGCGACGACATCACCGCTGCCAGGATGCCGGCCGACAACAACCCCGACAGCACCGGGCCGGCGACCCGAGACACCAGGATTGGCAGGACCGTGTTGACGTTCTCCGGGGGCGTCGTAAACAACGGCTGACCATCGATGACCGCCGAGGTTGCCCACGCACCGACCATCACGCACGGAGCCCAGACGATCAGGATAAACAACGGATGAACGATAACCGGTAGCTTGAAGGCCGAAGCACTCCTGGCCGTCAACCAGTGCTGAAACAGGTGAGGAAACATCCCGGCCGAGAGCGGGATCAACAGGAAACTGAGAAAGAACAAACGTGGCGGTTTCATCACGAGCTTTTCGGGATGCGACTCGAGTACCCGAGCCGTAGCACCCTGAAGACTCTCGAGAAACGTCTCGCCACCGCCAATCTCGCGAGCGATCACGACAAAGGTCACAACACCTAAAACCATGAACACAGACGTCTGAAATGTGTTGGCCCAGGCCGTACCACGCATTCCGCCGGCAAACACGTAACCCAGCACGACCAGGCAGATGACCAGCGAACCGAGCCAGCCAGGAACGCCGTGACCGGCCGACGCAAACATCTCGTCAAACGTCCCTCGCGTCACTCCATTGATCACAGCTCCGGCGCCCAGGACACCAATCAACAGGTATGGGATCACCAGACCTACCAGTACCGGAAACAGCAGGAACCCGAAGGTATGCGAACCCAATCGGTCGCGGAAGTACTCGACCTGCGTCGTGTAACCGTGTTTCTGGCCGAGCGTCCAGAGTTTCACGCCGATCACAAAGAAACACAGCGAATGGACGATTCCGCTCGACGAGGCCATCAGGCCATAAACGCCGATTCCCAACTGGTACGACTTGCCCGTCGAACCCACCAAGGCAAATGCGGTCATCGTGGTGCCAAACAGCGACATCAACAACAACACCGGACCAATCGAATGGCTAGCCAGCAGATAGTCACGACTCGTGCCCCGGGACTTCCGGGATGCCACGACACCCAGGGCCAGCAGCAGGCTCAAGTAGCCGATAATGATGCTCAACTGCGTCACGAAACGTCCTCGTGAGACACCACCTCGGCATCCGACGAATCGGCAGGCCACGCGACAACCGTTCCGATCCACCACACTGCGACGGCCAACAGCGAAACAACGATCTGGTAGCACAGTGGAACAGGCAGGAAATCCAGGACCAAGGTACGGGAGTCCCAGAATCCAGGGTATTGCTGCACCGCCACCAGCAGGATCACGCCGATCCAGAATCCTCGACGGCACCAGCGCGGTGCCCCATCCTCACGACTCGACATGATTCAAGTCTCCTCGCTCGCCGATTGCATCGTTGCGGCTTCATCGTCCAAGGGCGGCACGACGTCGCCCATCGCTTCAAACAGTGCGTCAAGCCCTGGTTCCCAGACATGACCCATCAGGATGTTGGCCAAGTGCTCGATGCACTCGGGGTGTTCACGCAACAACGATCCAAAACTGAATCCCGGAGTGTAAAATGCGTAGACGAGTTTCTGGAAGTGCATGACGCCCGTGTCGTATTCGTCCTTCCAACCGCCCAGCCTCTCGCCCGATACGTCTCCGGCCGCCAAGCCGGCGATGATCGCATCGGCCGCCATTTCGCCCGATTTCAGGGCCAGGAAGACTCCGGTCGAATAGACCGGATCGAGAAACCCGACGGCATCGCCGATCAGCACCCATCCGTCTCCGGCCGCTTGAGACGACTTGTAGCTGAAGTCCCGAGTTGTCCGGAGTGGGCCTTCGAGTGACGCGTTGGCGAGCCGGAGTGTGATGGCCGGGCAGCGAGCTATTTCGCGTTCCCAGACCGACTCGACATCGCCCCCCCCCTTGGGGAACAGATATCTCAGGCTGCCCGTGCACCCGACACTGACCATGTTGCCCGGAAGTGGGATATACCAGAACCAGGACTTCTTGCCCTCGGTCTGAAGAATGATCGTGGCCCCCTCGTCTCGCCCCTGATCACGTCGGGCGTTTCGAAAGTAACCCCATACAGTCGCCTTCTGCAGGAGTGGGTCGGGTTGCTTCAGATTTCTTCGAGTCGCCAGGAAGGCCGAGAGCCCACTGGCATCGATCACAACCCGTGACCTCACTAACACCTCGTCGCCACCTCCCTCGACACCACGCACTCGTACGCCAACCGCTCGGTCTTGCTCGAACACCACCTCGGTCACCTGCGCCCCGGTGACCACCTCGGCCCCTCGTTCTCCGGCACACTCCAACAGCATTCCATCGAACTCGTTGCGCCAGACCTGCCAGGTTTGTGAACTCTCGTGAGGCCGAAACTTGTCGAAATAGAATGGACGTGTCTCTTTTCCCGTCTCGGTGACGAACTGCACGCTGAACTTTCGGGGATAGGCACTCTGACGAAGCCGATCGATCAGGCCGAGTCGTTCGAGAATCGAATAGGTGGCCGGCACCAACGATTCGCCCACGTGGAACCGGGGTACAGACTCGCGTTCGAAGACCACAACCGAGTGCCCGGCTTCGGCCACCAGGGCGGCCGCCGTGGCACCGGCCGGTCCGCCGCCGATCACAACGACGTCAGGACTCGAATGGCTCAGGCTCTCGAGCGACTTCATCATGCTAAACAACTTCCTGAATTGGTGCGGGAATCTCGAGCAGATCGACCGCCGGGTGACGGTTACAGAAAATTGTTGCCAGTCGACCGTAGGTCACTCCACCCGATTCCATCTGCAACAACTCGGCCAACTCGTCTCCCACCGTGATCTTCAGGATCGCGCCCAGGTCGATGTGACGCAACACGTTGTGGTTGATCAACACCCGCCCCAACGGTGTCGCTCCGGAAACGATCTCGTCACGGACTTCCGGCGTCACGTAGTGAAAATTGAAGCGGACGATCCCGAATTGTACCACCTGGCTCGTCCCGGCCTTCAACAACACGATCTTGCGGCAATACAACCCGTCTCGCTCCACCTGGTCGATCACCCGCACCTCGACCGGACTGCCATAGTGCTCTTCCATGGTCACGGTCATGTGGTTGTCGTGCACCAGCATCCGCCGGTAGACCTCCGGTGTCAGAGCACCCGGCAGGTGCTCTACCGATTGGACCAGTTGGGCGCCGTCGCCAAACAGCCCGACTAACGAATTGAGTTCGTCTTGAGGATTCACGGCCGGTCCTGCGGAACTCGTTCCTAGGTGTAGCGAACTCGGCGATGCTCCGACTCGAAATACTCGGGCAACAGACTGTCCGCCTGTAGCAGTCCGCGTCGAGTCAATCGTACGTGCTGGCCGTCGATTTCGAGATACCCGGCCTGCTGCTGATTCGTCAGTGCCCGCCCAAATACTTCCAGCGTACTCACCTGAAACTTCGCATCCAGAGCCGAGGTGTCCACCACTCCCTCCTTCAGCTGCAGCACGAACTCGCGAATCAGCCGCTGCAGTGCCGTCGGACGCATCGCACGATTGATGGGCAAACGTCCTGCGATCACCTCGGACTGGTACTCCTGGAGCCCGTCCAGATTCTGATAGTGCACGCCCTGAAAGTGTCCAAAACTCGAAACGCCCAACGCCAGGATGTCTGAACCGCGGAACAGGTTGTCGCGGTACACGAACCGGTCAGTCTCCGGGTCGCTGACCATCTCGTTGCCACTGGATACGTGATAACCGGCGTCGACCAGTCGGTCCATCGCCTCGCTCACCCATCTCCGCTTTGTTGGCCAGTCTGCCACCGGCGAAGCCACTCCCTTGTCGGTCATTTCCTGCGAATACACGGTGTTGAACGGGAGCTCCATCTGGTAGATCGTGATGTTCTTCGGAGCCAACTCGATCGCCTTCTCGACGCACGACTGCCAATTCGCCTCGGTTTCGCCCACCATGCCGGCGATCAGGTCGATGTTGACCTGAGGGAAACCCACCTGCTGAATCCAGTCATAGGCCCGGAAGATCTCAGGCGAGAGATGGGCTCGACCGTTCTCTTCAAGAATCCCGTCGTCAAAGTTCTCGATTCCCAAGGAAACGCGAGTGATGCCGATCTCGGCCAGAGTCTGCAGTTTCTCGAGATTCAGGGTGCCCGGTTCGCATTCAAAAGTCACCTCGCGAGCCGTTTCCCATGTAAAGGATTCAGCCAGCGAGTCTCTGAGGAACCTCAGCTGTCGCGAACTGAGATACGACGGCGTGCCGCCACCGAAGTAGACAAACTCGAGCGGTCGGCCGGTGACTGCGGCACGGCCGGCCACCATCTTCGCCTCGCTGGCCAACGCATCCACATAGTCGGCAATCGCTGTGGCATTCTGGTTCGTGTAGACCCGGAAGTAACAGAACTTACAACGTTTCCGACAGAAAGGGATGTGCAGGTACATTCCCAACGGAACCTCGTCGGGTTCGGCCAGGTCCCATGCCGAATTGATATCGGCGACCGCCTCGCTGGTCCATTGCGAGTATGGTGGGTAGTTGGAAATGAAGTAGCTGCCGACTTCGGTGGTACTGCTGGTGTCGGTTGACATCACTTTGCCCCAAAACACAAGAGACGGCCTTGAGTCCCTTCCGAACCGATCAGCAGTCGTCCTTGCGCCACCGATGGAGCGGCGTTGAAGTCGGATTTCCCGCGGTACTTCCACACGCCCTTACCGGTTTTCAAGTCGACACCATAGACGTTCTTGTCGGCTGATCCGAAATACACGCGTCCGCCGGCGATCACCGGCGAACTGTTGACCTGGGCACGAGTCGCGAAGACCCAAATGCGTTTGCCTGTCCGGCGATCGATGCAGTGCACCCGCTTGTCTTGACTCCCCACGACGATCCGATTGCCAAGGATCGCTGCCGAGGCATGGTAGGGCTGCATTTTCTGAGGGTCACTGTAGCGCCAGACGATCTGCTGTTTTTTCCAATCCACCGCCAGAAACTCGCCGTCATGAGTCCCGACGTAAAGCATATTGTCGACGACGGCTGGAGACGCGATCATGAAACTGCCCAACAGCATGTCGTGTTCCTGCTTGCCTGTCTCGATGTTGATCATCCTCAGATGCTGATCGCAGCCGGTCACAAACGTGTACTTGCCGGCGATAGCCGGTGACCCGTTGATCCGATCGGCTGTCTCGAATTTCCACACCGTATTACCGGTCCTGGTGTTTAGGCAATACAAGTTCGCGTCGTAGGACCCGAAGATCACGCGGTTTCCCACGACGGCCGCCGAACTGTTGACTTCTGCCGACGTCTGGAATATCCATCGCTTCTTGCCCGACTTGCGGTCCACGGCGTGAAAGACTCCGTCCTCGTCCCCGACAAACACCGTGTCGGACGACAACGTCGGTGCTGATGGGAAGCCAGGAATGAAAGTGTCGGCCTCGGGCTTCGGAGCCGAAAGGTACTTCCACAACAACTTGCCAGTCTTCAAGTCGAGGCACAACAATTCGCCACCCAGAGTCGACGCATACACGCGACCTGCGGCCACGGCTGCAGCCGACGTGAACACCATTCCGTCGGGTATCGGTTGAGACCACAACAGCTCGAGTCGATCGGGCAATGGCGAGTCGGCGACACCGAGCAGCTGGTGACCGTTGCGGAAATTGGGCCACGACGAACCTTTCGACGCACTGGCTGGCTTCGAAGCCACTGACGTCGAGGCTGTATGTGCCAACGCCATGACACACGTGCCGACCACCGTGAGAATCAGCACGATTCTGTTCGAGGTGAGGCGCATTGGTACAGCCCTTTCAAAGTCTCGGCCGAAACCGGCCTGGGATTGAACTTGCCCGTCCACTGGTCAAAAGCCTCGGCCGCCAATTGGTCCAACAGATCGTCTCGAATATCGCATTCCGCAAGCGTAGCTGGCAATCCCGCATCACTTCGCATCCCCTCGACTACGACCGCCAGAGTTTCGCCCGAAGTCTCGTTGCCCAACGGCTCCAGGCCGACAGCAGCGATCAGTTCGGCGTAAACATCGCCAACGGCCTCGTGGTTGAAACGAATCACGTGTGGCAAAACCAGACCGATGGCCACTCCGTGAGTCATCCCGTAATGCGCAGACAGCGGGTTGGCGAGAGCGTGGGCGGCTCCGAGCATCGAGTTCTCAATGGCGGCTCCCGCCAGGTGGGCTCCATACAGCATCTCCTGTCGTGCCGCGAGATCTCCAGGCTGGGCAATCACCTTGGGGAACGCCTCGGCCAACCGGGTCCAGGCCTCCAGACTGAAACGACTGGACATTGGGTTGCGTCGCGTGGTGACGGCAGTCTCCAGAGCGTGACTGATTGCATCGATCCCGGTGGCTGCTGTCACGGCCGATGGCATTGTCAGAGTCAATTCCGGATCGAGAATTGCCACTCGGCAGGCGGCCTTCTTGTCGCCGCACGCCATCTTCATATGAGTCGTCGCGTCGGCGATCAGTGCAAACGACTGAGCTTCACTCCCGGTGCCCGCCGTTGTCGGGACGGCAATCATCGGCAACATCGGCGAATGAGCCTTGCCCACACCCTGGTAGTCCTCGATCTGGCCTCCATTGGTCAACAAGAAGTTGACCCCCTTGGCACAGTCCATGCTGCTGCCGCCACCGAGCCCAATGATCAGGTCCGATTCGTGAGCTCGAGCGATCCCGAGTGCACAAGCGACATCGCGAGTGGTCGGATTCGGCGTCACTTCGTCGAAAACAGCCACTCGGTCCGCATCGAATCCAGCCTCTTTCAAGTATCCAAGCACCCGTTGCTCGTGACCCGCCTCTCGCAACCCCGCGTCGGTCACCAGAAACAGGTTGTGTCCGCCCAACTGCCGGGCCCAGTGCCCGAGCCTCGACAACGACCCCGGTCCGGATTCGACACGGGTCGGCGACCCGACTTCGAGCAGCCCCTCGGCGTCCAACGAAGCCAACTCGTCCCGATCCAACACGTCAGCGGCTTCCGAAGGAAGTTGCATCGCATCGCCCAAAACGAATCAGCCAGAACGGAACAGGAAGCCGGCCGTTGGGGCCGACAGACGGGACGGATTTTCCGTGACGCCCTATCAAGGAGCAGCCGACCGGGGCCGGCTTCGAAAGATAGGGACTACTTGGCCTTGGCCTCGATCGCAAACAGTGTCGACTTGTTGGCGATGTACAACACATTATTGGCGACGATCGGTGTCGAATAGATCGAGTTGCCCATGTTGACCACTCCAAGAGCCGGTTCCAATTCCCCGTCAACATCTTTGAGAGCCTTCTTCGGGTCGGCCGTCAGTGGGAAAATCGCAACGTCTCCGTCCTCGTCACCGATGTACACCTTCCCGTCGACGATCAACGGAGACCCCCACGACGCGGCAAACATATCGTAGGACCAGTGGCGTTTGCCGGTTTTGGCATCCAGACAATGGAACAAGCCGCTGAAGTCAGCAATGAACAACAGGTTATTCTTGATTGCGACAGTGCCTAGCGAACGGTGCATCTGCTGCTCGAAATCGGCTGCGTTGTATTCGTCCTCGTCCTTCTGGCCGTAGTGCCAGACGACAGCCGAGTTCGAGTTCTTCTGGATCGTCTCACCATCCTTGGCAATCACGTACTGTAGCCGCCGCCTCTTTTCGAAGGGGATTTCAGTACCGTCTGCCTTCATGGCCCGAGTCGGGCTGGTGTCGCCACGGCGAGTTGGGTCGAGGGCCCACACGTGCCCCATCCCCTCGCCATGCTCGGGGTCCTGGCCCACGACAACATAGACCAGTCCGTCGTAGATCACCGGGGTGGCGATGATATTGTTGCGAGTTCCACGCCCGCCGAGAATCCATTTCGATTCCTTGGGGTTTCCGTCGAACCGCCACAACAGCCGCGATCCTCCCTTGCCGTCACCCTTGGGGTCGAAGCTGTAGACCCACCCATCGCCACCGGCGAAGATCACCTGTGGTTCGCCTCCCAGCACTCCGTAGGTCGGGCTGGACCATTGGCCGTGCAGAATGGCTGTCGAAGGCAACTTGTTGGTCCAGAGCACCTTCCCCGTGTCGCGGTTCATCGCGATGAAACTCGGCGCCTCGGGCGAAGGCACGTTCAGGTGCTCGAAACTGACGCCGTTCGACGTGTTGACAAACAGTACGTCGCCGGCACAGGTGACCGAGCAACTGCACATGTTGTGCTGCGACACTCGCAGCTCCTTCATCATGTCGAATTCCCAAATCACGTCCGCCTCGTCCTTGTTCTCGTTCGGCTCGGCGGTGAACGGCCCGTTGTTCTTGCCGTCGTGGAAGCCTTCGGTGTCGACACAGACAACCGTGCCGCGGCTGGTGACGTACCACACCCGTTTCCCGTCGACGAAGGGCGAGTCGCAGATCCCCTGCAATGGCCAGTCGTGAACTCGGCCGGTCCGCAACTTCGGGTTGGAATGCTGCCACAGCAACTTGCCGGTTGCGGCTTCGAAACAGAGCATGCAGCCGAGGTCGACCGAAGCGGGATATCGCTTGGTCAACCCGGCGCCATTGTTGGTCCCCACGTAGACCTTGCCGTTGGCCATCACCGGGTTGCCGTAGGTCTGAGACCCCAGATTTGCCTTCCACTTGATGTTCGTGCCCGTCTCGGTGTCCCAAGTGATGGGGATGTTCAAACCTTGCGGAGTATTGTTACGTCCGGCGGAACCGCCCCACTGTGGCCAATCCAACTTGCCAACCGTCAACGTGGCAATCTCGGCCAACGCCGCGGCGGTTGGGTCAAACCCGGCAGCGGACTTCGCCTTGTCCTTGGTGGCATCCTGAGCGAGTGTCAACGGCGCGAGCAACAACGCGGCCGCGACCAGCCAGGCCGAGATGGTGAGGGCTCGGTTCATCGTAGGAATCCTTTGTCGAGGTGTGTCGGAGTGTATGGGAGGGCCACGGAGATGTGCGTGGGGTGGGTTCGAGGCCTGAGCCGATCGCACGCGACTGGGACAGGCCAGGAAATCAGGTGGCTACTTGTCCTTGGTCACCGTGAGGTTGTCGTAGTAGATTTCGGCGTTGATGGCGTTGCCAAAGAGACCCGGGCTTCCCTGGAGATTGGGAACAAGATCCTCGGCCTCGACCTGCCACTCGGCAGGTTCCTTTTCGCCTCGAATCCAGACCTTCCCCTTGAGGACTGCCTTGCGTGTTCCGTCGGCGGCTTGTTGCACCCGAGCCTCGAGCTTCATCGTGTACCACTTGTCCGGTTCCCACTTGAAGGCTTCGGTCTTGGCCATTCTCAGCTGAGTTGGCCAGGTGCGAATCTGCAGTTCCTGGCTGGCTCCGAGCATGGTGAAGGTGTATCGCTGTGCACTGAGCCCGATGTCCGGCAGCTTGTTTTCCTTGGTGGCCCCCTGCACATCCGCCTGGATCGTGTAGTTCGAGCCTTCGACGAACCCCATCCAGCCCTGACTGCGAGCACCCTTGGGGATCGTCTTGATCTTCACCATCACGCCGTTTCCATCGACCTTTCGACCTCCGCGGGTCACGGCCAGTTGCAGACCGCCGGCCACCGTCCCCCACACGTGCCGGGCGACGAACTTCTCGCGTGCCAGGATCTTCAGTGCCGGATCCAGCTTCGACTTGGCGTCGGCCAACGTCTTCACCTCGCCCAGCAGGTTCAGGAATTTCAGCAGAGCCGACCACGTCCGTCGTGGCGACGCGTCGTTGTAGACCTGCGGCGCCTTGCCTGTGGTGATCAGCGGGTTGTTGGAATTCGTAAAACTGGTCATCAGGTACAGGTACAACTGGCTGGCCAGCGGACTCTCCTTCTCGAGCTTCTTCAACAACGTGAAGTCCACGGTAATGTGCCGATAACGGCAGCCCACCCAGGTGACCGGGACCTGGCCGTCGCTGAAATCGAACTTCCAGTTGTAGTCGGGGACCAGACGAATACGGGCCGTTGCTGCCAGTTTCTTGTACTTGGCCGTCACGTTGACCGCGGTGTGAGCACGATCTCTTGGTGTCGAATACTCCCACCCCTTGTGAGGATCGACGCCACTTGCGACATCGCGTGGAATGTCCCGCTTGGCAATCTTTCCCGGTCCATCGACCGAGCAGACCACTTCGTCGGCCTTGGCCAAGCCCAGGAACTGCCCCTTGGCATTGTAGAGTCGGACCTGGAATTCCTGAGACTGCCCGCCGTCGACGGTCGGTTTCAACAAGCATTCGGCCGGGACCAACTGCACATGAGCCACCTCGGCGTCCTCTTCTCTCGCCGATTCCTTGGGCGGTTCAGGAATCGGGTCAGCCGACGGTTTGACGTCCTTCGAGCCAACGCAGTACAGGGCACCGGTCGTGGGCACATACATGCGACCGTGCGAAACGATCGGCGACCCGTACACCTCGATGCCGCTGAACCGGGTTCGGTTGAGCACCTTGACTCCCACGGCCTTGTCCGGTGCCAGGGTCCACCAGAACCCGTTCGAGGTGCAGACAAAGATCTTGCCATCGACATAAAGGGGGCTGGCTCGCACCGCCCCTCTCAGCTTCAACGACTTCACCAACTTGCCGTCCGCGGCATCGACCACCAGGAACGTCCCCTTGTCCTCGGCCGCGTAGATTCGCCCGTCGATGTGGATCGGCGAACTCTTGCCTACAAACCGCTCGGTCACTCGCCACTTCTCACCGGTCTTGGTGATGTCGCCCGACTTGCTGCCGTCGATCGCAAAAAGGGCACCCATTTTGTTCGAATCGATGTTTTCTTCACTGTGGCCACTGTAGATCGTGTTGCCCACGATCAGCGGCGTCGTGTTCACTCCACGCCGAGAGACGTTGTACGTCCAGATCTTGCGACCGGTCAGCGGCTGGAAGGCGTGGATGCCGCCGTCTCCGGAACCAAAGACCATCATCCGTTGCCCATTGATCACCGTGAGGACCGGCGAACTGTAGGTTGTGTCGTATGGCAAGGGACGAGTCCCTTCGAACCACACCGGCTGACCGTTCCGCTTGTCGAACGCGATGAAGCGATGAGCCGGCTTGGCCATCCGGCCCCAACCGATCACCACGGCACTGATGATCACCACCTTGCGATACACCAACGGCACGTTGGTCCGCCCACCATACGTGCTCAGCAATCCGTACTCCTCGCTCAGGGAATGCTCCCACAACGGTGTCCCGTCCGGCCGCAGGCATTGGAACTGACCGCAGACACCCAACGCGAAGATGTTCCCGGTTTCCGGATCGCCGGTTACGCACGACCACCCGACTCGAGTGTCGGGAACATCCGACAGAAACACGTTGAAACGGTACTCCCACTCCTTCTTGCCCGTCTCGGCGTTCAGGCACAAGACCTTCTCGCCCTCCTTGTCGGTCCCCACCTGATCCCGCACGATCGTGTAGATCCTGCCGTTCATCACGATCGGAGTCGATCGACCTCCGGCTTCTGGAACCTTCCACAGGACATTCTTGTCGCCCTTGGGATTCCATTCCGACACGATGCCCTTCTCACGCGAAATCCCGTTCATCTCGGGCCCACGCCAGTGAGGCCAGTCCATCGGGTCGGGGGCATCCGCCGCCTTGGCTCCCGAAGTCGTGGCGATCATCAGGATGCTGAACACAGCCAGGAACATGAGCGGACGCCAGCTGTTGCAGGGCGACGTCGGGGTCGAGAGCGGATTCGGATTCTTCATCGGTTGCGTCACGTTTCGGTTCAATAATGCGGTTTTGCGGTCAACGGCGCCCCGTTGGGAGTCCCGACCACTAGAATGGCCCAAGCTTACCCGACCGCACAAACGTGGGCAAGCACCTCTGATTGCACAGCACTGTCGGCTGGGTCTTGAGGCCTCGAACACATAGTTTCGGGGTGGATCGTCACATGTGGACTCGAAAACGACTCGACATCGGATGGACCGACATCGCCGCAGGCCGCTTGGCTTGTGCGAGTCGATGGGATCGCCAACAGGCGGTTGCCAAGCTGCAACACGTCTGGCCCATCGGCGACTCGACAGAGCATAACCCGGAAACTCCGCGGGTGATCCCCACGCTCTCGGTACGCAGCGGACTGCACCTGCTACTCGGACAACTCGACTGGCCCGCCGGTTCCGAAATCCTCATGTCGGCCATGACGATCCCCGATATGGCCCGCATCGTCCGTCACCACAACTACGTTCCGGTCCCAGTCGACCTCGACCTCGACACCGCCGCCCCCACGCTGCAGTCGCTCCAACATTCCGTCACAAAAAACACTCGAGGGCTGATCCTCGCACACCTGTTGGGCACACGCATCCCACTTGCGGAGATCCTTGATTTCACCAACGCACATCGCATCGATATCCTCGAAGATTGTGCTCAGGCGTTCGCCGGAGACGATTGGACCGGGTCTCCAGGGTGTCTGGCCTCGATGTTCAGCTTCGGCACAACCAAGACAGCCACGGCTTTGGGTGGAGGGCTTGTGGCTATCCGCCACGAACAACTCGCCGACCGCGTTCGGGATGCTCAACGTCAATGGCCCGTCCAGAGTCGCCTGGGTTACGCCTTTCAATTGGCCAAGTCCCTGGCCCTGAAGACACTGGCCTACCGCCCACCATTTGCCGCCTTTCGCCTGGCCTGCCGCTTGCTGCGATTGGATTATAATCGGTTGCTCAACAACGCCGTCCGTGGTTTTCCCGGCGACCGATTCGTGTCAAGAATCAGCCGCGCCCCGTCGGCACCACTTCTGCACCTGTTGCGTCGGCGCATCAGCAACTTCGACCAAAAACAACTCGCACGGCGGACCCAATTGGGTCGACGGTTACGACGCGGGACGGAATGCCATGTCGATTTGTTTGGACACAGTGGCTGCGATCACACCTACTGGGTGTTTCCAGTCGTCGCCCGAGATCCGAACCGGTTGATCGCGGCTCTTGCTCAGGCCGGGTTCGATGCGACTCAGGGCAACAGCATGGAAATCGTCGACGCACCCGACGTCCGGCCGGACACCGCTGTGGTGATTCGGCGGACCTTCCGGCGTATCGTCTACCTGCCGCTGTATCCGGGCATGCCCGATTCGGCGATCGAGCGAATGGCCCAGGTGGTTCGCGAGACCGAGAGCCCGGCGGACTGACTTCGGTCACTTCTTTGTTTTTGTCTCGACTGGTTTGACCACCACCCAAAGTTGATCGGTCCGGTCAGTCAATTTGGCGACGCCTGATGTGACATGCACAACCGGCGTGTTCACTCCCTCGACTCGCCCAACGATCAAGAACCGCCCACCAGTGGACTGGTCGCCTGGTTTCGCCGAGGGCTTTTGGGTCAGTTTCAAAGTGATCGTTTTTGACGAATCCCCCTTGGGCTCGGACGTTATCGCTTCGGCCAATATCCCCTCCGGTGCCTCGCTCAACTCGAACCGAACGGCCTTGTCGAAACCGCCGATGCGATTGATCGACAGCTTGATCTCGAGCGGTTTCTTGGCGTCCAGCGACCACACGTTCTTTTCGACTGTCGCCAGGACGGTCACCGGCTGAGGCTCGATCGTCAACCGATAAACGAAACGGGCGCCACCATGGTCGAACAGGTCGCGAATTTCGACCCGAAACCGCCCGTTCGCCGGAGGTTTCCAGGCGATCGTCTCGTCCACTTTGCCAGCCGAACGCGTGTCGGTTTCGTTCAGGGTCTTGCCTGTCGTGTCGGTCACCCGCAACACAGGATCCAGAGGAAACCCAAGTCGTCGGGACTCGACTGACAGCTTGAGAGTCGTCCCCTTGACCGCGTCAAACTCGAAGACATCTCGGTCCCGATCCTTGGCAATCCTGCCAGAAACGGTCACTGGAAGCGAAACCGCTTCGGGCCGATCCCGGCCGTTGGGTTCGGTCTCGACAACCACCGCGTGCTCGACACGCTTCAAGGACACCGTGTTGGTCCAACCTGGCCGGGTATACCGTCCGTCCACGCCGGCAGTTTTCGCGTTGATCGTCCAGGTCGCCTGGTCTTTGGCCAGATTCCAACCGGTCACAGACAAGTTGGCGTCAACACCAGTCGAAAACGCAGCGGGCATCGTGAAGTCGACGTAGGCCCCGGTCGCAATCGTCATCCGGTAGACAAAGTCCTTGCCACTGGCCAACCCGATCGTGGAATTGGTTTTGACCGGAAATGCAAACGTGCGAACGTAATAGACTCCGTCTCGCCGCGCCGAAAATACCAGGAACGGGTCCAACCCAAGCGAGTCGTCGTTCTGAGCCACCACGAAGCCTCGCGAGGTGACCACCTGCAACAGGCTGTCCATTGGCGAACCGAGTTCCGTGTGAGCGGTCATCGAAACAACCAGGTCCTGGCCCTTCTTCAACGGGACCGCGAACACGTCGACATCCTTGGACTCAGACAACACACCGTTGACGACCTGTGAGGGAGCGTCGAGAGTCTGAGCGTCCTGCAGCCGCCCGTTGGGTTCTTTTTCGGCGACCTCGGTGATTCCCGAAACGATAAACGGTAGCAATGCACTGGCCGCTCCGGCATTCGTGAATCTCAGCCAGTGTCGGCCCGGTGGCACGCTGGGTTGCACCCGCACCGTGACCCGATCGGCCTTCTTGCCAAACGTGACCTCCACCCCCTGGTGACTGGTCCACACACGTCTGTGTTCTCCACCGTTGAGTGTTCCCCGTAGCAACACCTCGACCTGCTGCCCCTGCCTGGCTCCACTGGGGACCAGGTGAGTAATCTCGGCCTGATCAGCCGCTTCGGCTGCAGGCGACGCCACGGTCGTCGTCAGCAGCAATGTCGCCAACACAAACGTTGCCGCCCAGGGCGTCGGTCTTGAACAGTGCACGACAGCCTTCAACCCAACAGTTCCCGAATCGGAGTCGGGTCGCTGACCAGGTGAACCGGACGTCCCTGCGGAGTGTACATCGCCTGGTCCGGGTTGATGCCCAGCTTCGTATAAACCGTCGAAGCGAAGTTCTCGGGTGACAGCACACGATCGACGGCCGAATACCCGGCCCGATCCGTCGCACCCACGACCGTTCCGCCAGGAGTCCCGGCACCGGCCATCAGCACCGACATGGCATTCGACCAATGGTCGCGGCCACCTCTCGCGTTGATCTTCGGAGTTCGGCCGAACTCTCCAAGCACCAGCACCAGAGTCGACTCGAGAAGTCCGCGTTGGGCCAGATCGTCGAGCAATGTCGAGAGGGTCTGATCCCAGCCGGGCAACCGTTTCTTGCAAGCCGAGAAAATCCCGCCGTGGTGATCCCAGCCTCCTTCGTACAGCGTCACGAACGGCACGCCCGCTTCGACCAGGCGACGTGCCAACAGGGCCCTCTGTCCGAAGGAGTTGCGGCCATACGCTTCGCGAACTGGGGCGCTTTCCGAATGAATGTCAAATGCCTTCTGAGCTTCCGGCGAGGTGACCAGGTCGTAACCTTGCCGGTAATAGTCATCGAGAGCCAACACGGGATCACCAGCCACTTTGTCGTCGATCCGTTTCAAACGGTCGACTAAGCCACGTAACTCGCGTCGTGACCCGAATCGCAATTCGGCCAGCCCCTTGGGCAACGCAACGTCACGGACTCGAAACCCCTCGCTGTTGGGATCGTCCGGGACAACGAACGGAGCGTAGCGTGCACCAAGGAAATTGGGGCCGCCGGATCGGGACATCCGCGGCATCGAGAAGTACTGAGGCAGGCCGCCACTTTCGCCACGGTCATGAGCCGTCACGCTCCCCAGGCTGGGATGGAAGCTGACGAAGGCTCCACACGAAACCGGGATCCGCGGCGGGGCACCGGTCATCATGTAATGGTTGCCCGCTCCGTGATTGCCCTGGTTGTGACGAATCGAACGGATCACGGCAAAATCGCCCGCGGACTTGGCCAACCGTACCAGGTGCTCGGAAAACTGGACGCCGGGGACCGAAGTGGAAATCGGGTGGAAATCGCCACGAATCTCCTTCGGAGCGTTCGGCTTCGGGTCGAAAGTCTCGTAGTGAGTCGGACCGCCATCAAGCCACACCAGAATGCAACTTCGCTTGCGGACATCCGCGGCTGGCGATTCCGCCTGCAATCGCAACATCCCGCTAAGACCCACGCCGCCCAAGGCTCCCAAGCCCAATTGCAGACAATTGCGGCGTGTCAGCCCATCGCAATACTGGCTCGATCTCGCTTCAGTCATCGTTCGGTCCTGCCTGTCGCCTCGGATGTGCGACTGTTTCCGGTGTCGGAGTCTGGTGACATGCGGAGAACATGTCGGGAAGGAATCTCAGAGAATCCGTTTCAGTCCTTGAACACGAATTCAGGTGTATTGATCAATGCCCACATCAAATCTTCGGCCGCCTGACGTCGAGTGATCCCGCTTTTCTCGGACTGAAACAACCCGCGTCCGATCACTCGCTCAAGACTGTCTGGTTTTCTGGAGTAGATCGCCAAGTAGAGTTGTTCGACAATCTGTTCGGGCGTCCGCTTGCTGCCGGCCAGTTCCGCCGCCCAGCCTGCATCACTTGTGACCTTCCTATAAAGGTTCTCAGAATTCATCAGGTGCAATGACTGCACCACAGTCGTATCGGGAGTCCGCTCGCATGGGGGATCCTGGTTCGGATCCGGACGACCGAAGGCATCGAGAAACAGTGAGCCGATCCGAGTCGTCCACAGTTCCTTGGCCCGAGAATCCGGCGGCATCCCTGCAAAAGTTTCCGGAACCCCGGTGATCCCACTGATCGCGTCCAGCATCACCTCGGCCCGCAGACGCTGGCGATAGTGTCGCGAGTAATGATGAGTGTCCTGGACATTGCGCGGTCCGGGGATCGAACTGAGTGCGTAGACGTGCGAGGCCGTGATCCGCCGCACCAAGGCCTTGATGTCGAAGTCCGCATCCTGGAAATCCGCCGCCAGCGCGGCAAGCAGTTTGGGGTTCGTCGGAGGATTCGTGGCTCGCAGATCATCAACCGGTTCGACCAGGCCACGCCCCATCAGGTCGGCCCAAACACGGTTGACCATAACCTTGGCGAAATAGGGGTTCTGCTTCGAAGTAATCCACGTTGCCAACGCTTCGCGAGGATCGGTCTCACCGTCGAGTTCCGGAGCCGTTCCGAACAGTGGCTTGGGTGTCAACTTGGCTCCGGTTCGAGGATGAGTCAGCGTGCCGATGCCGGGTGAGCTGAAAAAGATCTCCTCGGAACCCGAGATCGGCGGCGAGAGCCCCGTGCCCTTGCGACCGACCTTGGCAAAGTAGGCAGCGAATCCGTAGAAGTCAGCCTGAGCCCAGATCTCGAACGGGTGGTGATGGCACTTGGCACATTCGAGACGGATGCCCAGAAATAACTGCGTGACAATCGTCGCGCGTTCGCCGGGGTCACGTCGGTCCCGAAACAAAGTCACCGCGCCGTTGCGATAGGTGCTGCCGCGGGCCGAGACCAACTCGCGGACGAACTGGTCGTACGGCATGTTCTCTCGAAACGCTCGCCGAACCCAGGCGTCGTAGTTCAGGACCGCCTTGATCCCCACCCTGTACGGGTTGGGCCGTAGCAAATCGGCCCACTTGTTGGCCCAGTGTTCTGCGTATTCGGGTTGTTCGAGCAGCGAGTCGACCAGTCGTGAACGGCGGTCGGACTTCGGGTTGTCCAGAAACTCACGGGCCTCGTCAGATGTTGGCACGCGACCAATGATGTCGATGTAGACACGCCGCAGGTACTTCTCGTCGCCGCATTCCTGCGATGGAGTGATCCCCAGTCGCTTGAGCTTGTTCCAAACCAGCCCGTCGATGAAGTTCTTGGTTGGCAGCCCGTCGTACTGGCTGGCGGGCACATCTCCGGGCAGCGGAATCGTCGGCCGAAACACGGCGATCTGCCCCATGTAACGAGCCATCACCGCCGCTTCGCCACAGACTCCCTGTGCACGAACTAACCCTGCCTCGCTCACCGCTACAATCCCTGCCTCGTTGGACTGAAACTGAGCGTGCCGGGTCACGTCTCTGCTCGTCCCATCCCCGTAGTGGGCGGTGACCTGCATCTGGCGAGTCGCCTTGAGGCCTAGCAGTGCCTGCTCGGGCTCGACCGCGATCCGGACCAACTTCGCGGTACCCGGAACCCGGCGAGGCATCCCCGCCTGGATCCAGGCCAATAGTCGGCTGTACTCGGGACCGTCAGCCTCGATCCGCTTTCCTCCACCATGAGGATTCTGGCCACTCGGCTTGCTCAAAAGCAGACTGCGAACCGGGTCGAGCAAAAAGATCCGCCGGCCTCGCGCCTCTTTTGTCAGGGCATCGAAGTCGAAGTCCGCATCGAAGGCCAACAACGACAGTTTGAAACCGTTCTGACCGGCCTGCTTGCCATGACACGATCCGGAATTGCATCCGTACCGCGTGAAAATCGGAAGAATGTCCCGTTCGAAATCGATCGGAATCGACTCGGCCATTGCCCCGGCCGGCACTCCAAGCAAGACGATCAATACGAGTCCAGAACTGGCCAGCATCTGTCGCATCGGTAACCAACGAACCCCGTTTCACCACCAGTGTTACTCGCAGCCGCCTGTCACATTGACCCCAGCCGCCGCGTTCGCAAGCCTGAGTATAACTCGCAACCAGACCACTCACCAAGACGGACTCGGTTCAACCACCATCCCCAGTAACGACATCAACCCGGGATTCGACCTCGCGGCCTTTCCAACAGAGCTTCACGACCAGGGGAAAACAGCCAAGCAGGATCAAGCCGAGAATCAGTGGCCAGGTCAAGATTTCGCCCACTCGACCATCAGCCACAGCTGCCAGTGACGGCAATTGGGAACCGGTGAACACGTACAGGCAGGTGGCCGGCAGCATTCCCAACTGGCTGACCCAAAAGAACGTTCGGATTCGAATCGTCGAGACACTCATCACGAGATTGACCAGCACAAAGGGAACCTGTGGCATCATTCGCAGGGTGAACAGATAGAAGGCCCCATTGCGTTCGAACCCCTTCAGTAGGCGTTCGCCCCTCGGCCCCAGGCGGCTGAGCACCGATTCGCGAAACAGGGTCCGGCCCAGAAGCATGGCTCCGGTGGCCCCGAGACTCGACCCGAAACTGACCACCATCACTGCCGGCCAGAAATCCAAAAGACGCCCCAACGCCAACGACAGCAGTGTGGCGACTGGGATCGAGAATGCGGTCACGACCACATAGAGCACCAATGCCACGGCCCAGACCGTTTTTGCGTGATCGCTGCACCATTGCTCGATCCGACTCTCACGCTCGAGCAACCACGTCGCCGCGCGGCCTCCACCGGTCAAGTAGCAGCCAATCCCCACAACCCCCAGCACACCGGCCAGTAACAGCAGTCGCCACCACCTGTGCCCGTTCCGTTGATTCGCCAACCGCACGTCGATGGAATTACTCTCCGGCTCGCACATCGTAAATGTGCAGCGAGTCGTTTTCTCGCAGATACAGACGCCCGTTGGCCAGGGCCGGATGAGACCAGCTATCGTTCCCGGCTCCCGGTAGTCTCAGAGTCCCACGCAGTCGATATCCGTCCGGCGAAGCGTCGATCAGAGCGACGACTCCATTGGAATACCGCAGGTAAAGACGTCCATCGGCAAAGATGATGGCGGCGGAACCCGAGCCGGGTCCACGCCGTTTCCATAACACGTCGCCCGTCTTCAACTCGATGCAGGTTGGCAACCCATTGTTGCTGCCATGCCCTCCGTAAATGTGCCCGTCCACATGAACGAAACCGCCATGGTGGTTCTGGAATTCCCGGCCACGCAAATGATACGTTTCAGTCATCTTCACTCCGCCCTGCCCGTCGCCAGCCAGAGTCAACAACGCCGAACCGCAGTTGTAACCATTCGAAGCAAACAGTCCGGACCCCACAATCACGGGCGTCGGGATGTTGGCCTGTGGGATTGCGATCCTGTTGTAACCCCACAGCAGCTTGCCGTCGCTTGCCCGAACTCCAATTACTCCATAACCGACGAACTGGATGTACATCCGCACGCCATCGACGGTCATCGCCACCGGAGACGAGAATCCTGCCCCAACGCGACCTCGGGGCCCCAGTGTCTCGACTTGACAACTCCAGCGAGTCTTGCCGGTCAGCTTGTCCAACAGCACAACCGTGTGCTGCTCGCCACCCGGAGTCCCGACCACGGCGTCACCATCGATCAAAGGCGATTCGGCAAACCCGCG
>CAVOEV010000058.1:0-20797 GCA_963694825.1 Planctomycetota bacterium
GATGTTGCCGATCGACTTGCAGACCATCAGTCCCAGTTCTTTGTCCGAGACGATCAGCGGCATGATCGTGCTGCCGATCTGCTGCACGAAGTCGGCATCGAGGTAGGCGACCAGTCGGATCCCAGCGGTGGCTCCGATGAAGAAGGCGAGTGGCCAGCGAGAGATCCAGCCTCCGGCCGGAGCCAGTCGCCAGAGCATCAGGACACTGAGGACCAGTGGAACGATGTAGATCAGTTCGGCTTCCTGCCCACCCGGCAGTCCTGGCAGCACCGAGTCTCGCATCAATCCGGGGACCAGTTTGCCAAAGAGGTTTTGAATAATGCCGGTCCAGAAACCAACGACCATTGCGTAGGCGGCACTGGCACCGACCACGACCGATTCGGCCAACTTGTAAAAGATGTTGTCGCCCCAGAGGAACGACATAATGGCCAGTGTGGCGAGTACGGCGATCCAGAGTCCGATGGTTCGGGACCAGCTGAAGACGACTGCGGAGTCGGGATTGCCGTCTTTGCCGACCAATTCGCTGCGATTGGCCGAACGGACCTTGGTCCAGGTGATGCCGTCGACATCGCCAAGCCGGGTCGTCAGTTTTTTGCGTGCGAGGATTTGTTTCTTGGGCAATGTCTTGCCCTTGGCGGCCAGGGTGTTTTCCTCGTCGTCGATTTTCTGGATCTGTTCTTCAAACGACGCCCTGGCATCGAACGTTTCGTGTCGGACGTAGGCTCGGCCCATCGAACCGTTGGAGGTCCGGACGGCCAGGTAGCCGCCTGCGACGACCACCAGAGACAGCCAGATCATGCTCGAAGTTCTCATCACGAGACTCCTCGCTTGCGGTCAGTGAAGTAGATGACATTGCCGGCGATGATCAGTCCGATGATCAGCATGTGAGCCACCAGTTGGGGTCCCATTTTCCGGAGTGCTTCCTGCGTGGCGGGGTTCTTTCGCAGTTGCGGGTATTCCAAGAGTACTGCCTCTTCGTACTCGGCCGCCGCCTTGATGGCTCCGAGGATCCCGGCCAGTTGTTTGGGCACATACGGCACCAGCGGCGTGTAGCCGACACCGGTGACTCCGGCGACCATCTTGATGTCATACGTTGTGGCGGCGTATTGGACCCATTCCTTGGCGCCGGGGGTGCCGGCCGAGACATTAATGATCAGGTCCATGCTCTGGATGTTCTTGAGGTTGGCGGTCATGGACAGTTCGTTGAGGTCGGTGCCATCGACGTCGTTGGCGTAGAGTTTCTTGATGTCGGTGACGATGACCTTGATCACTCCTTCCTGTCCGGGTCGGAACCCGAGGTTCACGTAGTCTTCGCCGTAGGTGTACTCGGGGTACTCGCGGTTCAGGATCGCGATATTTTTCTGCAGCATCGGAACGGCGGCGGGCCAGAGCGTGATGAAGTAGAGCTTGTGTTTTTTTTCGGCACAGTGGCGAACGAACGCGGCGGCCATCGGTTCGAGTTCTCCCTTGCTGGCCGGATCGTAGTCGTAGGCCATCAACACTTTGGATCCATCTTCGAGATTCTCGACAGTGTCGAAGACGTCGAGTACTTCCTGGGACGGTTCTTCGGGGAAGACGAGTCCCATCAGCATGGGGATGGCAACCGAGAAGCCCATGACCAGGAAGATCCATCTGCGGTCGAGATTGCGAACATCGAACCCGTTGGCCGAGGACGTTTCGGTGCTGGTTTGGTAATCGGAGTCAGTCGGCATGCTGTCATTCATTGGGGATTACTCCTCGGATCCCAGGTACGAACGGTCGACACCCAGCAAGACCTTGAGCGAGAGCGAGACGATACCCAGTGCGATCCCGATGGTGATCGCCCGGTTACCGGCGAGGATAAAGACGGAGGTGATGGTCGAGGTGATGCGATCGAGTCGCAGCCCAGCCAGGCTTCCGGCTTCGGCTCCACTGATGGCTGTCAACCAGTCGACAACCGGCTGGCTGACATAGATGCCGGCGTGAGTGCGGCCGAAGAGCACGATGAAGGCGGTGCCCAGCAGGATCATGGCTTCGGTGTTCTTGGCGCGGAAGGCTCGGAACGCGGCCGAGGCGATGAAGAAGGCCAGCAGCGAGAACATGGTGGCGGCCAGTGGCAGGTAGACGAAGTCGTAGATCCAACCAAAGCCGCTACTCTGGGAAAGGTAGTCCCCCGACCACGCGAATTCGGGAAACTTCTCGGCCGGGTGGACTCCCATCTTGGCCAGTCCGATGCCCAGGGTGATCAGGAAGGCGGAGATGGTAATGAGCGAGAAGCCCCAGCCGGCTCGGCGGTTGGAGATTTTTTGCAGGTGCGTTTTCAGCAGGTTGCCACCGCCGAGCACAAAAGCCACGGCTGCCAGGATATCGAACCAGATCATCGCTTCCTCTCCCCAGCTCTGCGCGTAGGGGATGAAGTAGGAGACGATGAGCACGAAGCCGGTGAAGGCTGCGATCACCAGTGGGACCGTGCGTTTCATGGCAGGAACCCCTTGTTTCCGAGTACGTTGTCGGTCAGGAAGGAAACGACCGAATGCATCAGGGTGTCGTCGACATTGGCCAGCGACGCGAATGTCGCAGCCAAACAGCCGACGACGATCAACAGGCCACCGATCAGCTTACCGACGTCCTGTCCCTTGAGGCTGCCGAGTTGGTGTTTTTCGCCCGAGAGGTACGCGCTGGCGGCGAAGAATTCTTCACCGATCAGCGTGTAGTCGCAGGCGGCGACGAAGAACGGCAACTGGCTGGGCATCGCGGTGCCGGCGATTTGGATAGCACCGATCGAGTTGCCGGTTTCGGCCAGGATCAGCGATTCGGCGAAAAAGGCCCCCATGTAGAAGCAGGCGGCCGGCTTGTCGCGAACCATGGTGCCGGTGACACCGGCGACGTAGCCGAACTGCTCGTCGGTCAGGTAATAGATGTTGTCTTCGTTGTACGCATCGGGCCGACCGGCTCCAAGAAACGCGGCCTGAACGGTTTCTCGGGCGGTCGTCATCACCAGCGATCGCGACGTGGGCACTTCGAGCATTGCGTCGTATTCGGCCGCCAGCGCGGCGACTCGCGACAGCACGGTGATCCCGGCAACGGTCTGCATGTCGTTGATGTCCAGGATTCCGGGGATGAACAGGCAGCTGCGTCCCATCTCGGTCGCCCGCCCGACCGCCTCTTCGACCGCTTCGAGGCCGGCAATCTTGCGGACTTTCAGTTCCATGCCACCGCGAGCCAACTGGATGAACAGGATTACGGAACCGCAGACGAGGACCAGCATCACCAGGAACCAGGTCCGTCGAGTGTCCCAGTACTGCAGGATCGCTGTGATCGGTACGGCCGCCTGCACCGCTTCGGACTTGGAATCCACGTGCTCGACGGCGACGACCTGATAGAGGTAAATCGCGTTGCGTTCGCAGTCCGCGTCGACGAACGACGTTTTTTGAAAGGTCGCTTCACCGACGAGCGTAAATTCGTCTTCCTTGTCGGAATGGATTGTCTTGCGGAGGATCTCGTACCGGACCACCTTGCGAGTCTTCCCCTCGGGGACGTTTTTGAAGTCGTCCGATGAGAGCGTCCATTTGACGATGATCCCATCGCCGGCATCGTCGGGTCGATCGATGGCAGTGACGCCCATTGGTGGCCGCGGGGAATCGTTCGATTCGGTGTTCGCCGATTCCGATTCGGCTTGGGATTCGGCCCGTGCAGGTTGCGGCACCAACCCGGCCAGCGCGATCACGATCGCCAATACAGGTAGATTCCACGAGACTCGATCGGTCATGTTCATTCCTCGATCAACTCCACGTTGGCTCGCGGCACAGTGACAGTTTCGCCAGCGTTTGTCTCGACACACAGCACTCGGGCTCGAGATTCCGAGCCCAGCGTCTGGGGCTCTGCGGGCAGGTCGGTGACGGTGCCGAGCACACCAAAGTACGGGTCGCGGATCACTCGGACCGACGCTCCCACTTCGAGGTGTCCGGCGACGCGATCGGTGTCGGCCTGGTCGGCAGGCCGATCATCGGCACGCGGGATCACGATTTCCGGTCTCATGACTCCAGCTCGAATCTGAGTCGTTCCGTTGACGGACGCTTCGTGACCGACCAGTTCGGCGAGCAATCGGTGCGTGCGTTCGGCCATGGCGATTTCGCCAAACCCTTCTGTCACGACGAGTGTCAGGCCGATCGTTTCGGAACCGGTGATGGCCACACCGAGGTCGTAGCCGAGAATGTCTCTGAGATCGGCGTCATCGAGACCACCGGAAATGACGGCGGAACAGCCGACCTCGATGGCTCGGGCGACCGCCTCGCCGGTCATGCGGCCACCTCCGATGACCACCTTCCCGGCCATCTCGTCGGTGATTCTATCGGGAGTCAATTCGGTCTCAGGACTCTCGCAGGCCATCACCACCGGCCCGACCGTTTCGCCTCCGATCCCGAAGATTCCCTGCACGAACGCGACATCGCTTTCGATCACGACCCCTTCGCCTTCGAGCACCTCGACCACCTCACCGGCGACGTAGGCCGAAACCTGTACGGGCAGCGGTTCGCCGCGGATGATCACTTGTCCGGTGACTTCCGAAATCGTCTCGATCGTCCCGGCGGTCCGTGATCGGCAGTTGGCCTTGAAGAATCCGAAGATTCCCTTGGTTTCGGCAAGGAGTTCGTCGACGGCGACCGGGTCGCCGATTTGTTTGAGCATGCAATCGGGGATATCGGCTGGAGGCATCGAGAGCAGGTTGGCGATATTCAGCGGAGCGACATTGCCTGGCATGAAAGTTTCGGCGACGACGTCGGTGGCTGCGACCGTGTCGCCAACGCTCACCTTCACGTCGCCGGCGATGGGCAGGATCCTGCGGATGCGATGCGTCATCCAGGGCGAGACTTTCAGGCCGGGCGTGTAAGCGTGAGCCATTCAGTTCAACTCCGCCAGGCCCTGCACCTGGTTCCAGGCCACGACTGCCTGCCGGCAGGCATCGCGATCTTCGGGCAGGACGAGCGGCCGACCGCGTCCATCGAGCAGGATTCCGACGGTACCGCCACGGATCTCGCTTTCGATCCGTTTCCCCGGCCCTTCGCCGGCATCGAAGCCCTTGGCCGGTTCGATCACGGCGGTGGCGGTGACCCCATCGGCCATCTTCAGTAGTTTCAACTCGCCAAACGTCACCTCGCCACTCTCGGTGATCCCGTCGCCGGTGATCTCGTATTGGAAGCAGGTCTTGCCTGGTTTGCCGAGGCCGGCCGGAGCGATGCAGGTGCCGAGGTAGACCAGGCAATCGCGTTCGAAGACCTGGACGGCTGCTTCGGGGAGGACTTGGGAGAGGACGCCCAGGTGTGGCATCATGAAGATGCTGTCCTTGGCCAGAGTGGTGATACCTTCGGGCTGGAAGGCATCGACGAGCATGGCGGCGGTCTGAGCCATTCGGGGTGCGTGGGAGAGGACACCTCCTGAGGCGACGAGCAGATCGAGGGTCATGTTGTTGACGATGGTCTGTCCGCTTTGTTGCTGGCTGAAAGTGTCGCCAACGGTTCGTTGTTGTTGAACGCCCTTGAGCGTGGTGGCGAAGTCCTTGTGTTGCACGTAGGCCAATCTGAGTGCTTCGCGGGCGACCGCCTGTTCGAAGAGCAGCGATTCGAGTGTCTGGGGGATGGTGGTGGGCCGGATCATCTTGTTCTTGACCCGGTTGCGGAGTTCTCGTTCGTCCATGTCCAGCGGCATCCATCTGAGGATGCTGGGCAGAGTGGCTTCGGCACAGACGTTTGAGATCGAGTAGCTCATGCCGAGGTTGGCACTGACGGTCCGATTGAAGGTCCCGTCAAAGACGCTGAACACGTCGGTCGTTGCGCCACCGATATCGACTCCAACGGCGTTGACTTCTCGTTGCTGTGCGATTTGCTGCAGGATATTGCCGACGGCTCCGGGGGTGGGCATGATCGGTGCGTCGGTCCAAGAGATCAGCTTGTCGTAGCCGGGGGCGTGAGCCATGACATGTTCGAGGAACAGGTCATGAATCGCGTCGCGGGCCGGTGCCAGGTTCTCGCGTTCCATGGTCGGCCGCAGGTTGTCCACCAGCGACAGTTCGACGCTGTCGTCGAAGGTGTCGGTGATCCCCTGTCGGGCGTCGACGTTTCCAGCGAAGATGACCGGCATGCGGTACTCGCTGCCGAACCGTGGCTGGGGCTTGGCCGGTGCGACCATTTCGGCGATCTGGACGACGTGTTGAGTGGTCCCGCCATCGGTGCCACCGGAGATCAGGATCATGTCAGGTCGCAGTTCACGAATCCGTTGAATCTGTTCGTGAGGCAGCCGCTTGTCGTTGGTGGCGATGGTGTCCATCACGATCGCCCCGGCCCCAAGTGCCGCTCGCTTGGCACTGGCCGCGGTCATCTCGCGGATGACTCCGGCGACCATCATCTGCAGCCCACCGCCGGCGCTGGAGGTCGAGATGTAAATGTCGCAGCCCTGGGTGTCGGTGGCCGGGCGGATCACCTGCCCGTCGTCGCCGATCAGCCGTCGCCCGGCAAGTTCACTGACCTCGGTGACCGAGTTGACCACTCCCATTGTGACATCGGCCGCGGGCTGTTCGACCGTCGTGGGCGCCTCGCCCCGGAACGTCTGTCGAAACTCACCGTCGACCTTTTCGATCAGGATCGCCTTGGTCGTCGTGCTGCCGCAGTCGGTCGCCAAGATCACGTTGATCGACGACGGGTCCAGACCGGTGGCTGCCGTGTTGTCGATCGGGCTGGTTGTATCCGGCGTGGTCATCCGTGTTTGCCTTCAGTCCGTCTCCGACGGGACTCCGTCGCCAATTGCGTTCTGGGAAGTGGTCTGTTCTGAGATCTCGTGTCGGTCTTCGATCGCGTTGCAGATAGTGGCGATTGAGCCACGTTGTTCGAGAAATTCGGCGAGGTGTTGGTAGCCTTGGGTGTTGGTGAAGACGGACAGGAAGGGGGTGAAGAAATGCATGGCCTGCGAGCCGACAAAGTTCAGCGGGCGGCTCATTTCCAGCGCCATCAGAGTGGGCGTGGTGAGTCCACGTCGTACGATTTCGTCGGCAACCCGGTCGATGGCTGTCTTCTGAACCTCATTCGGTTCGGCCGGGCCGGGCGGATCGACGGCAAAAGCGTGCTTGAGCCACTGCACGGGACGGGGCCTCCCTGAATCCCCATGTCCGACGCCATTTCGAGGCGATTGGTGGTATCTGGACCGCGACAAGATACCGCGCGAGTGGAGGAAAAGACAGTCTGTGGCAGGTCAGAAGACGGGTTGCGATCAACTCAGCCCGAACACTCGCATCGCGTTGTCCGTGGTGATTTCAGCGAGTTCTTCTGTGCTGATACCATGGCATTCGGCCAGGCATTCGGCCGTGTGCCGAACCCAGGCCGGTTCGTTTCTTTTTCCGCGGTTGGGCATGGGGGCGAGGTAGGGTGCATCGGTTTCGACCAGCAGTCGATCGAGTGGTACCAAGGCAGCGGCTTCTCGCAGTCGGTCGTTTTTCTTGAATGTGAGCATCCCGGCCAGCGAGATGTGCAGTCCAAGTTCGACGCAGGCTTCGGCGGTTTTGGCGTCGCCAGCGAAGGAGTGCATGATGCCGTTGAGTGGTCCGTTTGAGGCTTCTCGTTGTAGTTCGTCGACAACGTCCGATTCGGCCTCTCGGCAGTGCACGACGAACGGCAGGTCGCGGTCTCGAGCCAGCTGCATGTGCCGCCGGAACATTTCGATCTGGCCTTCGATCGGCGAGTAGTCCCAGTAGCGATCGAGTCCGGTTTCACCGACGGCGACGACCTGTGGCGAGGCGACCAGTTCGAGGATGGTGTCCCAGTCGGCGTCGGTCGATTCGGAGACATAGTTGGGCTGGATGCCGACGACGGCGTGCACGTGTTGGAAACGTTCGGCCAGTGCGACGGCGGCGCGGCTGGTGTCAGCGGTGATCCCGATCGTGGCCAATCCGACCAGTCCCGATTCGAGTGCGCGGTCGACAACCTCGGCGACGTCGGTGGCGAAGGCCTCTTCGTCGAGATGGCAGTGGCTGTCGAAGAGCCGCATGGCAACGGTCTCAGTTGGCCACAACCAGCGTGCCGAGTTCTTCGAGTGTCCGCTGTTCCTCGGCCACGGCGTCGGCGATCAACCCCGAGGCGGTGTCGTCGTCGCGGCAGAGGGTGGCCGACTTGTCGAGAGTCTCGAGGATCGACTGCTGGTTGGTGATCAGGCGGGGATAAAGGTTTTCGAGTGAGACGAAATGCAGGTCGGTGTAGCGGGTGGGGAATCGACCGAGTTCGACGGTGTCACCGCGTTGACCGAGCAATTCGACCAGACGGGCAATCTGCAGTTGCTGTCGACGGCGAAACAGGTCGAGTGCCGCCAATTCGCTGTCATCGTCCGAATTGGTCCACGGTCGGCATTCGCCGGAGTACTGGACCAGGCTGCTGCTTAGAGCGGCCAGGGCCGAGTTGAGGGCGAGAGTGGTGTTGGAGTCGGACATGGAGTTGTTGGTACAGTGTGGGGTCAGTCTGCGGCGGGCGTCTTGTCTGAGACCGGCATTTTTGGGACGTCGGATTGGGTGGTGGGTCGACCCGAGTGAATCGTATCGCGGGCGACACGTTCGGCGGCTTCGCTGAGTTTGCCGATCAAGGGCGACATGCCCAGTAGCAGGATGGGCACGGTCAGCAGCACGATGAAGGCTCGTTCGGTGGTCTCGACGCGAGCGACTCGTGCTCCTTCGGGGCGTTCCTTGATGAACATCGCGACGGGGATTCTGAGGTAGTAGAACAGGCTAAAGACGGTGTTGAGCAGTGCGAAGCCGACCAGAGCCCCCATCGACCAGTGCAGGCTGGCGGTTTCCCAGACCGGTGCGAGCACGAAGAACTTGGCGACGAAGCCGCCCAGTGGTGGCAGTCCGACGAGGCTGAAGAGGCAGATGGCCAGCATCACGCACAGCCAGGGGCACTGGCTGGCGAGTCCACGGTAGTCGTCGATTTGTTCGCTGTAGATTTGGTTACGAATCAGGGCGACGACGGCGAAGGCTCCGAAGTTCATGAACAGATAGACGGCGAGGTAGAACAGCACGCCTTCGATGCAGTCGGCGGCAAGGTCGGGCTGGTGGTGGGCCAGTGCGACGAGCATGGCGGCGACGCCGGTGAGCATGTAGCCGGCGTGGGCGATGGTCGAGTAGGCCAGCATTCGCTTGACGTTTGTCTGGAAGTAGGCAGCCAGGTTTCCGAAGGTCGACGAGAGGACGGCGATGGCTCCGAGTCCGATGGCCATTGGCACGGCCAGGTCGCCGAACCCGGTCAGTTGGTGGACGATTCGGATCAGCAAGGCGAAGGCGGCCGCCTTGGAAGCAACCGACAGGAAGCCTCCGACTTCTGCCGGAGCCCCCTGGAAGGCGTCGGGGCACCAGAAGTGAAAGGGGACGAGTGAGAGTTTGAAGGCGAGTCCGACGAGGATCATCATCACGCCCAGCACGATGGTGCGAACTTCGGCACTCGACATCGCTGTTCCGGCGACTTCGGCCGAGAGCAGGTTTCCGAGTTGGCTGGCGATCTGGTCGATGTCGGCGGTCCCGAGCATCCCGGCCACCAGGCTGGTGCCATAGAGCATGACTCCGGCCGCACCGGCTCCGTAGACCACGTACTTGAGTGCGGCTTCGCTGCTGATTCGTTTGCCCTTGAGGAACCCGACCATCACGTAACTCGGGACGCTGGCCATTTCGACGGCCATGAACAGCATCAGCAGGTGGTTGGCCGACGTCATCAGCATCATGCCGATCGTGGCTCCGACGAGCAGAGTGTAGAAATCGGGTCCATCCTGGTTGTCGGGGATCCCGCTGAGCACGGTGAGTGCGATGACCAGGACCAGGAAGACGAGCAGGAAGAGTTTGAAGAAGACGCTGAGTCCGTCGTGGACCAGCAGTCCGCTGAAGATGCGTGCTCCGTCGCCTTCGAGGTAGGCGTCGGAGCCGCCGGTGTAGACGACTCCGAACGCGATCCCGAAGGCGATCAGCGTACCGGCCATGGCGATCCAATGGCTGGGCAGCCAGCGGTCGACGTTCAGCAGGCGGCCGAGCAGCAGGGCCACGACCGTGCCGCACAGAACCAGTTCCGGCAGGAACGCCGAGACGTCCTGGCCGACTTGAGTCGGAAGGTTGGAGATCAGGTCGTTGATGGTCGCAAGCTGCATGGATTCTGTGAGGTCTGCGAATCGGGAGTTGAGTGTGATGGGTGCGTGTTGATCGAGCGGTGTGGTCTAGAAATCAGCGAGTCGTCCGGCCATGCCGTCAGTGAGTTTTTCGATCGAGGGTACCATGTACTTGAAGACAAGGTTGGGGAAGACTCCGAGGATAATGGCCGAGACGAGCAGGACTCCGGCGACGATCTTTTCACGACCGAGCATCGGCACCAGGGCGTCACCATGCGGGCCCTTGTATTCGGCTCCGAGGAAGACTCGTTGGAGTGTCCAGAGAATGTATCCGGCGGTGAGAATGACACCCGAGGCGGCGATGATGGCGAGGATTTTGCTGAACTGCCAGACGCTGAGTACGACGAAGACTTCTCCGATGAAGCCGCACAGTCCGGGCAGCCCGAGTCCGGCGAAGAAGATGCCGGCCGAGAGTCCGGTGTAGAGCGGCATGCGTGCGGCGAGTCCACCGAACTCGTTGATGTTCCGGTGATGCACCCGGTCGTAGACGACTCCGACCATGAAGAACATGCCAGCCGAGGAGACTCCGTGTCCGATCATCTGGAACATGGCCCCGTTGATGCCCATTTGCCAGTAGTCCGAGCCGCCATCGGAGGCGATCCCGACGACTCCGATGCCGAGCACGACATAGCCCATGTGGCTGACCGAGCTGTAGGCGACCAGGCGTTTGAAGTCGGTCTGAGCCATGGCGGCGAACGCGCCATAGATGATGCTGATGACTCCGATGGCCACAAGCACAGTGCTGCCCGACAGGACGGCTTCGGGGCAGAGTGGGAACGCGATTCGCAGGATGCCGTAGCCGCCCATTTTCAGCAGCACACCGGCCAGGATCATGCTGATCGGCGTGGGGGCTTCGACGTGAGCGTCGGGTAGCCAGGTGTGCAGCGGGACGCTGGGGATCTTGATGGCGAAGCCAATGAACAATAGCCAGAAGGCCCACGGCTGCAGGTCGCCTCCGAGCAGTCCGCCCTGGCTCTGGGCCGCGTCGGCCAGCAGCACGAGGTCGAAGATGTGTTCGTCGCCATAGCTGCTGTTGAAGTAGATCATCAGCAGGGCCACGAGCATCAACACGCTGCCAAAGAGTGTAAACAGGAAGAACTTGATCGCGGCGTATTCCTTGCGAGGCCCGCCCCAGATGCCGATCAGGAAGTACATCGGCAGCAGCATGACTTCCCAGAAGACGTAGAACAGGAAGAAGTCGGTCGCCATGAAGACGCCGAGCATCCCGGTTTCCAGCAGCAGGAACAGGATCAGGTACCCCTTGATCTGCTTGGTGATGCTCCACGAGGCGACCATGGCCCACAGCGAGATGAAACTGGTCAACAGCACCAGCGGCAGACTGATGCCATCCAGCCCCAGCTGGTAATAGATGTTCCAGTTGGGAATCCACTCGACCTTGACCTGGTACTGCATGTTGGCATTGCTGGAGTCGTAGCCGGGCAGTAGCGCGATGGTCAGCAAGAACGTAACTGCGGTAACGGCCAGAGCCGTATACCTCAGAGAGTCCTCATTGTCCTTGGGCATCAGCACCAAGGCCAGTGCGCCCAAGGTGGGAGCGAAGATGATCAGGGTGGGTAGCAGAGTCGAGAAGTCCATGGCGTGTCAGCTTCCTGGTCGGGGCGAGTTGCCCGTTTTCGGAGAGGCCGTTGATCAGGTTTGGTGGAAGAGTGGGAAGAGAGCGAAGATCAGGACAAAGAGCGCGATGACGCCCAGTGCGATAAACATAACGTATTGACGCAGGCGTCCGGTCTGCACGGCCTGCAGGGCCCGGCCGACGTCTTGGGTCTTTTCGGCGACCCAGTCGATGAGTCGGTCGATTCCGCCTTCGTCGAATTTACGATCCCAACCGGCCACGACGACAGCCGATCGCGCACACCCGTGGATGATCCCGTCGAGAATGCTGAGGTCGAACCGAGCGAACCAGGCCGCGATGACGTGGACGGGTCGGACGAACATGGTGTCGTAGAGTTCATCGAATCGCCACTTCTCGGTCAGGAACTCGTGCGTGGCAGCGAACTGGCGTTTGATCAGAGACGGGTCGGGTTGGCGGCGGCAGTACATCAGGTAGGCGAGCAGTGTGCCGAGTCCGGCGACAAGCAGTGCCAGCATGCCGGCCTGTCCGTGGAACTGGGAGATGTCGGAATGAGTGGGCAGGTCGATGCCCGAACCGGCGACGTCGGTGACGTGAGTTTCTGAAGCACCCAACAGGTTGAACAGCGGCCCCTCCTCGCCTCCGATCGCACAGAACATCGCAAACACGGCCAGGATCACCAGCGGAATGGTCATGACTCGCGGCGATTCGTGGCAGTGGTCGTAGAGTTCCTGGTCGCGAGGTGTGCCGGCGAAGGTGTAGAACCACAGCCGGAACATGTAAAAGGCAGTGATGCCGGCTGTGATCAACGGGGCGAGGAACAGCAGCAGGTGGATCGGGTTCAGATTGGCGTAGGTGAGAGCCGTGGCGATGATCGCGTCCTTGGAGTGGTATCCCGAGAAGGCAATGTCGTAGCCTCCCGAGAAGCCAGGGATGATCCAGTGCAGGGGGATCGCCAGCCCGCAGATCGCGATCACTCCGACGAGCATCGTGTAGGCGGTCACCGGCATCTTCTTCCGCAACCCGCCCATCCGGGACATTTCTTGTTCGTGGTGACAGCCAACGATGACGCTGCCCGAGGCGAGAAACATTAGGGACTTGAAGAAGGCATGAGTGATCAGGTGGAACAGGCCGGCGAGCCAACCGCCGAGGCCGATGGCCAGCATCATGTAGCCCAGTTGGCTGATGGTCGAGTAGGCCAGCACGCGTTTGATGTCGGTGGCCACCACCGCGATCGTCGCCGCCACGAACAGCGTGATCGCTCCGGTGTAGGCGATTGTCAGGAGCACTTCGGGCAGAAAGACCGGGAAGAACCGACCGGCCAGGTAGACTCCGGCCGCGACCATCGTGGCCGAGTGAACCAGTGCCGAAACCGGGGTCGGACCCTCCATCGCGTCGGGCAACCAGGTCTGTAGCGGGAACTGGGCACTCTTGCCCACGCAGCCGGCAAAGATGCCCAGTCCGGCGGTGACCAGCAGCCAGTAGGGGATCGACTTGTAGGATCCGTTGGCTCGAGCAAACGTGACGACTCGGCCGGATGCTCCGCTGTCGGTCGAGTCGCCGGATTCGCCCGAGTTGGCTGCAATGGCTGTGGTGGCAGTGTCGCTGACAGAGATGGCTCCATCCGAGCCCCGGATCATGTCAAAGAGACCCGGTTCGCTCGAGTCGATGTGGTCGTTGTAGGCGGTGAAGTTGAAGGTGCCGAACGAGGTGATCAGGATCATCAGTCCGATGATGAAGCCGAAGTCGCCGACCCGGTTGACGATGAAGGCCTTGTTCGCCGCGGTCGAGGCCGAGTGGCGTTCGATGTAGAAGCCGATCAGCAGGTAGCTGCAGATGCCGACCAGTTCCCAGAAGACGAACACCATGAAGATGTTGCCGGCCAGGACGAGTCCGAGCATCGAGAAGCAGAACAGCGAGAGGTAGGCGAAGAAGCGGTAGTAGCGACCGGGTCGATGTAGGTGCGATCCGTCTGCCAGATGCACCTCGTGGTCGACGTGGTCTTCGGTCCGCTCGTCATCCATGTACCCGATGGCGAAGACGTGGATGCAGGTGGCGATCAGCGTGACCATGGTGAACATCACCAGGGTCAGGCTGTCGATGTAGTAGTCGATCGCGAGTCTCAGGTTACCGAAACGGGCCAGTTCGTAGAAACTGCCGCTGACGTACTGGGTTTTCGATTCGTGTGCGGAGTCTGGGTGTGTGGAGTCTGCGTGTGTGGAATCTGCGTGTGTGGAATCTGCGTGTGTGGAATCTGCGTGTGTGGAATCTGCGTGTGTGGAATCTGCGTGTGTGGAATCTGCGTGTGTGGAGTCTGGGTGTGCGGAGTCTGGGTGTGCGGAGTCTTCGACGTTGAACTGTGCGACTGCCTGAGTCGTTTGATGAGATTGGCTGTGTTGTGATCCGTGATCGGCCGACTCCCAGAGCGAGAGGTCGAAGTCGGAGACGCCGAGAATCAGAGCTGTGAGGCTAAGCAGGAAGCCGGTTCCGATGCAGCCGACGGAGAGATAGGCGGGGAGTCGTGTTTTGAATCGGCCGCCGGGTGCATGATGCGACCAGTAGCCGCCGAAGATCTCGACGGCGAAGCCGACGAGAGGCAGCAGCCACGCGGTGGTCAGCAGGCAGGCCTTGATGTCCATCGTGGTTCCGGGTTGGTCGCGAGTGGAATGAGTTGTCTGGAAGTGACTGGTTGTGTGTGATCAGCCTTTGAGTCGATTGCCTTGGTCGATGTCGATAGTTTGGTGGTTGTTGTAGAAGTTCAAGGCGATAGCCAGTGCGACGGCGGCTTCGGCGGCGGCGAGTACGATGACAAACAGCGAGACAACTTGGCCATCGAGTCCGAGGTTGGTGTAGCGTGCGAAGGCGACGAAGTTGATATTGGCACCGTTGAGCACCAGTTCGACTCCCATCAGCACGGCGATCCCGTTCCGCTTGGTGGCCATGCAGACCACTCCACTGACGAACATCACAGCGCCGATCAGCAGGTAGTCGTTGAGTCCAATGTCCATGTCCTAGGCGTCCTCCGGCTCAGCGTCGGTCGATTCCCGCCGTTTGGCTCGAGCCAGGTAGGCGGCACCGACGAGGACCACCAGCAGGTGGACCGAGACGATTTCAAACGGCAGCAGGTAGCCGGTGTTGCTGCCTCGGCCGCCGTGCAGTCCGATGGTGCTGTCGGCAGGGATACCGACGAGTCGCAGGCCGATGGCTCGTGAGGTGTTCCCGGTCTGTTTGCTGGGCGAACCGGCCACTTCCCGGTAACTCGGCACAGCCTGCCAATTGACGCTGAGCACAGTGAAGGCGATGACCGAAAAGAACAGCAATCCGACAGCGGCTCCGAGCAGGGTTTCTCCGGTGGACATCCGGATTCGCCGGAACGGCCCACTGGCGGTCAGCATCACTCCGAAGATCAGCAGCACCAGCGTGCCGCCGACATAGACGAGCAGTTGCGTGGCGGCGACGAAGTCGGCACCCAGCAGGAAGAACAGCCCGGCGGTCGAGCCGAGCGAGATGATCAGCGAGAAGGCCATGCGGACGATGTCCTGCAGAATGACCACTCCGATGGCACCACCTCCGGCCAGGATCGCGAAGATCCAAAACAGTGTCTGTTCGGTCATTGGTCGGAGTCCTCGCTCGAGTGCGAAGCGGCCAGTGGAGTGATTTTTGTCGGCGTGGACGAGTTGCCATGAGATTCCAGCCGCATGGTCGGAGCCGCTCGGTTGCCGGTCGGCGAGCCCCAGGTCGTGTGGCCGGTGAATGACAGTGTCACCAGGGGCCAGACCACCGCACCCAAAAACAGCACGCAACTGATCGGGACCAGGTACTTCAGGCAGGTCATCATCACCTGATCGATTCTCAGACGCGGCAGCGTCCAGCGGATCCAGATTTGCACGCAGACCAGCAGCGACGCCTTGACGAAGAAGACGGTGAAGCCCAGCAGGTTGGCCAGCCAGCCGAAGACAAAGCTGTCCGAGGCATAGCGGGGTCCATCGAGCAGGGTGTCGAGTCCGGGGATTCCGGTGTGCCAGCCGCCGAGGAACAACAGAACGGCGATGCCGCAGACGGCGAACATGCTGGCGTATTCGGCCAAAAAGAACAGGCTCCAGCGAAATCCGCTGTATTCGGTCAGGAAGCCGGCCACCAATTCACTTTCGGCTTCTGCGAGGTCGAACGGAGCCCGCTTACAGCTGGCCGTGGCACAGACGAAGTAGATGAAGAAGGCGGCGAAGGTGAAGGGGTCGTTGAAGAGGATCCAGTTGGCGGCCCAGCCACTTTGCATGGCGGCGATTTCGTTGAGATTCAGCGAACCGGCGGTGATGACGGGAATCACCACGCAGATCGACATGGGGATCTCGTAGCTGACCATCTGAGCCGCTTCTCTCATGCCGCCGAACAACGCCCACTTCGAGCCACTGGCGTACCCTGCCAGGATTACTCCGATCACTTCCAACGACATGACGGCCAGCATGAGATAGAGGCCGATGTCGAGGCTGACGGCGATCCAGCCGTCGGAGAAGGGGAGGAACATGAGAGCGGCGAGGGAGCTGACGACCACCACGTAGGGGGCCAGTCGGAACAGCGGTCCGTCGGCGTCGGCCGGGACCAGGTCTTCCTTTTGGATCAACTTGCCGCCGTCGGCCAGAGCCTGCAGCCAGCCGAACTTGCCTCCGACACGGGTCGGACCGAGTCGGTCCTGGATCCGGCCCGAAATTTTCCGTTCGGACCAGATGAAGATGCCGGCCGGCAAACCGAAGAACCCGGCGACCAGTGCCACGTGGATCACCGCCGCGAGGAACATCGCCCAGCTTTCGCTGAGTTCCCATCCTTCGAGCTGCGACTGGATCGTCGTCGCGGTGTCGGCCAGGGTGGGGATCATCGTGGTGTCCAGGCTCCCGGCGTCGTGCCAGGTCGGTCGTCCGTCCGTCACACTCAAACCAATGTCACCAGTACCGTCGTTGCAGGGTTTCTGTCGTACCAGACGACAGTCGCCGCAACCCGGGACCGGAAACCGTTATACAGTCCATGTCCGGAAGCCACGCAGACTCCGGCTCAAACGCTGAACTATGCCAGATGGGCATGGGGACTTCAAGAGAACGGAGGACGGTCGAGTCGCTGGGATCCGAGCGGCCCTACCGGGTCTTCGGGTCGGAAGCGGGCGGGTCGACGGCAAAGTGAATGGCATCGAATTCGGCCGACCGGGCTGCGTCGTAGGTGGCCAACGCTTCGCCCAATGATACCTCGGGTTCAATGTCCAGAATCACCGGCAGTTGCGGAGCGGTCGAGGCGAGAGTCTTGAGGAAGGACGCGAGCAGTTGGTGGCGTCGGGGGCCGGAAAACGACCGGCCTTCGACCTCGATGCTTGGACCCGAACCGTCCTGGCCTGCGGCGTGAACCCGCACCCACGCTTCGCCCAGCGGTTGTGGCGCCGGGTCGGTTTCAGGCGATGCGATCGAGCCTCCCGAAAGTTCCGTCGGCAGCAGACTTTCGCGGACCTGGTCGGTCGAAGCACAGACAAAGAAGATCAGCAGCAGGAACACGACATCGATCAAAGGAGTCATCGCCTGGCTGTCGTCTCGCTGGCGGTCGTGGTGGGCCGAGGGGATTCGCATGGTCGGTCGTGTCTGTGGGATGCGGTTGTCGTGAACGCGATGTGGGATTGGGTTTCCGGGGGGGCCGGTGGCATCAACGGGGCAGTACGGCGTAGCCGATTCGGGTGATTCCGGCCTGGGCACATGCGACCATCAGCGGTTCGACAACCCGAAACGGAACCCGCCGATCGCCTCGAATCCGCACTTCATAATCACCCGCAGCCGATTCCGCCCGAGCACGCTCGAGCAGCCCGGTGACCTGTTCGAGCGTGACAACCTGTCCGCCGACATGGAGAGACTGGTCTGATGTGACGGTGACGACGAGTCGCCTGGTGACCTGGTCCCGGCTGTCGGTAGCCTGGCCGACCAGTGGCAGTTCGACCTTTTCGTTCGACTCGTTTCTCGCCGTTTGGCTGGCGACGAGAAAGAAGATCACGAGCAGGAAGACGATATCGATGAGCGGCGTGAGGTCGAGCGAGATGCCCATCCGCCGGGCCCGAATGGGGATTCTCATTCGGAAGGCTCCTCGGGGCGTTCGATCGCCACCGGCGGCACACGCCGTTGTGTTCCCGAATCGCTTCGAGTCCCGGCAGCAGTTTCGCTTGTGGTTTTGCGTCGGCCGTCAGTTGTGCCTCGGCCGAGGCTGGCACGTTTGAAACCGGCCCAGGCGTGTTCGGCTCGCAGGCTGGCTTCGGCCACCAGTTCATCGATGCGGTTACGAAAGATGGCAAAGGCGGCCAGAGCGGGCACGGCGACACCGAGTCCCATCAGCGTGGTGACCAGTGCCTGGTAGATGCCCGGTGCGAGTTCGCTGACGGGCGGGTTGAGCTTAGTGGCGAATTCTTGGAAGGCGACGATCATGCCCCAGACGGTTCCCAACAGTCCGAGCATCGGCGCGAGTGTGCCGATGACGGAGAGGTATTCGATTTTCCGGAACAGGCGAGCGGCCCGTTCGGCACTGGCATCTTCCATCGACTTCTCGACCGCGCGATACCCCAGGGGTGCCTCGGCCAGACCTTCGGCGAGGACGGCACCCAGGAAACTGGGCTGTTCTCGGCAAAGCTGATCGGCTTCGGCGAAGCGGCCGGTGGCGACCATGGCGGCGACTGATTCGGCCAGTCCGTCGGGCATTAAGGACCCGCGTCGGATCGTCAGCAGGTGCTCGACGATCAACGCCACCATGGCCATCGACAGTCCAAGAATGACCAACCCGATGCTGCCTCCGGCTCGGAGCAGTTGCCTGAGCGTCATGCCGTTGTCGGTAACGGGTTCCGCAGAAGCTCCGGCAGCCGACGGTGTTCGAGCGGGCGACGTCGCGGGGCTGGCTGAGGTCTTGGAACTGTCTGGCTGAGCGGTTGGTGTTTGAGAGTGAGCCGAATGGCAGAACGTGCACACGAGTGCGGCGACGAGTGTGGCGACGGTGATGTCTGGGAAGCGAAGGGCGGTCATTTCGAGTTGCGTCTCGTGGTTGGTGGCGTTTTGGGAGAGGTGGCAGATTCTCTGGCAGCGGGCGTGCCGGCGAAGCGTCGTCTGAGGTCACGATAGAGCGTTTGTGCGGCGGCTGGTTGGTTATCGCCGAGCAGTGCATCGGCGGCGAATTGAGTGGCTTGTGCGGCGAGGAACCGGTCGTCCCGGCAAGTGAGCGAGGTCCACATCAGTGCGGCGGCGGCCGGTTCGAGTTGTCTGCGTTGGAAGCGAGCCCGTCCGACGACGTACCACGCTCCGCCTCGGAATTCCACCGGCAGTGACAGCACGTGTCGGGTCCAGGAGTCGAGCATTTTCGGGGTGGGTGTTTCGGACCGGAGATCGGCTCGCCAGCACTGTGCCACGGCCAGTCCGCGGACCTGCGAGTCGGTCGATATTCTCAGTCGGCGCAACTGCGTTTCGGCCTCGCGAGAGTAAGCCGAATCTCTCAGCAGGTGACTGCAGGCCAGCAGGGTGGCGATATCCGAGCCGCGACCCAACCACGCTCGAGCCTCGCTCGCCACCGCCGCATCGACGGTTCCCTGCGTTCTCCAGTCCAGCGGTACGAGTGAAACGTGTCGCGACTTGGTGGTGCCTTCGGTGAGGTTCAGGAAGTGGGCTCCGGCCTGGCGATAGTCACCCGAGCGAAGTGCACAGCGGACGAGTCCGGCGAGCAGTTCGCGGCGGACCCATTTCTTCGAAGCGGTTTGGAGTGCCTTTCGGAATGACCGTTCGGCGAGATCGGTTTGGTTGTGTTTGAGTTGTTCGAGGGCGGCGTGGTGGTGTTGGGAGCGGACGGGTGTGACCGAGACGATGCGTTTGAGAGGAATCCGCCACGGTTGGCTTCGGCCTCGTGCCGAGATCACCAATTCGACCGCGTTGTATTCGGTGATGTCTCCAACATGAGTCAATCGGCCGGGTTTGTCGGGCTGGCTGACAACAACGCGATCGCGTCCCTGAGCGGTGGCCTGCGGCGGGCAGGCCGCGATGGCCAGATGGACAGCCAGCCAGACGAGGGGCCCAACGACCCTCGGGCGGGCCAACCGGGTGCCGAGGCGAGGTCGAGGACATCGCTGGCGGTCAGCGGGGTGTGATGATGGCCGAGAAGGTCTTGATGTCACGGTAGCGGTACCGCCCGCCGTTCTGAAGGGCGAGTTTCTTGACGTAGTGGGTGGTGGTTAATTCGGCTCCGAGTCCGAACTTGATGGCGTGAATTCGAGTTCGTCCGCGGTTCCGTCGAGACAGTCTTTCCATGTCTTCGGGGTGGATGGCGGAGTTCGCATCGGCATCGGTCAGGAAATAGATCACCTCGGGTTCCAGGGCCAGTGCCTTGGCCAGGGCCGGGTAGTGCAACGTTCCACCGTCGGGGGTCACTCGAGCGATCTGTTGTCGAGCGAGCGTTTTGTTGATGTCGGTGGCGTAGTGCAGGGTGTTGCGTCCACCGAGAGTCAGCAGTCGGTGGTTCGTGTTGTAGAAGATGACCTGGAACTGTTGTGTGTCATCGAGGTGTTGCAGGCTGGTGACCAGTTCGGCCTTGGCGACTTGCAGGGCGTGTTCCTGGTCCATACTGCCGGACCGATCGAGCACGTAGACGAAACGAGTGCCACTGTCGCGGATGCCCAGGAACCGGGTTTCACCCTGCTTGAGTCCGGCGAGTGGGTGAGCCTTGTTGATCGTGCTGCCGGGGAGCAGTTGCGAGGGATTGGCCAGTGGCGAAGTGGGCAGACTGGCTCCGGGGCCGAGGATTTGTGGCGAGGCCGATTCGGGCAGGTCGAGCAGTCCGGCGACGGTCGGGCTGTCACGGGTCTCGGATTCGGCCAGCGGTTGCGTGTCGGGCTCAGACACGTTCGTCGACGTCTCGGGGGGGGCAGAACGCTTCGCGTCGGTGTCCGGCAACTTGAGAACCAGGCCCACGTCCCGGAACGATCCGGCATCGTCCTCACCGGACGTCTTCTGGCAACTCTGCAACCCGAAGGCACAGGCGACCAAAAGCAGC
>CAVOEV010000059.1:0-20747 GCA_963694825.1 Planctomycetota bacterium
TTCGAAGGTTCGCGGCGTCGAATCGCGTACCGGTCGCACGCGAACTCGAGGAAAGAACGCGGCGAGCTGGTGAAACTGGATGCGTTTCCAGGTGTCAGTGGGATGGTCGTGGCAATTGGCACACTGAATCTGTATCCCGAGGAAGATGCGAGACGTTTCGGCAGCCAGTTCGGCGGCTTGGCCGCCCTGAGCGAACAGCAGTGCGGTGGCTCCGTTTTCGCGAACGTCCCCGGTGGCGGTCAGCAGGCTGTCGACGATCTTGTCCCACCCCTGTCTTTGCTGGAACTGTTCGGTCATCCAGGTCTGGAAGGTGTTGACCATCAATCGACTGCGGACTTCGGTGGCTCGAGAAAAGATAACATCGCGCCAGTAGCGAGCCTGGGCGGTATCGAAGTCCGAGGAATCGAGAAATTCGCTGATCAGTTTCGAGCGTTTGTTGGAGTCGGGATCGAGTCCAAACAGAGTGGCTTCTCCGGGCGAGGGGAGTCGATCGGCGAGATCGAGTGTGATTCGTCTCAGGAAGTCGTTGTCGGTTGTGAGCCGAGCCGGAGTGCCGCCGCCGGCGGCGATTTCGGCATCGAGCAACCGGTCGATCTCGGCCGACACGTCTGCGGCCGGAACCGGTTCTGCAGCCTCGATGGATCCGGCCGGCATTTGCAGTGCAGCCAGCAGCAAGGCGGTCAGGCAGTGAGTGAAATGTGCAAACATGGAGAGTTGTTCCAAGGCCCGTCCCGATATTGGCTTGTATATGAACACTGCGGCGTGTAATCAGGTTCCGCGCGGAATCACTGATTCGGTCCGTATTCCTTGATTTTACGATAAAGCGTCCGTTCTCCAATACCCAGAAGTGCGGCAGCGTCTTCTCGTTTGCCGTCGACGAGTGCGAGGGCCTGTTCGATATAGAAGCGTTCGACTTCGGTGAGTGGTCGACCGACGAGTCCATCGGCGCCGCTGAAACTGCGAGTTGTGTCGGCATCGCCATCGTTGGCGGGCACGATGTCATCGGGCAGGTCGTCGACATCGAGCAGTCCATCGGAGTCGAGCACGAGCATGCGTTCGATGGTATTCCGAAGTTGTCGGATGTTACCGGGCCAGTCGTGAGCGATGAGTGCCTGTCGTGCGGCGCGTGAGACATCGGGCACATCGCGTCCGTAGGCTTCGGCGAATTCCTTGCGAAAGTGATCGATCAGCAGGGGCACATCGGCTCGTCGTTCTCTGAGTGGTGGCAGGTCGATGGTGACCACGGCGATGCGGTAGTACAGGTCTTCTCGGAACCGACCCTCTTTGACGGCTTTCTGCAGGTTGGCATTGGTCGCCGCGACCATCCTGACGTTGACGGAAATCTCTTCGTTGGCCCCGATCCTGGCCACTTTTCGGTCTTCGAGGACTCGGAGCAGTTTGATCTGAGTCTCGTGGGGCATTTCCCCAACCTCATCCAGGAACAGTGTGCCGCCGTTGGCAAACTCGAATTTCCCAATCCTCTGACCGATGGCTCCCGTGAACGCTCCCGCCTCGTGTCCAAACAACTCACTCTCGAGAATACTTTCGGGCAGTGCCGAGATATTGAGCGGGACGAACGGTTTGGATTTCCGGTCGCTGTTTTGGTGGAGTGCTCGAGCGACGAGTTCCTTGCCGGTCCCACTTTCGCCTTCGATGAGCACGGTGCTGTTGGTGGGTGCGACGTGTTTGAGTTGGTCGATGAGTCGGTTCATGGACGGGCTGTTACCGATGACACCTTCGAAGCCGAATCGTTCGTCGAGTCGTCGAGCGAGTTCAGCGTTTCGTCGCAGCAGTCGGAGTCGTGTGGAGGCTTTTTTGACGGCGGATCGCAGTTCGTTGATATCGAGTGGTTTGGTGAGGTACATCGACGCGCCGGCCTGCCCGGCGGCGAGTGCCGACTGAACGGAGGCGTGTCCGGTGAGCAGGATCACTTCGGCGTTGGGCAGTTCTTCCTTGGTTTTCTGCAGCAGAGCGAGTCCATCGAGGTCGCCCATCATCAAGTCTGTGACGACGACATCGAAGTGGTCACTTTCGATCCGAGCCGCACCGTCTTCGCCGGAGACTTCGATGGTGCATTCGTAGCCGACTCGGTGCAGACTTTCGGCGACGGCCTGGGCGTGTGGTTCGTCGTCATCGACGACGAGCACGCGGATGGGCGGGCCGGTCGTTTCGGCGGTATCGTCGACAAGTTGTTCGTGTTGGGGCAAGTTGTTCATGACGGTGTTGTCGGGTTGTCGGACCGGACGGGCAGAGTGATGGTGAATTTGGTGCCTTGTCCGGGTTCACTTTCGCAGCTGATTGTACCGTGGTGTGCCTGAGCGATTTTACGGACCGTCGGCAGTCCGAGGCCACTACCGGAGGGTCTGGTCGAGAAGAACGCGTCGAAGATTTTTTCCCGCGCGGTCTGATCGATGCCGTGTCCATTGTCGATCACGACGAGTGCGACGTGGTTGAGTTCGACGGCCGTCTGGATTTCCAAGCGGCCTCCCTGGGGCATCGCCTCGGCGGCGTTGCGGCAGAGGTTCATGAGCATTTGTCTGAGCACGGCGTCATCGCCGTCGACTTCGGGAAGTCCGGGTTCGAGGTGCGGGGAGATTTCGATCCCGGCGTCATCGGCCTGTGGCCGGTAGAAGTCGAGGAACGAAGTGACGAGGTCATTGAGGTTAACGGGAACGAGTTCGAGCGTGCCGACTCGAGCGAACTGCAGGAAGGCGTCGAGGATTGTTTCGAAGTGACTGCACTCGGACTGGACGGTGTACAGCTTATCGAGCATCCGGCGATCGCGAGCATCTTCGGAGCCGACGAGGTCTTCGACGAGCAGTTCGAGGTTCATCGAGATGGTCGAGAGAGGATTACGGATTTCGTGAGCAAGGCCACCGGCCAGGCTGGCGATTTCCGCATATCTCTCGGCATACCGAGACAGCAGTTCTTGGCGTTCCTGCGGGTCGATCGCCGTCACTCCTGGCTGTCGTCGCCTCCGTCGTCACTACCACCGGCATCGCCAGCGGTGGATTCCGTCGCATCGTCACTTCCGGCGGCTTCGGCCAGAACGGCTCGTCGCGACAGTTTGACTCGGTTCTGGTCATCAACGGCGATCACCTTGACCTCCATCTTGTCGCCCACCTTGCAGACATCGGCGACAGATTTGACGAAGCCATCGGCGAGTTCGCTGATGTGGCAGAGTCCATCCTTACCGGGTGCGATTTCGATGAAGACGCCGAAGTCCTTGACCGACGAGACGGTTCCGCTGTAGATGCGGCCGACCTTGACCTCTTCGGTGAGTGCTTCGATGCGTGCGAGTGCTGCCTGAGCGGCGGCTCCGTCGGTCGAGGAGACAGTGACTGTGCCGTCTTCCTGGATATCAATCTGAGTCGACGTTTCTTCTTGGATCGCTCGGATGGTTTTTCCTCCGGGTCCGATCAGCAGTCCGATCTTTTCGGGATCGATCTGAGTGCGTTCGAGTCGCGGAGCATACTCGGAGATTTCGGCTCGCGGTTGCGAGAGTGTTCCGAGCATGGAGCGAAGGATATTCAGTCGAGCTTCCTTGGCTTGGGCCAGGGTGGCGACGATGATGTCCTTGGAGATGCCTTTGATCTTGAGATCGAGTTGGATGCCGGTGATCCCGATTTGGCTACCGGCGATCTTGAAGTCCATGTCTCCGAAGTGATCTTCGTCTCCGAGGATATCGGTCAGCAATTCGAAGCGGCCGTCCGGTTCGGCGACGACGCCGATCGAGATGCCAGCGACGGGCTGCAGGATGGGGACTCCGGCGGCCATCAGTCCCAGCGTGGTGCTGCAGACACTGGCCATCGAACTGGATCCATTCGATTCGGTGATATCCGAGATGGCTCGAATGGTGTAGGGAAACGCTTCGGAGTCGGGCAGGATCGAGGCCACACTGCGTTCGGCCAGTGCCCCGTGTCCGATTTCTCTCCGACCGGGTCCGCGGATCATGCGACATTCTCCGACCGAGTACGGCGGGAAGTTGTAGTCGAGCATGAATCGCTTCTCATATTCCTCGACCGGCCCGTCAATTCGTTGAGTGTCACGTGGTGTGCCGAGGGTGATGGTGCAGACCGACTGAGTTTCGCCTCGGGTGAAGACGGCCGAGCCGTGCACTCGAGGCAACAGGTCGACGCTGCAGTTGATTTCACGCAGGTCGTTCATGCTTCGGCCATCGAGCCGCGTCTTGTCGTTGAGAATCAGGTCTCGGACGACGAGTTGTTCGAGGTCGTGGAAGGCGTCCTTGAAGTCACCTCGGGTGGCTCCATTGGCGGTTTCTTCGGCGTCTTCCGGGAAGAGTTTTCCGATCAGTTCGTCCTTGAGCGCCTTGGTCTGTTCGTGTCGTTCGACCTTCACGTTGCTTTGCATGGCGGTTTTCAGCCGTGCGAAGCCATCGGCGCGGATCGAGGCCAGCAGCGGGTTCTCACCAGCCGCTTCGTACTCGTCCTTGACGACACCGAGTTCGGCGACCAGTTTCATCTGCAGCTCGCAGATGGCAACGATGTTGGTTTGAGCGAACAGTATGGCTTCGAGCATTTCGTCTTCGGGCATTTGCTTGGCAAAGCCCTCGATCATCAACACGCTCTCGAGGTTCCCGGCGACGATCAGGTCGAGCGTGCCTTCGGCAGTTTGTTCGAGCGTGGGAAAGACGATGAGTTGTCCGTCGACTTTTCCGACTCGCACGGCGGCGAGCGGTCCCTGGAAGGGGATGGAGGGTGCGATCATCAGGGCGGCGCTGGCGCCGGTGATGGCGTGAACATCGGGATCCTGTTCAGGATCGACGGCCAGCACGTTGGCCATCACCTGGATTTCGTCCTTGTACCCTTTTGGGAACATCGGGCGGATGGGCCGATCGGTCAGTCGAGCGGTGAGGATTTCCCGCGTCGTGGGTCGTCCTTCTCGCTTCAGGAATCCACCGGGGAACTTGCCAGCTGCGGCAAAGCGTTCGCGGTAATCGACTGTCAGCGGAAAGAAGTCGATGCCACGTCGTGGTGTTCCGTCCTGCGTGGCGACGAACACGACGGTGTCTGCGTAACGAACCATGACAGCACCGGCGGCCTGTCTGGCCAATTCGCCTGTTTCCAAGCTCAGTGTCCGTCCACCAATTTCACACGATACAATCTTCTTCACGTCCAATTTCCCTACCAACTATGTGGTCTTGTATTCGAAGTGCTCTGGGCACTCACGAAAAACACTATGCTCATGCGATTCGCGGATCCGGGAGCATCCCGGAGACTGATCGGGTCGATGGTCCACACGTCCGGACCGCCGGCACTATTTACGAATACTCAACTGTTCGATCAGTGAGCGGTACTTTGGATGGTCTGTTTTGTCGAGGTAGTCGAGCAGTCTTCGGCGGCGACTGACCAGAGCCAGCAGTCCACGTCGGCTGCCATGATCCTTGACGTGCGATTTCAGGTGCACGGTCAGGTTTTTGATCCGCTCGGTCAACACCGCGATCTGCAATTCCGCCGATCCCGTATCCGCTTCATCTCGGCGGAATTCCTGAATCAACTCGGTCTTGCGTTCCCGGGTAATCGACATTCACACACCACGAACAAAACGGGTTTCTCGGATCTTCGGGGCTCCTCCCCGTTCCTCCGTCCCGTCATCGAGATCGGTGGGCCGATTCCTTCCCAAGTCGGCTACTCTAGCAATCCTTCTTGAAGTTGCAACGCCCAACGGGTTGGCGGGCGGGGCGACTGGCACAGCCCGCCTTAGGCGGGAGGTGCCAGTCTTGGATATTCAGTTTGGATGCCGATAACACGAGAGTGTTACAGGTTTGGGACAGGCACCTGGCCGCTGTCGCGGCCGGCGAGCCAGTCCCTGGGTCATCAGGCCGATTGGTCGCTTTCGCGGACGAAGACCCGGTTGCCTTCGACGCGAACCACTTCGACCGCTGCTCCGGGGCTGATGAACGGTCCATCGCTGATGACATCGACGAGGTTGTCAGCGATGCGGGCTTTTCCGGATGGTCTGAGCACGCTGATGGCTCCACCGATCTGCCCGATCAATGCGGAGTCTGCGATCAGCAGTCCTGCGGGGTCGAGTTGACCGGCGAGTTGCGGGTCGAAGGCGAGGCCCGAGGCACCCGGCGGTTCGAGCACGATGCGTCTCAGGAGCGGCATTTGGGGCAGGTAGTGGCTGATGATGACGGCCACCCCGATCACGGTGATCAGCGATCCCATCAGCGTGGCCGTGGGTGCGGTGAATCGATGTAGTCCGTCGACGCTGAACGAGGCGGTCATGGTGGCCGAGGCCATCACGAGCGAGACGAACACGAGCATGCCACCAGAGACTCCAAACACTCCAAACCCGGGCACGAGGAAGATTTCGATGGCGATCAGTGCCAGTCCGAGCAGGAACAGCGCGAGTTCGAGCCAGCCGGCGGTACCGCCCCAGCGTGCCCAGAAGAACAGGGTGAAGCAGAGTGCCGATCCGATGCCGCAGAGGCCGGTGGTGGTGTGCAGTTCGAGATAGACGAGGATCGATCCGAAGAAGAACAGCATGAAGGCGGCTCCGCTGCCACTGAGCACAAACGCGAGGTTGTCGACCCAGGTCCTTTGAATCTGTTTCAACTCGGTTGCTGCCGGGATCCCCAGCCGTTGTTTGAGTTCTTCACGACCGGACACAGGTGGTTCGGCGAGTTTCAGTTCATGAGCCCGTCGTCCGTTGACCGTCAGCAGGTTGTCCTTGCGTGATTCGGCAACCAGTCGCTTGTTCCCGAATTCCACGTTGGCATCGTGCAATTCCGCCTCGGTCTTGAACTCGGTTTCTCCGGTCTTCGGGTTGATCACTTCGAAGACTTCGAGGTCCTTGTCGGCCATGGCTTCGGCGATGGCAGGTGGTCGTCCTTTTTTTTCGGCGAGTGTTCGAAGCAGTGTGCGGGTGTAGCTGAGCACTTTTTCGGGTGCCCGCTCGAAGGCTCCGTCCTTGGCTTCGATGGGTGCTGCGTCGCCGATTCGAGCGTCGGGGTGCATGTAGATTTCGTCGCAGCCCAGCGCGATGATTGCGGCACCGCTGATGGCTTCACGAGGGATCCAGGCGACGGTGCGGATGCCGTCCTGTTCCAAGGCCGCGATGTCGTCGGCCATGGTTTCGGCTGTTCCGAGCAATCCGCCGGGCGAGTCGATTTCGATGATGATGATGTCGATGTTTTCGGATCGAGCCCGTCTGAGTTGTTGGTTGAAGAAGTTCTGCATCAGGGGTTCGATGATGCCTTCGATCCGGATCAGCAGCACTTCGGGTGTTCCGGAGGCCTGAGTTTTTTCTCGCATGGCGATGGCAGGCAGTCGGTAGATTGAGGCGACGTCGGACCGGGCTTCGGCGGTCTGGCTGACCAGCAGGTCCATCGACCGGGCCTGTTCGCCGAAGAAGATGCCCTGGTCGCCGGCGTCCTTGATGCGGTTGGTTTCGATCGTCGCACCCGGCATGTTTTCCTGCAGCAGTTTCAATTCGCTCGGCCCGACCATTCGGAGCTGGACCTGGTTGTTTTCGGTCGTGACTGTCGCCTGGATCAGTTCGGCATTTCGATCGAGCATGGCTCGAGCCAATGGCCAATTGACCTTGGCGTTGTGCCGTTTTTCGACCAGCGTTCGGACGAACTGTCGGTCGGCGTCGTCGAGCGGTTTGCCGCGGCTGATGTCTCCGAGGCTGGCGTCGGGTGCCATCACGATTTCGTTGCAGGCGAGTGCCACCACAGCGACCGGACCGGTGACTTTCCGAGGAATCCATGCCACGGTTCTGACCCGAGTCAACTTCGCCGAACTCAAGAATTTCGCCAACCCCTGCACTTGGTAGAAGGGGCTTTCGCCGGGTGTCAACTCGAGCACCAGCACCGCCGGACGGTTTTCCTTTTCGCTGCGGATTGCCAGGTCCTGAGCCAGGTTACGGACTCGGCCGATCACCGAGTCGTCGATCGGGCTGCGGATGGTGACGAACTGGCCCAGCGGCTTGGCGGGAACATCCTGCTGTGCAATAGCGCTTGCCGGCGCCGCGGCCAGCAGGATGGCGACCGGTGAGAGTTGCCTGAGCGTATTGAGGATACGGATCATCGATGGCACTCGAACGAGGCGTGACACTGGGGTCGATTATAGATGGCCAGTCCGAGGCCGGTCAAAGTCTGGTTGATGCCCTTTGCAGAGAGTGATTCGATGGTCGGGTGGTAATATTGGCTTATTGGGTGCCAGAGGAGAGGCCGCGGAGTCGATTTTCGGGGTCTGTCAGGCATAGACCGACTGTTCTGCGAGAAAGGCTTCGACGGCCCGCGGCACGAGGTGTCGGATTGGGAGGCTGTTTTGAATCCGCCGGCGGATATCGGTCGACGTGATATCGAGGGCGGGCATGCTGACATGGTGAATGTGGCAGCCTGGGACGGGTGTTTCGCCGGTGTCCTGGCCGCGGTTGACGGCGACGATGCTGGCCAGTTCACAGATCCGTTCGGGTTGGTGCCAGTTGACAAGGTCATTGACCGAGTCGGCTCCGAGCAGCAGGAACAGTTCGCATTCGGGGTTTTCGCCGGCGATCGTATCGAGTGTATCGACGGTGAAGGATGTACCTGGCCGGTCGACTTCGATGCGGGAGACGACCAGTTGCGGGTCCCCGGCGGTCGCCAGTTCGAGCATGTCGATTCGGGCGTTGGCGTCGGCCATTTGCAGGGGGTCCTTGTGCGGCGGCGAGCCACAGGGCACCAGCCAGACGGCATCCAGTCCGAGTTGTTCGCGGCATTCGGACACAAGGACGAGGTGTCCGTTGTGGACCGGGTCGAACGCACCTCCGAAGACGCCCAGTTTCATGTCAGTCTCGTGCGAGTATCGAGTCGTTCTTACGGAGCCGTTTTCTGGTTTCGCCGTTTCTTCTCGAGAGAGTCTCGTGTGTTTGCCGAACGAGAAGCTGTTAGAATCGTACCTCCCGTGCCAGACCCTCGGAAGTAAAGGACCTTGTGCGTTGAGTTGCTCGCGTCAGCAGAGCCTCTTCGATTCGTCTCCGGACCCGGTTCCCGAAGACAATCGGGCCGATCCCTCGTCGGCATGGGAAGCGGCTGCGCGAGCCGATCGGTTGTCGGCTCGTGTCGTATTCAATCGTCCGTTGGACACGGCATTCCATTACCTGATCCCGGATGAACTTCGGGATCACCTGTCGCCGGGTCAGCGTGTCCGGGTGCCGTTTGGTCGAGGCAATCGTTCGACAGTCGGTTTCTGCGTCGGTCTCGAGCGTCCTCCCGAAACACTCGGACGGCTCAAGCAAATCGAATCGATCGTCGACGCCGCTCCCCTGGTCGACAGTGCGATGCTTGAGCTGACTGCCTGGATTGCACGGAGGTATCTCTGCGGTTGGGGCCAGGTGCTTGAGAGTGTGATTCCGGCCGGAGTGAAGCGGCAGGCTGGGACGCGGCAGGTGAAGTTCCTGGGACTGCCCGAGGATTTTTCTGAGCGGTTCCAAGCATTGGGTGTGGGACAGTTGCCTGCCAAGCAGCGGGCGGTGGTCGACGCATTGGAGGCGGCGGGATCTGCAATGCGGATCGATCAATTGACTCGGGCAGCCGGGTGTGGGAACTCGCCGATCGACGGTTTGACGAAGAAGGGGCTGTTGGAAGTCGAGATGCGTCGCCTGGATCCGGGCGACGCGGACGATTGGTCGGAGGGTGTGGTCCGCGAGCAGGATTTGACATTGAACCCGGATCAGCAGGCGGCGTTGGACGAGATCGTCGGTCAACTGCGTGACCAGACGTACCGGACCATGTTGCTGCACGGAGTGACGGGGAGCGGGAAGACGGAGGTTTACATCCAGGCGATCCGCGAGGTGGTTGCGTATGGTCGCCAGGCGATCGTGCTGGTCCCTGAAATCAGCTTGACGCCTCAGACAATCCGTCGTTTCCGCAGCCGTTTCGACAACGTGGCCGTGTTGCACAGTCATTTGGGTGATGCTCAGAGGCATTATCACTGGCAGAGAATTGCCCGGGGCGAAGTCGATGTGATCGTGGGTGCTCGCAGTGCGGTGTTTGCTCCGACCTTGCAACTGGGCCTGATCGTGATTGACGAGGAGCACGAGACGACGTTCAAGCAGGAGTCGACTCCCCGGTATCATACTCGGGATGTGGCACGTCGTCGGGCTGAGTTGGCTGGTGTGCCGTTGGTGCTGGGATCGGCGACTCCGATGTTGGAGAGTTGGTTGGCGGCCGACACGGGCGGCGACCGGTTGTTGAGTTTGCCTCGGCGAATCGACGACCGCCCAATGCCACCGGTGTCATTGGTGGACACTCGCAACGACCGTCGCATCCGCGCGGGTGTGGCGATTGGCCGTGGTCTGGAGACGTTCATCAAGCAGGCACTCGACGACCGAGGCCAGGTGATTCTGTTCTTGAACCTGCGAGGACATTCGCCGGCGGTGTGGTGTCGAGCGTGCGGTCAGGGGGTGCGATGTGGTGGCTGTGACGTGACGCTGACCTGGCACCGCGATCGTCGGGCGGTGGTGTGTCACTTGTGTGATTTCCAGTCCGAGCCGCCGAGCGAGTGTCCTGGTTGTGGCCAGCGGGGTTTGAAGCTGTTGGGAGTGGGGACACAGAAGTTGGAGGAGGAGGTGCGAGCGAGGTTTCCGGCGGCGACTGTATTGCGGATGGACAGTGATTCGATGCGTCGACCGGGCAGTCACGACCGGGCACTCGAGCAGTTCCGCAGCGGCGAGGCTCAGATTCTGCTCGGCACCCAAATGATTGCCAAGGGGCTGGATTTCCCGAACGTGACCCTTGTCGGGGTGGTCGACGCGGACACGATGCTGCACCAGCCGGACATCCGGGCTTCGGAGCGAACGTTTCAGTTGATCGCCCAGGTGGCTGGCCGGACGGGCCGCAGCAACCGGGGTGGTCGGGTTCTGGTGCAGTCGGCGTGTCCGGACGATCCGGCCATCCGCCTGGCGTGCAACCACGACTACGCCGGTTTCGTCGTTCACGAGTTGGCTCATCGCCGAGCCACTTTCACGCCACCCTTCACGTCATTGGCTCGAGTGATCTTTCGGAGTCCTGACGAGGCGGCTGTGGCCGATTTGGCTCGTGGCGTAGCCGAAGTATTGAGACGGCTACAGCCGGATCCGGCACCGGTTCGGATTCTGGGTCCGGCACCGGCTCCGATTTCTCGAGTCAAGAACTACTACCGCTTCCACCTGCAATTGGCGGCCGAGACGTCCGAGGTGATCCGCGAGTTGTGGTTGTCTGCGGCGAGTGAATTGCCGAAGCACTCGTCGGTGGAGTTGGTGATTGATGTGGATCCGTTGAACCTGCGGTAGGGACGGTCACCCGTCCGCTGGCTTGGCCGGTGAGCCGGTCCCTGCAGGTCTATTCGTAGTTCCACTTCAGAAACCACGGGTCGCGGGTTTCTTGTTGCCAGGCCTTGAGCTTGTTTTGCAGGCTTTTCAGTCGGTCGCGGTGAGCGGGTTCGTAGGCCAGGTTGGTGATTTCGTCGGGATCGGTCTGCAGGTCGTACAATTCGTGGCGCGGCCGGTGCAGGTACGAATAGACTGTCCGCTTGCCGAAGAGCGAGTCGCCTCGTTTCAGGACTCCTTGCCAGGTGGGTGAGGCATACAGGTCACTGGCGAAGGGGTAGGGCAATTGGTGAGCGATGTTGAAGATGTACTTGTAGCGGCCGGCGATGACGACTCGCATCGGGTAGTACATCGTGATTTCGTGGAAGGTGTGAGACGCGAAGACGAGGTTGAAATCTGGTGCCTGGGGTTGGTCGAGCGTCTTGAGGAACGAGCGGCCGTGGAAGGTCACCGGGCGAGTGGGGCTTCGTCGTCGAGTCGGGTCGCCGTTGGGTCCGCGTGGGAAGGCCACCCGGGGTTTGGGCGTGATGTTGCAGTAGTCGAGAATTGTGGGGGTGATGTCCGACCAGGTGACCAGGGCATCGGTCGTGCCGCCTCGGGTCTTCTGTAGCGGGTTGCGAACGATCAGAGGCAGGTTCATGCCCGGTTCGTAGAGGTTGGTCTTGGCACCGGGGAAGGGGGGTCCGTTATCGGAGAGGAACAGGATCAGCGTGTCGTCCCAGTGTCCGGTTTCCTTGAGTGCCTTGGTCAAGACTCCCAAGCCCTGGTCGAGCCGAGAAATCGCCTGGTAGTACTCGGCCAGCTCCTGTCTTACTTCCGGCTTGTCCGGCAGCCAGGTCGGGACGATGACGTCCGAGGCCTTGTAGCGAACCGGTGTGACTCCGGGGTAGCGTCCCGGTTGGTCATTGAAGTTCGAGTACCCATCCGGGCCACCACCGCGATGCGGGTCGGAGGTACAGAAGTAGAGAAAGAACGGTCGGCTGTCGTCCTGGGCAATCCAATCGCGAGCGTTCTTGCCCATTTGTACGGCGTTGCGATTTCCTTGCACACCTTTGTTGCGGTAGTCCTGAAAGCGATAGGTGGCCTTGGGGGCGAGGTGGTATTTGCCGATCGAGCAGGTTCGATATCCGGCTTCGGCGAGCAGCACGGGAAGTGTCGGCACGGCTTCAAAGGTGCTGAAGTGGTTGTATCCATGAGCGTGACCATAGTGGCCGATGGCGTGGTTTTGCAGGCCGGTCAGCAGGACACTGCGACTGGCACTACAACTGGCGGTGGTGCAGTGAGCTCGCAGGAAGCGGGTTCCCGATGCGGCCAATTCGTCGATCGCCGGCGTCTTGATGGCCGTGTTGTTGTAGCAACCGGCTTGGAAGCCCTGGTCGTCGACGACGAACAACACGACGTTTCGCTGAGCGGCGGTGGCGACGGTTGAGGTGAGCAGCAGTAGCAGGGTCAACAGTCTCGGGGGTGCGACACGCGAAGGGACGGGCATGTGAGGGGTCTCGCTGAGGAGAGCGGAGAGAGGACAGTGGGGCGAGCCGTTCTCTGGGCAAGCGTTAGATGTCGTGCCCGGCGGATTGCAGTCGCTGGGCTTCCTGGCGACTGAGTCGCCAGAGTCCGTAGCCGAGTCCTGAGAAGAGGCACAATGGCACAGTCAGCATGAAGACGATGCTGACGAAGTAGGCTCGGGGCCGAGCGTCATCGCCATCGAGAGCCGCCTGGCACATTGGGCAGGCGGTGGCCGATGGCACTGCCGGGGAGAATCCCCAGATGCCGAGTGTGAGTGCCAGAGCCAACAGGATGCGGCGTGTCATTGCGGGTTCCACTGAAACAGCATCACGTAGATGATAACTCCGGTCAGCGACACGTACACCCAGATCGGGAACGTGATCCGGGCGATCTTCCGGTGAGCCTGCCACTGCTGCTTGAGGCCTCGGCGAACTGTCATGATCGCCAGCACGGGCACGGTGATGGCGAGCAGGACGTGGGAGATGAGGATCACGAAGTAGACGGTGCGAATGGGCCCGGTGCCCTGGAACTTCACCTCGCTTTGGCCGGTGTAGTGCTGCATGGCTGCGTGGTAGAGCAGGTAGCTGGCCAAGAAGAGTGTCGAGGTGGCCAGTGCAGCCAGCATGGTCTTCTTGTGAGCATCGCGGTGTCCTCGGTGGATCAGCACGCGGCCGATGATCAAGAGCGTGAAGGCCAATCCATTAAGGCTGGCGTTGACCGTCGGAAGCGACTCGACCCAATCGGGCATGGCTTGGTGCCGGTCCGTGTACCGGTCTCTCAGTTGTCGTGTGCCGTGTCGTCGCCGTGAGACTGGTTGTGCCGTCCGGCTTCGATCATCGTTTCGGTCGGCACGCGGTGGTAGTAGTTCCAGCCAATATCGGGCATCAACGCGATCGGCAACCCGATGGCAAGGATCGTCGTCGGAGCCAGGAGGACGTACTTCCAGCCGGTTTCCCACTTCAGGTGCATAAAGAACAGCATGACGCACGAGGCCTTGGCGACGGCGATCGCCAGCACGATGACTCCGACCACGCCCGGCGACGACGCCTTGTACAGATCGGCGAGTGCCGAGAGCACGGTGAAGACGCACAGGGCTACGAAGACCTTCATGTAGATCTTGTCGTGCGATTCGTGGTCGGACACGGGACGGCTCCGGGTCGGAATTGGAGGGTCAGAATTAGAGGGTCAAAACTGGACGATATAGATCAGCGGGAACAGGAGGATCCAGACCAGGTCGACAAAGTGCCAGTACAGTCCGGCGCTTTCGATGTACTGTGCATCGCCGTGATCGAGTCCACCGGTGAGACCCTTCTTGAGTGGGAAGAAGAAGATGATCATGCCGACGACAATGTGAATGGCGTGGAAGCCGGTGATCGTGAAGTAGCACGAGGCGAAGAGGTTTCCGTAGGGGATGTAGTAGGCGACGTGGTGTTCCTGATCGAGTGGCACGAGGTTGCCGTCTTCGTCTCGAGTACGGTCGTGGTAGATCGTGGCCATCATGACGTGCGATTCGATCTGTGCTCCGAACTGGGGATTCTCGGCCAGTTCGACCACTGTGACTTCCGTCGCTTCGAGCGTCAGTTTTTCTTGTCTGAGCAAGGATTCGAGTTGAGCGTGTTTGTCGTTGAGGATTTTTTTGGAGGCGGCACCTCCGAGTTGTTCGTCGTCGAGTGCCGCGACGTTGCCAATTTGTCGGACGGCTTTTTCGACGGCTTGCAGCTGAGTTTCGGAGATGCGTCCGGGCAGAATGTCTCGGACCCATTTCCCCTGGTACTCGTAGCCCTTGATCCCCAAGAACAGCACGGCACAGGCGAAGACGAGCAGCAGGTCTCGGAGTGCTTCCTTGAACTGTCCGCGGGTGACTTCTTCGTGGGCCTTGACGACCAGGTAGCTGGACCCGATCAGCACGAACGTGTTGAAGGCTCCGGCGATGGTCAAAATATGAGTGATCTCGTTGCTCGGCCATGCCCCGTTGCCCTGGGCATCGACTGACGAGAGTCTGATGACGATATAGGTACCGATCAGCGCGGTGAAGAACATGATCTCGGTGCCCAGGAACAACCAGAGGCAGAGTTTCGAGTTGGCCAGTTTCAGGCCCATCTTCAGCGGTGTGGCGGCATTCGGTTGTGAACTGTGTGACATCGGCGTGTCTTGGTTCAGGAGGAGGAATCGTCGAGTGTGAGGCGGATGAGCGGTCGTATTGTGCTGGATTGCTAGCTCAGCAAGCGGAAGTGGTCCCAGGTCAATGCGGCGAGCAGCAGTGGCAGGTGGATGAGGCTGGCATACAGGACGCCTCGAGCGGTGTCCCGCGATTCGTTCCACCAGAAGCGGATGGTAGCTGCCAGGTACCCGATGCCCAGCACGATGGCTGCGGCGAGGTAGGCATTACCGGCGAGTCCGATTGTGCGTGGCCAGGCCGAGACGCCCAGGAGTGCGAGTGCGTAGAGGATTCCGAGCAGTCCGGTGAGTCCGGGTTGTCGTGCGGCAGCGCGGGGCAGCATCTTCATGCCAGCCAGCCGGTAGTCGTCGCGGCAGAGCCAGGCGATGGCGAGGAAGTGAGGGAACTGCCAGAGAAAGAGGATGGCGAACAGCGAGAGAGCTGCGGAATCGAGTGCTCCACCGGCGGCCAGCCAACCGAGCACCGGCGGCAGTGCACCGGGGACGGCTCCAACGGTGGTGGCCAGTGACGAGTGTCGTTTCAGCGGTGTGTAGACGGCCAGGTACAGGACCAGCGTGACGCCGGTGGCGATGACGGTGCCGAGGTTGGTCTGCCAGGCGAGCCATGCCAGGCTGATGGCTGCCGAGCCGAGTCCGACTGCGAGGACTTCGTTGGGGGCGAGTCGGCCGGCGGGGAGAGGTCGGTTGGCGGTGCGGGTCATCAGCGCGTCGGCGTGTCGTTCGAGGTACTGGTTGAGTGCACCCGAGGCGAAGGCGGCCAGGCCGATGGCTCCGAGGGAGTGCACCAGTGCGGGCCATTGCCAGGTGTCACCGGCGGCGAGCACGTAACCAACCGCGACGGTGACCAGTGCCATCACCGCGATTTTCGGCTTGGCCAGTTCCGCATAGTCTGCCAGTCGGGTGGAGCGGGTGCGTGACGCAACGGGTGTCTGCGCGGCGGCGACATCACCAGCAAGCGGTCCGAGTGCACTCATGCCAAGCCTCCTTCGGCCGCGACATGGGTCGTGGTGTTGGCGATCAGTTCACGTCGAGTGATCCAATCGAGTCGGAGGACACGGATGGCGAGCGTGACGGAGGCCAACAGCAGCAGTTGTCCGACGACGGCATGTGCGGTCCGGAAGGCGATCTGTAGCGGGGCTCCCTGGACGGCGACGTAGTTCGAATCGGGCCATCCGAAGCGAGTGACCCAGGCGGCGGCGCCCAGGCCCAGTTGCAGCAGCAGCACACCAGCCAGGATCCAGGCGTTGGCCTTCATCCAACCGGTGCCTTCGTCGAGCAGGCACATCATCAGTGCGGCGGTCAGCAGGAACACGACCAGTGCGAAGCCGACGTGTTCGAACAGTCCGCCCCCGAGGTGTCGGATCCATCCGCCGAGTGCCGATTGGGTCACCAGCACGGCTGGCAGTGACCAGGCGAGTCGTTTGAGTCGAGGAGTTGGTGTGGGGGGCTGTTGTCCCGCAACGTGCTGCCAGCCTTGGCTGGTGACCAGTGCGAGCGTACCCATGAGTGCGAGTACGACGGCGGCGAGTTGTCCGTGGAGCAGAGCGAGTCGGGGGTCGTTGGCCAGCACGCGGCCTCCGCCCAAGAGTCCCTGCAGGATGACACCGGCCAGGACTGCGGTGGCGAGCCAGCGGACCCAGGATCGGGATTCCGTCTTCCAGGCACAGGCGGCCAGTACGATACTGAAGCAGCCGATCGTGATCCCGGCCAGGCGGTGTCCGTGCTCGGTGAACTTGTCGATCGCCGACCCGAACCACGGGTAGGCAAACATGCCGTGTCCGTCCGAGTTGGGCCAGTCGTGGAAGGCCATCCCCCACTTCATCGTGGTCACGATCGCTCCGATGGTGATCGGCAACAACGCCGCGCAGCAGGTGGCCACGGCCAAGCGGTGCAGCCAGGTGGTGGGGCGAAGGGGATCGGTCATCGATGGTGGTGAGTTGTGGTGTGAGTAGGAAGTTGGGGTACGGTGCGAGGTGTGCGGCGGGTCAGGTGTCGTCTTCGGGGCCCGCGTCTGGATCGGGATCTGGTGGAGGTGGCAAGTACTCGGTTTGCATCAGGAAGTCGCGACCTTCGACGAGTGGCGACGAGTATTCGTAGGGGCCTCGATAGACGATCGGAACGGTTTCGAAGTTGCCATGTGGGGGTGGTGACGGTGCGGACCATTCCAGGCCATTGGCATTCCAGGGATTTCGTCCGGACTTGGGTCCGCGGAAGATGCTGGAGATGAAGTTGTAGATGAATATGAGTTGTGCGAGTCCCATGATGATGGCACAGACGGTCATGAACTGGTTCATCGGCATGAGGTGTTCGAGGTAGGGGTGGATGTAGGGGTCGGCATAGCGTCTCGGCATGCCGGCGACCCCGAGCATGTGCATGGGGAAGAAGGTGCCATTGAAGCCGACGAAGGTGAGGAAGAAGTGAATCCTGCCGAGTCGTTCGTTCATCATCCGTCCGAACATCTTGGGGAACCAGAACGGTATGGCTCCGAAGATGCCAAAAAGTGTGGAGCCGAAGAGCACGTAGTGAAAGTGGGCGACGATGAAGTAGGTGTCGTGGATGTAGATATCGACGGGGACGGCGGCCATGAAGATGCCACTGAGTCCACCGACGATGAACTGCGAGACGAATGCGATGCAGTTGAGTGTGACGGTGTTGAAGCGGATCTTGCCGCCCCAGATGGTGCCAATCCAGTTGAAGGTCTTGATAGCCGATGGGAGTGCGATCATGACTGTGGAGGTCATGAAGGTCATGCCGAGTGCGGGGTTCATACCGCTGGTGAACATGTGGTGTCCCCAGACGATGAAACCCAGCCCGGCGATGGCGGCCATCGAGTAGGCCATGGGCTTGTAGCCGAAGATTGGTTTTCGGCACATGGCCGCGAGCATATCCGAGACCATCCCCATGGCTGGCAGCAGCATGATGTAGACGGCCGGGTGCGAGTAGAACCAGAAGAGGTGTTGCCAGAGCAGAGGTTGTCCGCCGCCGACGGTGGGTTCGGCGTTGTTGATGATGATACCCGAGGGCACAAAGAAGCTGGTGTGAATCCCTTCGAGGGCTCCTCCGAAAGCGGCTCGATCGAAGAGCATCAGGAACCCGGCAGCGGTCAGCACCGGCAGAGCAAACGCCTGCAGGATGGCGGTGATGAACATGCTCCAGATCGTCAACGGCATGCGGAACAGTGTCATTCCGGGTGCTCGCATATTGATGATCGTGGTCATGTAGTTGACCGAGCCCATCATCGACGAGACACCGACGCAGGTGACGGCGAGCAGCCACATGGTCTGCGACGTCCCCGAGCCGGGGGCGGCTTCGGCCATCGACGAGAGCAGTGGGTAGCTGGTCCAGCCGGCTGCGGCTCCTCCGAAGTAGAAACTGAGTCCGAAGAAGAATATAGCCGGCCACATGAACCAGTAGCTGAGCATGTTGAGTGTGGGAAAGGCCATGTCGTCGGCCCCGATCATCAGCGGGATCAGGAAGTTGCCGAAGGCTCCGGCGAGGATCGGAATCACGACGAGGAAGATCATCACGGTGGCGTGCATCGTGAAGAGCATCGTGTAGAATTCGGGCGAAATCTGTCCGCCCTCGCTGGCAAAGTGGCCGCCGAAGATCGGCATGTTTTGCCACGGCCAGGCCAGTTGCCAGCGGACGCCCAGTGCCAGGGCTCCACCGAGCAGCAGCATCACCAGCGTGGTGAACAGGAACTGGATGCCGATCATCTTGTGATCGGTCGAGAAGACGTACTTCTTGACGAAGGTCAGTTCGTGGTGGTCGTGCGTGGCATCCAGGGTGTTCATCGTGTGACTTCTCCCGATGCGGCGGCGGTCCCCGGCGGGGTAAATCCGTCGTAGTCCTGCAGCTGCTTGAGTTCCCTCAGTCTCGACTCGAGCTCTTTGACTTCGAGTGCTTCGACTTCGCCCCGCATCTTGTAGTGTCCCCAGCCACAGAGTTCGGCACAGGTCAGATCGAACGTGCCGGCCCGATTGACGGTGAACCAGATGTCGATACTCTGCCCGGGCATCGCATCCTGTTTGACTCGCAGGTCCGGGACAAAGAACGAGTGTTGCACGTCGCCGGACTTGAGGTAGATCAGCGTTTCGCGGTTCAGTGGCACCAGCAGCCGATTGACGGCGTAGACGTCTCCGGCATGCGGTTTGGCGAGCCAATCCTTGACCTGTTCGTAGCTCGTGAACCGGGTGCCGGGTGCCGGATAGCGGATCCGCCATTCGAATTGTCGTGCGGTGACTTCGGCGACGAGGTGCAGCGGCCTGGGGTCGGCGTCGCGGTTTTCATAATCACGAACGCGGTAGATGGCCCAGACGTCGAGTTGGTAGAGGGCGATGAAGAGCAGGACTCCGGCGGGGACAATCGTCCAGATGACTTCCAGGTTGTGGCTGCCGTGGCTGAACCAGGCCTTTTCGTCCTTGTTCTTTGATGCTTTGATGAGCACGTAGGAGAGGGCGGCCATGGTGCCGATGAAGGCGACGGTGACGATGCCCAGGATCAGGTAGAACAGGTCGTCGATGCGTTGGCCCAGTGGGGTGGCGGCTTCGCGATTGCCCGGGAATCCCCAATCCATGGCCGGAGTGATGGCGCAGACAACGATCGCCACGATCGGCCAGGCGGTAAAGAACAGGCACCAGAAGATTCTGCTCACGGTTGTGACTTCTTGTCCTGAGACTCTGAGGGTGTTGTGGTTGTGGATGGTTCCGGCTTGTTGTGGTCGTGGCCGTCGTGGTCGTGGTCGTGGTCGTCGTGTTTGTGTTTGTGTGTTTCGAAGAGGCGGACTCGGCCGTGGTACTGCTGTCCGTATTCGTCGAAGAACGCTCCATCGACAGGGATGCTGAGTACATAGTTTACGATATGCCAGCGATCTTCTTCGAGCACGTTGGTGGCGAAGCCGGCCATGGGTGTGGCCTTGATACCGACGGAGACACGCCGGAAGACATCAAGCGGCCGTCGTCCTCCACGGTAGATGCCTGACGTGAGGTTGCGTGGTCGGATGATGTTGTGCCAGGCGTCACGCAATCCTGGTGTGTCGTAGCTCTGTTGCGTTTCGGGGTTCTTCTGGAAGTCGTCCAGGAAGCCTCCGTTGCCTCGGCCACCTTCACCGTGGCACTTTGCACAATTGATCTTGGTACTGATGAAGAGGTTTCGGCCTTTGAGTCGCGACTGGGGTGTGTCGGGCAGTCGGGCCATTGTGGGGAGCACGCCGTTCTGGGGATCTTCGGCGTTGGTCCAGTTTTCGGCGACCAGTGCTGTGGCATCGGCGAGTGCTTCGGCGAAGCCATCGACGGCGAGTTCTTTTTCGAGTGTCTTGAGATCGCCGGGAGGTGTTCCATCGTCGTCGGGCAGCAGGTCCTTGAGGTGAGCGAGCAGCCGGCGTTCGATTTCGCCCCGCATGGCCAGGAACCGAACGTACTCGATGATTGCATCGAGTTCCTTGGACTTCATCAGCAGGAACGACGGCATGTAGGTGCCGGCGAGTCCTTGTCGGACGGTTCGCCGGAGATCTTCGCGGTTGGCGTAGTAGCCGTCCTTGGTCGATGTGAACTTGAACAGTCCGCGGCGGAAGTCGCGGGGTTGGGGGTTGAGTCTGTGGTTGGAGATGTAGCGTGCGGTGGGTCCATTTCCGTCACCAGTGACTCCGTGGCAGTGCATGCAATGTCGCATGAACGCCTTTCGTCCGGCCTGCAGTTTGTGACCGATCAGGCGGATCGGCGTTCCCGGTGCGGTGGGTGCGGTGG
>CAVOEV010000060.1:0-20744 GCA_963694825.1 Planctomycetota bacterium
GCGCCTGTCATCCCGAGCGAACCCATGCCATTCCACAGCCTGCTAGCCCCGCTCGCAACGACAGGCGGCGTCAAACCGGCGGGTAATCCAGGAACACCTTCAGGCATCCGTCGCCACGTGAGTTGAACAAATCGAACGCCTGCTGGATCTCGGTGATCGGGAATCGGTGAGTCACCAGCCCGCTGACGTCGACTCGACCCTCGCCAATCCACTGCATCGCCAGCGGGAAATCTCGAGCGAAGTCCGGGTTGACGCTCGTGTGCACCGTCAGGTTCTTCATGAACAGGTCCCGCCACCGCACTCCGTCAATCGTCTCGGGCGGCACACCGAAATACAGCATTCGGCCTGCATGACGGACCAGGCTGATGCAGAGATTCATGGCCTGGTCCGCGTGACCGACCACCTCGATCACCACGTCGACCATTCTCCCGCCGGTCAACTCCGACACCGCCTCAACCGCGTCCACCTCGGCATTGCAAACCGTCGCCGTGGCACCGTGGCGTGGACTGTGATCCAGTCGCGAAGGCAGCAGATCGATGCCGATGACCTGTCGGGCACCCATGTTCGACAGTGCCAGATTGAAGAGTTGCCCGATCGGGCCCTGGCCGACAACTGCGAAATCGAGATCGAGGACGTTGGGGAGTTTCTTCAGGGCAAATAGGACGGTGCCCAGCGGTTGAGCCAGCAACGCGTGCTCTGGAACGACTCGAGTGTCCACCGGGATCGCTCGTGTCTCGTCCAATACGTACCGCTCGTAAAGACCTCGCTGCCCCAACGGCACCGCCAACACCAGGTCCCCGGCCTGGTAACGGTCGCCGTTGGTCGACACCACCGTCCCAATCATCTCGTGCAACGAATGCCCCTCGTCAATCGGGTTCTCGTCGGTCCCCTGGAAATACGGCAGGTCCGATCCGCACAGGCACGCCAGATTCGGTTGGAACAGAATCTGCCCGGGCCCACCGGGATCGCGAACTGGCAACTCGGGCTCGGGGATGTCGATCAGTTCCACTCGGCCCGGAACAGGCATATGTCCAGCAAACACAATGAGGATCCATATTCAGAACAAGGAGGCCGGGACTGAAACCGGTGAGGTGAGGTTATACACACTGACGGCCAGAACGTCTCAGTCGATCGGAAGCCATCACCGGGCATGATAAGCTGTCCTCCATAACACGGTCCCTGCAGGAGTCCTGACAGTATGAAGTCGCTTCGAGTCGCCACCTGCCAGTTCCCGGTCGAACCCGACATCGCCAGCAATCTCGGATACACGCTCCGACAGATCCGACAGGCCGCCCGCCAGGGGGCTCGAGTCATCCACTTTTCGGAATGCTCGCTTTCGGGCTACGCCGGAGTCGAGTTTCCCGACATGTCGCAATTGGATTGGGACGAGTTGCTCGAAGCCACTCAGTCGATCTGCCAGGCGGCCCGACAAACCAAGACCTGGGTCGTACTCGGTTCCACTCACAGACTCTCCGGCCGACACAAGCCTCACAACTGCCTGTACCTGATCGACCCACGTGGTCAGGTCGTCGATCGCTACGACAAGAGATTCTGCACCGGCACCGCAGGCCGACGCCCCACCATGGACCTCTCGCACTACTCGCCCGGCAACCACCCGGTCACCTTCACCGTCGACGGAATCACACTCGGGATGCTCATCTGCTACGACTACCGCTTTCCCGAGCTGTACCGCGAGTACTACTCGAGGGGAGTAAAGATTCTGCTGCAGTCGTTTCACAACGCTCGCACGACGATTGTTGAGGACCAGTCGTACAACATCTGGCGCACGATCGTCCCCTCGACCATGTCCTGCCGTGCGGCCGAGAATCACATGTGGATCAGCGCGAACAACTCGACAGCACAACCCAGCCGATGGCCCAGCTTCGCCGTCCGACCCGACGGACAAATCGTCGGCCGACTGACTCTGCACCGCCCCGGTGTGCTGGTCACCGACATGACACTCGACCCCGACCTCTTCGATGCCCCCGGCCCGTGGCGAGACCGAGCCATCTCAGGCACCCTGCACAGCGGCCAGCTGATCGACGACAAGCGATCCAGCGATCTCACTTGCCTGTAGGCTGCACCCACCGATGGCTGCAATCGGAATGACAAACGACTACGCTCGCAATCACAACTAACGCCACCAACCCTCCCACCCCAAGACGCTCGCCATGCCCAACCTCGACGGACAAGTCATCCTCGTCACCGGGAGCACCCAGGGAGTCGGCGAAGCGATCGCGCTCGAGTCGGCTCGACTCGGAGCCGCCGCTGTGGTCGTCTGCGGCCGCAACGCCGAGAACGGCCGCAAGGTCGTTTCGGACATCGAAGCGATCGGTTCGCAATCCCTGTTTGTCGAAGCCGACCTGGCCGACGTCCAGGCGACTCGGGCAATCGTCGCTGAGTGTGACGAACGGTTCGGGCGAATCGACGGGCTGGTCAACGCCGCAGCGATGACCACCCGAGGCACCCTCGCATCCACCTCGGTCGAACTCTGGGACTACCTCTTCGCCGTCAACGTCCGAGCCCCCTTCCTGCTGACTCAGGACACCGCGGCAATCATGCAGCGAGAAAAAATCAGCGGGTCGATCGTCAACATCATCTCTGTGGCCGCCTACTGCGGACTGCCGCACATCGCCGCCTACAGCGCCACCAAGGGCGCACTGGCCACCTTCACCAAGAACTGCGCCAGCAGCCTGATGCCCGACACCATCCGAGTCAACGGCATCATGCTGGGCTGGACCGATACACCCAACGAAGATGTCGTCCAGAAAGAACAAGGTAGCCCCGCCAACTGGCTCGAGATCGGCGAAAACGAATCACCGTTCGGTCGGCTGCTGAAACCCCAGGACGTCGCTCACCTGACCTGCTTCCTGCTCAGTAGCGACTCGGGCGTGATGACCGGATCGCTGATCGACCAGTCGCAACGCATCGTTGGCACACTCTCAATGCCAGCCGGGATCCGCAGTGACGACATCTGAGAACACGATTTCCAGAACACACTCAAGACCTCGACCCCGAGACGGACACATGACCGCAAACGAAACCCGCCAACAGGCACAGGATATCCAGGACTGGATCGTCGACATCCGCCGCCGACTGCATCGGCACCCCGAATTGATGTACGAGGAAGTGCAGACGTCGAAGCTCGTTCGCGAAACACTCGACGGACTTGGCATCCAATACCAGTCCCCGATCGCCCGCACTGGAGTGCTTGGCTGGGTCGGCAACGGCGATGGACCCTGCGTGGCCCTTCGAGCCGACATGGACGCGTTGCCGATCCAGGAAGAAACCGACATCGAGTTTCGCAGCGAGGTGGATGGCAAGATGCACGCTTGCGGCCACGACTGCCACACGGCGATGCTGCTCGGAGCCGCTCGACTGCTCAAGGAACGCGAATCCGAGATCCACGGCACCATCAAGTTGCTGTTTCAGCCGGCCGAAGAAGGCGGAGCCGGTGGGAAGTTGATGCGAGACGAAGGCGTGTTGGAGGATCCGGCGGTCGAGAGAATCTTTGGGCTGCACGTCTGGCCGGAACTCGAAACCGGAGCGGCCGGATCGCGAGCGGGCACCTTCCTCGCCGCCTCCAGTAGCCTCAACATGACAGTCACCGGCAAGGGCGGACACGCCGCCATGCCACACCTGGCCGTCGACCCCGTCCACGCAGCCGCTCAGATTGTCACGTCTCTCCAATCCATCATCTCCCGCGAAGCCGATCCGCTCAACTCCGGCGTCGTCAGCATCACCGCCATCCACGGCGGAGAAGCCTCGAACGTGATCCCGCCCGAGATCCAGTTGCGCGGCACTGTGCGGGCTCTGACAATGGACAACCTGGCCCAGTTCCAGCAACGAGTGATCGACATCGCCCAGGGTGTCGCCGCGGCACACCGCTGTTGTGCGGTGACCGAGTTCCCTGGCAACGACTACCCGCCAACGGTCAACGACCCGGCCACATGGGACTTTGCCAAGAAAATCGCCGGCCGCATGCTCGGAGACGAACACATCAAGGAACTGGCTCCAGTAATGGGTGGCGAAGACTTTGCGTACTACACCGAGCGGGTTTCGGGTTGCTTCGTCGCTTTGGGAATCGCCAACGCCGACAAGGGCACCGGTATCAGCGTGCACCATCCTCAGTTCAAGGTCGACGAAGACGCTCTGCCACTGGGAACCGCTCTACACGTGCAGTTCGCGACCGAAATGCTCGAGGAATTGAGGCAAGGAGCGTCGGACTAAACCGACGGCCAAAACAAGAGTCTCAACCAGGAGACCGCTGAACATGAACCACTCGATCCGCCTGCTGGCCGTCGTCTGCCTGGGACTTTTCGGGCTGAACCCCGTCGCCCAAGCCGCCGACCCGATTGATCTCTCGCTGCTCGTCGCCGAAGACTACCCGTGCACCTGGCCGTCGGGGTTCCCGATGTTCCAGTTGAAGCACTACCGCCGGATCGGCTCGCTGACACCCTACAACATCGACGTGCTGACGATCGACGGCAACACCGGCACCCAAATCGACGTCCCACCTCACTCGATACCCCGCCCCGGCAGCGGCCTGCCCAACGCAGGTCCCCTGGGGAATATTTTCACCGAAAAGGTCCCTGCGTGGCAGTTCGGAGGCGAAGCGGTCGTGATCGATGTCAGGGAATTGCTCGACACGACCGAAAACGGCATCAGCAGCCTGATCCAGCCAAGTCACGTTCTGGCCTGGGAAAAAACACACCGCCGGCTGCGGTTCGGGGACGTCGTGCTGTTTCGAAGTGGCTACTCGGACAAGTACTACAGACCCTTTCCCGCCGGCCGGAGATTCGTGGCCGACCCTGTCCAAGGCACCGCCCCCGCCTGGCCCGACCCTCACCCCGATACCATGACGCTGCTCGGACAACGAGGCGTCCGACACGTGGGTTGTGACAGCCCCAGCATGGGACCGCTGCCCGACCTGGCCGAACCGACTCATGTCGCCGGGCTCAAGTTCGGAATGATCTTCACCGAAGGTGTCACCCGGCTCAACCTGGTCAAACCCGGCAGCTTCTACTGCGTGCTCGGACCTCGACACGCCAAGGGTATGTACGGCGAAGGCCGGGCTCTGGCCATTCCGCCAGGACCACTGGCCAACCGGCTGATCGCGTCAGCCACCACCAAGCGAGTCGTCGAACTGTCGGTGATCAACGACAGCCAGTTGCCCATCACCTGGACCGGTCCGGGTATCGGCAACCACCGCTATCCCTACATCAAGGTCGACTTCCTCTACGCCAAAAACCTCGACCTCCAACACCACACTCACATGATGGACGCGCACGCCGGCACGCACCTCGTCCCACCCGCCTACGCCCTGCCAACCAGCAGCTTCAACAACACCAGCTACTCGAAACAGGTTCGCGGCTGGTTGGCCGAGTACGAAACACGTTTCGGACGGCGGAAAACCAGCCGGGCAACAACCGAAACAGTCCCTCTTGGACAGACGTGTGGCGAGGCCCGAGTGATCGATGTACGTGGATTGGTCGGGACGACCGAAACAGACTCGTGGCCCAGCTCGCCTCAAATCAGCGTGCCACTCGTGCGGGCCTACGAAAAAGCCCACGGACCGCTGCGTGCCGGCGACTGCGTGCTGTTTTACACCGGCCACGTCGGACGGACGTTCAAGACCCTGCCCGAAGGCTCGGTGTGTATCTCGGATCCGCTCAATGGCAACAGCGAAGGCTGGCCAGCCGTGACACCCGAAGTGGTGGATTACCTTGGCGAACGCGGCATTCGCTGCGTGGGAATCGATGCGCCGAGTGTCGGAGGCGTCGACGAGAAGCAGGCGTTGATGACCTACTGGGCATTGGGCAGCCGCGAAATGGTTGCCGTCGAGTTCCTGCAAAACCTCGACACACTGCCTCGCAAGGCGTACTTCCTGTTCGCGGCGATTCCGATCCGAGGCTGCCACGGCGGGCCTGGTCGAGCGATCGGGCTGTACTAGACACAACCCGCCGCATCAACGTCAATACGCCGATCTCAGGATCCCCTCCAGGTCCTCACGACTCGCCTCACGCGTGTTGACTCGAAGGATCCTCACCAGCATCGACGCAATCTTGGCCAGACCCGGCAACTGCTCCTCGACAACTCCCACATCTCGCAAACGGGCCGGTATCCCGATATCGGCGTTCAAACTCGACACCGCCGCCACACCCGCTGCCGACGCCTCGACCTCGCTTTGCCCCTCGGTCTCGACTCCCAGCAAAGACGCCACCAATGCGAACGTCTCGGGGTCCGCGTGACGGTTGAAATCCATGACATGAGGCAACAACAACCCGTTGCCTCGGCCGTGAGACGTCTTGACGGCCGATCCCAACGGGTACTCCAACGCGTGCACCGCAGCGACTCCACAGTTGGAGAACGCCATGCCGGCCAACAACGCCGCCATCGACATCCCCTCACGCGCCTCGATGTCCTCGCCATCCTCGACCGCTCGACGTAGGAACCGACCCACCAACTCGATCGCCTTGCCCGCCGTCAAGTCGGTCAGCACGAATCGGCCCTGGTAAACCGACCGCTCGCCCTCGGGCAACGAAAAATCCTCGTTGTCCACAGCCGTGAAGGCCTCGATCGCATGAGTCAATGCGTCGATTCCACTGTCGGCGGTAACGTGAGCCGGACAACTGACCGTTAGACGCGGGTCGACGACCGCCAGTCGAGGACGCAGGAAATCGCTGAGCACCGCCGCCTTCATACCGCGAGCCGGATCACTCAATACACTCGCCGCCGTCACCTCCGATCCCGTCCCCGCCGTCGTCGGCACGCACGCCAATGGGAACACCGGACCCGGGACGATGCAGTCACCGAAATAGTCCCCGGCGTGGCCGCCATGGGCCAACACACACGCGGTGGCCTTGGCCAGGTCCATGTTGCTGCCGCCACCCAATCCCAGCAGCCAGCCAGCACCCTCGGCAACCGCCGACTCGGCACACTCGGTCGCCAGGTCCAATGGTGGCTCGGGACAGCCACGATCGAATACCACCGACTCGATCCCCGACCCGGACAACGACTCCGTCACTCGCTCACACACGCCCGCCTCGACCAGCATCGGATCCGTGACGATCAACACCCGAGTCGATTCCGTGGACAATTCGGTCAGATGGTCTCCGAGTGAATCGATGGCGTCGAGTCCGAAAACAACCCGGCCGGCGGTGTGGAATGTCCATGTGGTTCGCATCGTCACAGTTCTCCTTGTCGGCGGCCTGGACTCGGCACCGAGCCCGTTGCACTCGAACATCCAATGCCCTAGCCGATCATGATCGCCACAGCGAATGCCGCTGTCTACTCTCGACCGGAACTCCTCCCACCAAGTTTGTCTCGACTCGTACTGGCCGACACGTTGCTGCCGTCATACGATAGACGAACTGCCCAACCCATCCCCGGAAATCTCACTCTCGCCAAAGAGACCCGACCATGAAGCGTCCATGCCCCAGTGCGATGGCCTGTTGTATCGCTTTGACACTCCTGTTGACCGGCTGCCAGGACACTGGTTCCGATGCCGCCGGTTCCCCAGAAACTGCCGCGCCGGCGACCGGGGCCGATACCGATCCGACTTCGAATCCCAAGACGATTCCCGAAGCCGAAGGTAGCGACACCAAGTCGCCAGCGACCAACCCGGCCGAGAAGCAGATCCCCGATTCAAACGACAAGCCGACCGCAAAGGGCGACGGCCAGGCCGGTGGACCAAACACCGAACCGGCTGTCGGCAAGGCCGCACCACCCAGCGTGGATTCTCAGATGCAAGACCTGCTGCGACTCGCCAACCAGAGCAAGTTCGACAAAGCACTCGAACAAATCAACATCGTGCTCGCTCGCAAAGACCTCGCTACGGTCGAAAAACAGAAACGCCGGGCGATCGTCTTCTTCGCCGCTCAAATCTCTCAGGCGCTCGGACAACAATACGCCTCCACCGACAAGATCACTCAGGCCCACGCCGCCTTCATCACTTCGGCCAAACACTTCCGCACCCTGCAAACTCAATACAAGCCGCTGTTCCCTCAGGAAACAGGCTTCGGTGGACAGGTGTTGTACAACGAAGCCTGCACCTTGGCTGCCAATGACCTCAAGGCGGCACGAGCCTCGCTGACCGAAGCCATCGAGCTGGGCTTTGACGACTTCAAAAAAATCAAAACCGACACCGACCTCGAACCGCTCCGCAAGGCACCCGGGTTCCAGGAGTTCATCGACAAGCAACAAGCCCTCGCCGCCAAGAAGGCCGACGAAGCGATCGGCAAGGAAATGGCCGAAAACAAACCGTTCCCCTTCGACTTCAAACTGCTCGACCTCGATGGCAAACCATTCGCACTCGCCAGCCTCAAAGGAAAGGTCGTCGTCGTCGACGTCTGGGGCACCTGGTGCCCACCCTGCCGAGCCGAAGTGCCCCACTTCGTCGAACTGCAAAAGACCTACGGCAAACAGGGACTGCAAATCGTCGGGATCAACTACGAACGTGCACCCGATCCGATACCCGGAATCAAGACGTTCGCCAAGGAATACGGAATCAACTACCCGCTGGTGATCGGAGACGACGAAACGCAGAAGAAAATCCCCGACTTCCAAGCCTTCCCCACCACATTGTTCATCGACCGCAAGGGCGATGTCCGCCTGGTCGCCGTCGGAGCACGGCCGCACGAATACCTCGAATCCGTCGTCAAAAAACTGCTCGCCGAAACGGATCCGCCGGATGGTCTTGGGCCAGCTCCCGCTGGCACCAAGAAAACCGACAAGCCAGCAACCAAAAAGACGACAAAGCCAGCAACCAAAAAGACGACAAAGCCGGCAACCAAAAAGACGACAAAGCCAGCTGGCAAGACAATCGACAAACCCGCCGCGACAAAGAAGACGGCAAAGCCGGCGGCCAAAAAGGCCGACAAGCCCGCAGTCAAGAAGACGACCGACAAGACATAGGTCGCGAAACCTGCCTCCTTTAACTCCAGCAAACGGCCCCGTAACACCACTGATCCTTCACCGGAACCGTCCGGCGGACTACAATCACATTGTCCCAACGACACCGGCTCTGTTCGGTCCCGCCCCAGTTGCTTGGGCCCAAGTGCCCGCCTCCTACCAACCGCTTTCCGAGAACCACCCCGGATGGCTCGTTTCGTTTTCAAACGAACGCGTGTTGTGTCCTGCATGCACCGTTGCGCATTGGGAATCACCTGCCTGCTGGTCGTCGCCAACATGCTGACCGGTTGCCGCCAAGCCGAAATCGACTCGTACCGCGTCCCCAAACCCGATCAAGTCTACGCCGACAACCACGAGGAGGGGCCTGACGGCATGCTGGCCGCCATGATTCCCCGCGATGCAGCCCATCAGGCCTGGTTCTTCAAGGTCTCGGGACTCAAAGGGCCCGTCGCTGCCCAGAAGACTGCATTCGATACGTTTCTCGATTCCGTCCGCTTTGACCAGAAAACCGGCGAACCGGAATGGACTCTACCCGAAGGCTGGCAACAGCCCGGTGGCACGTCATCCAGCGGCATGAGATTCGCCACTCTGGTCCTGGGCCAGGACTCCGATTCGCTCCAACTGAGCGTCATTCGGCTCCCCTTGCCCGAAGACAACTTCGACGCCTACCTGCTGCAAAACGTCAATCGCTGGAGAAAACAGCTCCGACTACCCGACCTCACCGCCTCGCAACTCGCGTCGGAAACCCGAACCGAAACGCTGGTCGATGAACGAGTCATCGTGGTCAACCGCATGGTCGGACACCTGGCGAGCAGCGGCCCGATGACGGCACCGTTTGCTGGCGGTGGTTCGAATCGACCAGCCGGTGCCGGTCTCACTACCGGGCCTGGCGCCCGGCCCACTGCCGCGCCCGGCCGGGCTCCTCAAGGCGGTGCACCAAAACTGAGTTTCACGAATCCTGCCAGCTGGCAACCGGGCAAACTCGAAGTCTCTCGAGGTGGCATCACGATCCGGCGGCAGGCGGCATTCGAACTGGGCCAGGGTGACGAGACGGGCGAAGTGACCGTGACGGCGATGCCTACCAGCCCCCGATTCCTGCTGCTGAACGTCAACCGCTGGCGCCAGCAGGTGGGTCTCGAGGCCGTCGATTCCGATAACCTCGAGGACCTCTTCGAACCCATCACTCTGGGCAAGAGCGCTGGCCGCTACCTGGAACTGGTCGGGCCCAGTGATACGATCCTCGGCACAATCGTCCAGACGGACGGACGGACTTGGTTCTTCAAACTCGCAGCCCCCAATCGCCTGGCCGATCGCAGCCGCAAGGACTTCAAGTCGTTTGTCAGCTCGTCAAGATTCGAAGCGACTGGAGAACCTGATGGCAGATAACACGCTGCCCGGCGACGAGCTGCCCGTGGCCTCCGAATCGGTCTTGCCACCGCTCGAAGAATCCAAACCGTCGCTGGGACCGACTGTGGTGGCCGTCCTGCGGCCGATCGCCTCGCTGAAAATCGCCGTGTCGCTGTTCGCCATGGCCATCTTCCTGGTGCTGGCCGGTACGCTGGCACAGGTGCACAAGGATATCTGGGAAGTCGTCCGCGACTACTTCCGGACTCCGATTGCCTGGATCGAATGGCGAGTCTTCTTCCCCAAGTCGTTCCTGATGGGCACCTGGCTCGAAGGGATGAGCGACATCGAGCCGGGACGTGGGTTCCCGTTCCCCGGCGGTTGGCTGATCGGTACTGCCATGACCATCAACCTGCTGGCCGCTCATGCCATCCGGTTCAAGGTCCAGGCCAAAGGTCACAGACTGACCTCGGGACTCGCCGTGATCGCGATCGGCGCAGCACTCACCACCGCCGTCATCCTCTGGGGATCGATGCAAAGTGGTCGAGAAAACCAGCTGCTGCAGGAATGGCCCTCACTCAGAATCCTCTGGCAACTCGCCCAGGGACTCGTCGCCGGATGCGTCCTGCTGGGCGGATGCGTCATGGTCTTTCGACGTCGAGCCGGAGTCGTCCTGCTGCACGTGGGTGTGCTGCTGATCATGTACAACGAACTGCTCGTTGGGGTCTCGTCGATCGAAGGACAGATGAGTATCCGCGAGGGAGACACGGTCGATTACGAACACGACATCCGAGCCATCGAACTGGCCGTCGTCGATACGTCGCCCAAGGACCACAACCAGGTCACCATCGTGCCGTTGACCGAAGAAGGCGTCGGCACAAGATTCCTGAATCGCAAGGGTGACGATCGAGTCATCGGGCATCCCGATCTGCCGTTCACCATCGAAATCGAAAAACACCTCAAGAACTCGCAGCCGCCTCACAATCGACCTCAACCCGACACCCGCTACGAAGGAGCCGGACGGTTTGTCGAGATCGATGAGACGCGGGCCGGGACCGGGACCGACACCGGAGGACAGGTCGATGTCGCCACCATCGAGGTGGTGCTGAGAACTGCCGACGGGGACGGGGCCAATTCCGAACAAAAGAAGATCGGTCGCTACATCTTCAGCCAACACCTCAAATCGCAGTCGATCCAGATCGACGGCAAGACCTACGAAGTGACCCTGAGATTCAAGCGAACCTACGTGCCGTATTCGCTGCACCTGGCCGACGTCCGCTTCGACAAGTACATCGGCACACAGACCGCCAGCAACTACTCGTCCGATGTCCGACTCGTCGCCTTCGACGGCTCGGTCAACCGAAAAGTCCACATCTGGATGAACAACCCGCTGCGATTCGACGGCAAGACCTTCTACCAGTCGTCGGTCAATCGGGGTGAGGACGGAGTCGAACAGACCGGCTTGCAGGTGGTGACCAACACCGGCTGGATGATCCCCTATGTCGCCTGCATGATCGTCGGCATCGGAATGTTCTATCAGTTCAGCCTGGCTGTGATCCGGTTTCAGAAGCGACGCAACCGCCAGACCATCGCACCGGCAACCGTCAATCCGCCCCTCAAGGCACCCGCCGTCGCCGAACTCGTCAAAGCCATCCATTCCAAACAGCCGTCAGACGCGTCTCCGGACCCGAGTCCCGAAAACGCCGCCGCCAGCGATATCGACGCAACCGGGCCTCCAACTCGAAGCTGGTACCAACAGCCCGGCAATCTCGTGCCCCTGGCAGTCCTGCTGGTCCCGATCGCCTGGATCCTCTCGGCCGCACAACCGCCCGGCACCATCTCCAACCTGCCCGATATCCACGCCTTCGGCCGCCTGCCGGTCGTCTTCGAAGGTCGCGTCAAACCCTACGACACACTCGCCCGAAACAGCCTGCGAGTCATCTCGGGCCGAAACAGCTACCGAGACGAACAGGGTCGCTCGCAACCGGCTATCCGCTGGCTGCTCGACGAAATCACCCAATCGGTCGATGCCGGAGAACACAAGGTGTTCCGCATCGAAAGTCTCGATGTGCTCGCCGTGCTCGAACTCGAACGCCGCTCGGGGTTCCGCTACTCGTTCAACGAAATCCAGAAGCACGTGCAGCCGAACCAGGGCGAGGCCAGCGAGTACACGCAACAACTGCAAAAGGCGATGGATACGCCTGCTGAAGAGATGTCGCAGTACCAACGCAAACTGCGCGAACTGCACAACCGACTGCAGCACTTCTATTCGCTCCGAGCCGCTCACGTGCTGCTCGACACCGGCCCCGACACCAACATCAGCGTGTCGGCCGAAACGCTCGAAAACATCCTGCGACTACGCAGTTTGACCAGCGAAGGTGTCAATCTGCCGCTGGCCGTGCCATCCGCCGAACACCAGTGGCAATCCCTGGCCCTGGAATCGCTGAGGGCCTGGACTCGCCAAGCCGCTCTACAGTGGAAGGTCGATTCGCCCGGCGCCGTCGCACAGGAATTAGTACGCCGCTTCGCCGAAACAAGAAACCCGGGCTTCGAGAATCTGGTCGAAGAACGTGCCCTCGACACGATCGTACTCCAGGCACAACGCCAGGGACTGCCGGGGACGCCGGCCGAATTGCGAATGTCGATCCGCGTACAAATGGCCAAGTTGGACGACAAGGAACGAGATCGACTGATCGGTCGGATCCGAGACCAGGAAGTCGGCCGGTTGGCTCAGAACGTCGCTTCGGTGATGGTCCCGATCATCGGGCCGCAGGGCCTTTCGAATGAAACACCCGAAGCCTACCGACGGCTCTCAACCATCTTTTCGGCCTGGGAAACCGGAGAAAACGGGACGTTTGATGCCGAGGTCGACAAGCTGACCCAGTCGTATGCGACGAACGCTCCCAAGGACTACCAAGGATGGCGAGCCCAGTTCGAACACCACTTCAACAACTTCGAACCGTTCTATCTCTCGATCATCTTCTACGTCCTCGTGTTCCTGCTCGTGGCACTCAGCTGGCTGACCAAGCCCGAATGGTTCAACCGGGCGGCGGTGTGGCTGGTTTACCTGACGTTCGCTCTACACACCTATGGACTGGTCTCGCGAATCATTATTTCCGGGCGACCTCCCGTTACCAATCTCTACTCGTCGGCCGTCTTCATCGGCTGGGCCGCGGTACTGGCCGGGATCATCATCGAACGAGTGCACCGGATGGGGATCGGCAACGTGATCGCCTCGGCCGCCGGCTTCGGCACACTGCTGATCGCCCAGAACCTCGCCGGTGACGGCGATACGTTCACCGTCCTGGTCGCCGTACTCGACACCCAATTCTGGCTCGCCACTCATGTGGTCTGCATCACCGAAGGCTACACCAGCACGTACGTGGCCGGGTTACTGGGGATTGTCTACATCCTACGAGGCGTCTGCACGCCGTCACTCACCGATTCCGTGGCCAAGAACCTGGCCCGTGCGATCTATGGCACGACCTGCACGGCGATGTTCTTCAGCTTCGTCGGTACGGTGCTGGGCGGATTGTGGGCTGATGACAGCTGGGGCCGATTCTGGGGCTGGGACCCCAAGGAAAACGGAGCACTGATCATCGTACTCTGGAATGCCCTGGTCCTGCACGCTCGCTGGGGTGGCATGATCAAGGACCGCGGACTGGCCGTGCTCGCCGTGCTGGGAAACATCACGGTCAGCTGGAGCTGGTTTGGAGTCAACGAACTGGGCGTTGGACTGCACAGCTACGGGTTCACCGAAGGCGTGATGCTCGCCCTGGGTATCTTCTGTCTCTCTCAACTGGCCATCGCCGCAGCCGGCTGCCTACCCAAACGACTCTGGTGGAGCCACGCAGCAGCGGCACGGCAACGGGACAAGACTGCCTAGAGAACCGTCGGCGACACCGACGGCCCGGCGCCGCACGCTTAGCAACGGAACTTCTTCCGCTTCGCCTTCCGCGCCTTCGCGCTGGCGGGACGGCGACCGTGATTGGCCTTCTTCAGCTTGCGTGTCGTCTTGGCCATGATCGGAAATCCGTGAGTCAGCCGGGTGGGAGAGAGGTCGAAGCCTTGACGCCTCGAGAGAACTTCGATTGTAGAAGACACCCTTGGGTTGAGGAAAGGCAAAAGGCTAACGCGCACGCACTCGGTTCATGTACTTCAGGAACATCCGGTCCAACTCAACCCAGTCCTCGCCAAACGCCGCTTCGAATTCCGACTGCCGAGTTTGCGGTGTGTCCCAACGTAACAAGGGCTTCGACGAGATCCTTTTCAGGTACTCGGTGTACTGCTTGCGATGGGTTCGCAACAAGAAATAGTTCAACGCCCAAGCCTCGGCGTACGCATCCGCCACCGATCCCGAATCGCGAAATCGCCCGTCGCTGCAAACCAATGCCTTCAACGAACCGGGCTGACGACGACGGCCGACAAAGTCGGCAAATCGAGCAAACCGGGGCACGTTCACCTTGCCGACCGTCCGCCAACCCGATCGACTGCGTAAATCCGGGGTCTCGAAATACACCGCCATCCCCTCGACCAACCACAACGGATTGTCGGCCAGACGACGGTTCAGACCGCAGTTGTAAGCCACCTGGTGCACCGCTTCGTGCACCACCGTGGCGATCGCAACAGGAGCCGTCGACAGCCGACGCTGGATCTCGACCGACGTCGCGGCCGGAGCACGACCGGGCACTCGGGCAATGTCGTACAACACGATCCGGTTGGACAGCACCGAGTAGTAACCAGTTACGGTGTTCGGGTCGAGATTCGCGGCGGCGGCAACGAACTTCGAGAACTGCTCGCGGTCCTTCAAGACGATCGCAACCAACGGAAACTCGGCGGCTTGCAGCTTCACCCCGCGACCCTTCCAGTACGCCAGGAATGCCGTTCGCAAACGCTCGAACAGAGTCGATACCCATCGAGTGAAACGCGGGTCGGCCGACGAGACAATCGTGTAGTGACGACTCGTTCGGACGTGGAACTCGCTGGACAATTGCTTGCCCAACTCGGCTGACAACCGCTTGCCCAACACCTCGGACCCCTCGGCCCGAAACTCAACACCCGTCGATTCGCGACGCTCCAACACGTCCGGTGTCACCGTCCACAAACGGCCGTCTCGCTCCTGAACCAACAACCCGCCATCAACCGCTCGGATCAAGACTCGGCCTCGAATCGTCCGAGACCTCCCAGACTCGTCGAAGGTGATCGTCTCGAGAACTCCCGCCTCGGGCCGCTCGGCCAAACCAACCGGGCACGCCGACGCCACGATCAACAGGCTCGCACACAAGACTCGCATCGATAAGTCCTCGCTTTACTGAAGGAAGTCTAGCACGAGTTCGATGGACAGGATGCTCCACATTCGACCATCAACTCCCTACGATCCTCACCCATGCCTCAGTCACTGACCGAATTCGCCGAATGGCTCGACGGACAGGACCACACCTGGCCCGTTCCAGGACCGGTCGAACCCGTCAAGGCGACTCCATTTGCCGAACCGATCGATGGAATTGCAGCGGTGACCTGGAGCGTCTATGGCACGCTGCTTCGGATCAGCGACGGTTGCCTGCACTTGAACCATCCACAACAACTGAAAATGCAGGTGGCGCTCGAAAAGACCATCAAAACGTTCAACATGTGGCAGAGCATGAGCCGTAAGTCGGGGGCGCCATGGGAATATCTCTACGACCAGTACCGCGACTGCCTGGGAATCATGCAAATGGCCGGCACGCGGCGTACCGGCGACCTGCTGCAGGTCAGTGCCAGTGACGTCTGGCAGACTCTCGTCGATAGACTGGTGCAGAACGAGTACGAGATCGACGAAACGTTTTATGGTGACCAGGAACAGTTTGCACTGAAGGTGGCGTTCTTCTTTCACCAGAGCCTGCAGGGAGTGGCCGCTGCCGATACGGCCGCGAGTGTGCTGGGTGCGATCTCACAATCCAGCTGCCGACAAACGCTGCTGGCCGACGCACAACCGTTCACGCTGGTACAAATGTTGCGAGCCCTCAGCCGCGACGCTACACTACCGCCTCTCGGAGAACTGCTCGACGCCGACGCCATGACACTCTCGTGCCACGTCGGACTCCGAAAACCTTCACCCTCTCTCTATCGACACTGCCTCGACCGGCTGGCTGAGAATGGAATCGAACCCGGCGAAGTGCTGCATGTCGGAAGCCGACTGAAAAATGACCTGGCCATCGCCAAGAAACTGGGTATGAAAACCGCTTTGTATGCCGGCGACAACGAAAGCTTCGAAGCCACAAAAGACGACATCAGGAACCCGGAACTGAAACCCGATCGACTGATCACGAAACTCGACCAAATCCTCACTGTCCTCGCGATCAACTAACAACAGCACACCGCAGTCAAATAACGTCAAACACAAACCACCCCCCTCATCATGCCGCCTCCGTCACTCTTCCCCCTCGACTCGCTCGATTTCGATAACCCCGAATTCGATCTCGACGAGGTCCGCAAGGTGAATCCGCAACGGCACGAGATGGAACAGCTGACCGCCGTGCTGCAGGTCAACTGCGACACCCACACCCTGGTCGGCTACAAGGATATCAGCGAGGACGAGTTCTGGATCACCGGACACATGCCCGGCTTTCCGCTGATGCCCGGAGTCGTGATGTGCGAGTGTGCCGCTCAACTCGCCGGGTTCTATGCCCGGAAGTACAAGATCCTCGGAGGCGACTACGTGGGGTTTGGGGGGATGAATGACGTGAAATTCCGCTCCCCCGTCTTCCCCGGCGATCGACTGGTGCTGATGGCGACCGTGACCAAGATTCGACCCAATCGCCGGGCTGAATTCGACTTTCAGGGCTACGTTGCAGACCGAATGGTCTTCTGCGGCAGCATGTTCGGAGTCCCCATCAGCCGCGATCAGAAGATCGACTGATACGATGAAACCGGCTCCGATCAAAGACCTCGCACCCTGGTTCCTCACGCTCGACGACCTCCCCGACACCGACGGCGGCACCGGCGAACGCAACGAACCACTCGATTGGGCCGAGTTCTTCCCGATCACCCAGCCGGTCGAACTGGACATCGGCTGCGGACGAGGCCTCTTTCTGGTCAACTCGGCACTGGCCCACCCCGAAACGAACTATTGCGGAATCGAGATCGACTACCGCGAGGGGCGGCGGACCGCTCGACGTCTCAAGAAACGCAGCATGGACAACGCCCGAGTCCTCGGTGGCGATGCCATCCGCGCACTCCAACAACTCGTACCCCAAAACTCGGTCGCCGCCGTCCACGTCTACTTCCCCGACCCCTGGTGGAAACGAAAACATCGACGCAGACGGCTCTTCACCGACACCTTTCTCGACCTGATCGCCAACGTGCTCGTCAACGAAGGCGAACTGCACTCGTGGTCCGACGTTGGCGAGTACTTTCAAGACATTCGCTCGCTCGTCGATCACCATGACTCGTTCCACTCACTCGAACTCCCCAAACTCAATTCGCCCCAGCACGATATGGACTACCTGACCAGCTACGAACGCAAGGGACGCCGCAAGGGATCCGAAATCCACCGCGGCCGCTGGAGATTCCTCGCCGATTGATTCCACCGCAACTCGGCCGCCTTGCCAGCAACAGGTGCGGACCGTCACACTGGCGACTTCGGGCAATCTGCACTGATTGACATCAGGAAACGGGAATCCATGGCCACCAAACCTCTAGCCAGCGGTACGACGATCTGGCCAACCGCGTTGTGCGTCTTGATCGTAATCGTCCTTAGCGACCTCGCGATCCCAAACCAGGCCGCATTCGCCCAAGACGCCAAGCAAACGTTCGTCGATCAGGCAGAGGCAGGACCCGACTTCACGTTGCAAGGCGAATATGTCGGTTGGGTACTCACCGGATCGCAGGACCTCCGCCCGATCGGCCTGCAGGTCATCGCCCTGGGTGGCGGCAAGTTCGAGGCGGTCGAATACTCTGGCGGGTTGCCAGGTGCCGGAGCCCGAGGCCCGGCGAGGCTGAGGATTCCGGGCGAGAGGCGCGGCCACTCGGTGCACTTCCAGAACGGGCCGCTACGGATCGACGTCGGAAACGACCACGCCATCTTCTTCCTCGAATCCTACGACGGTGTGATCGCCAACCTGAATCGAGTCCACCGGGTCAGCACGACAATGGGAGCCCGTCCGCCGCAAGGAGCCGTAGAACTCTTCAACGGACACCCCACGAAACTCCTCAAGGCTGCCCGGTTGACCAAGTCGGGACTGCTGATGGAAGGCACCGAAACAAGCCAACCCTACACCAGCTTCCAGTTGCACCTCGAATTCCGACTCCCCTTCATGCCTCGAGCCCGAGGCCAGGCCCGAGCCAACAGCGGGGTGTACTTACAGAGTCGCTATGAAGTGCAGATCCTCGATTCGTTCGGCCTCACCGGCAAGAACAACGAATGCGGAGGCCTCTACAAGACACTCGATCCCTCAATCAACATGTGCCTGCCTCCACTCAGTTGGCAGACGTACGATATCAATCTGACCGCTGCCGCCTTCGACTCAACCGGGGAAAAAAACCGCAACGCCCGGCTGACAGTGCTGCACAACGGCGTGCTGGTTCACGACAACGTCGAGATTCCTCACAAGACCGGAGCCGGCAAGCCCGAAGCAGACCTGCCACTGCCAACCAAGTTGCAGAACCACGGCAACCCGGTGCGATTCCGCAACATCTGGCTCGTCGACCATTCGCCACGACCCGCAACACCTACCACCAAGTAATCCGCCGACCACCCTCGCGGTCCCAAGCGGTGTTGACCCTCGACCAAACCGCTCCTAGATTACCCGCGCCACGAGATGTCTCTCGATCCGGATTCCCGGAGGTCCTCGCCTTGGCCTCGCTGCTCCCATTTTTTCGGCACGCCTGCGCACCGGCGCCTCCCATCGCCCCCCCCTGCACGCTGTCGCACTCGACCCTCTACCAACTGCTATCCCATCAACGACTCGGACCCGGCGACCATGTCCTCGACGCAACCACCAAGTACGAATTCACTCCCATCCTCGAATTCCTCGGACTCAACCTCCATCACATGACACCAGACAGCCCGATAGACCGGCCAATAAACAGTCCAAATGACTGGCAATCAGGCGAGCAGCGATCGAATCGTCCTCGGCTGGTGATCGCTCGTCCCGAAGACCGTTCACCGCTCGAGTTGACTCGGGCAACGGCTTCGTGGCTCGATCGGCTCAGTCCTCGAGGCACCCTCGTACTGATCGATTCCCCGCTCCCCGATCCGCTCGCGGCATTCCCCGGACTCTGTCGTCGCTGGACGGCCGATGGACACACCTTTGCGACGCTCACACTCTCGTCTGCGACCCGAACGCTCTGCGAGTGGCTGGCATTCACAGCGCCAACAGCCGCACGTAACGTCACGCACCCTCACGCTTCCCCTCGCGGTCAAGTCGCATGAACTGGTTGCTGCTGTGTCGGATGCTCGGCCTGCTGGGCACGCTGGTTGGCGGATCGATGATCTTCAGCCTGCCGTGGGCATTTCCGGCCTGTGGTGAGACTCTGACGTTCGAAAGCGACGGATTTTTCGGCCTGTTGGCATCGATCGGATGCAGCCTGGGCATCGGCGGCACGCTGTTCTGGATCGGCCGCAGTGCCCGAGACGCCTCGATGCTCCGCAAGGAAGCCTTGGCGATCGTCGGGCTGGGCTGGCTGTTGGCCGGAGTCCTCGGGTCGCTCCCGTTCCTCTTTTCGGGCACTCAAACCACCTCCGTGCGTTCAGACGGGAGCCGGGTCGTGACCGAGGTCGGAGTCTCGGACTCGCTGTTCGAATCGATCTCGGGATTCACCACCACCGGCGCCAGCGTGCTGACTCATCTCGAAAACGACAACGATCCCGACACTCCCAATGTCCCACGCTGCATCCTGTTCTGGCGCAGTTTCACTCACTGGCTCGGCGGCATGGGGATCATTGTACTGTTCGTCGCCATCCTGCGTCGTCTGGGCGGAGGTGGCAAGGCGCTGCTGCGGGGCGAGGTGCCCGGGCCGATGTCCGAGACGGTCCGGCCCCGAGTCCAACAGGCGGCGATGGTGATGTGGGCGATCTATGTCGCGATCAGCCTGCTGCTGACCGTCGTGCTGCTGCTCGAAGGCATGAGCCTGTTTGACGCTCTGTGTCATACATTTGGGACGATCGCCACCGGAGGCTTCAGTACGCACAACGACAGCGTGGGTGCCTTTGCCAGCGGTTGGATCGACTGGACCATCATCCTCTTCATGGTCGTCGCCGGAACCAACTTCTCGCTCTATCACCTCGCACTCTCCCGAGACCAACTCTGGCGCACCTTCCGCCGAGACATCGAATTCCGAATCTACCTCGCCCTACTCGCCTCGGCCACGATCCTGCTCGGCGCCTCGGTCTACGCCAACTCCACCGACGAATCGATCTACGGATCGTTCCGCACCGCCGCCTTCCAAGCCACCTCGATCATGACCACCACCGGCTTCGCCACCGCCGACTTCAATACCTGGAGCGA
>CAVOEV010000061.1:0-20435 GCA_963694825.1 Planctomycetota bacterium
CGCAACCCAGTTTTCGGCAGTTCGTGACACCGGTGATTGCGCTGTGTTTCGGGATGACGTGTACGGTGCTGGCCGAGGATGTCGCGGAATTGACACCGCTGAAACGGCTGCAGCAACAGGTCAACGCCCAAGAGGTCGAACTAGCGACATTGCGGCAGATTCTCGAAGGTCGGGAAGCCGATGACACGTCACCACCGAGTCTTGCACGGCGATCTTCGCAGATCCGGCTCGTGACCGACGGACGAGCCGGAGACGTCGATGGCGTCCCGATCGAAGACGTACTGGCGGAATTTCGAAAGCAGCTCGACGGCACGGTCCGATCGGGCACACCGGCATCACAGATGAAGATCTTGGGCCGCGTCCACGTCGACTACTGGGGCTACCCGGGCTCGACTGCGGGCATCAACGCCATCGAAACCGGTGACTCGAACATCTCGCCTCAGGATCGACTCGGATTCCGCCGGATGCGGTTTGGTGTGAAGGGCGACGTGGCTCCGAACATGGAGTACCGGATCGAGGCCGAATTTGCCGGCGGAAACGACTCGGAGTTCCGTGACGCGTGGCTCGGTTTTCACGACATGTCGTTCCTTCAGACAGTGCTGATCGGAAACCAAAAACGGCCCTACGGACTGGCTCACCTCAACAGCAGCCGATTCAGCGTCTTCATCGAACGTCCCTTCGTGATCGAAGCGTTCAATCAGGACACTCGCCGTCTGGGCATCACCTCCTACGGCATCTCCGACGACCTTGCCTGGAACTGGCGTTACGGCGTCTACAACCAGCGTCTGATCCAGGACGAAGGGCAGCATATCAACGACCATCTGCAGGCTGAAATCGCTGGCCGCATCGCCAACACGTACCTCTGGGAAGACGGTGGTCGAGATCACGCACACTGGGCCATCAGCGGAACGGTCGCCCATCCCGATGGATCGGCCGTAAACGATGGTCGCATCGACAACGAGGCCCGCTTCCGTCACCGACCCGAAGCCCGCAGCGTCAATCGCTGGCTCGACACCGGACACATTGCCGGAGCCGACTGGTACACGCTCTTGGGATTCGAGTCGCTGGTGAACTTCGGCCCGCTGCAGTTGTGTGGCGAGTACCAGACCCTGTGGCTGGATCGTGATGCGGGATTCGGGAACGATGTGAATCTGATGGGTGGCTACGTCTACGCGTCCTATTTCCTGACCGGTGAGCACATGGTCTGGTCTCGGAAATCCGGCACGCTGGGACGAATGACTCCCGACGAGAACTTCTTCCTGGCCTCCGACGGAGAAGCCAGTGGATGGGGCGCCTGGCAGGTCGTGCTGCGATGGTCCTACGCCGACTTCTCCGACCAAGACGTCCTGGGCGGCGTCGGCGAAGCCCTGACCGTGGGCTTCAACTGGTACTGGAATTCCAACGCCCGGATGCAGTTCAACTACATCGACGGACGAATCGCCGATCGCTCTGTCAACGACTCAAACGGTCTGACGTTCAACGGTGGCGACTACCAGATCATCGGCGCCCGGTTCATGATCGACTTCTAGGATCGACTTCCAGGCCCAGATCGTCCTCCAATGGCAACATCCTCGAATGGCCGGCCAAGTGATCGGGTCACACGGCTATTCCACCTGGATTCGCCCGTGACGGGCACAGTGTGTGAAGCCGTAGGAACGGCTCCGAATGTGGTCCTGTTGCTGCTGGCTCTGACGACATGGCTACAGGGCACATCCTGTCTGCTGGGCTAGGAGACCACCGCGAACGGGTCGCTCGAAAACTTGTCCGCCACGTCCAACGACACCCGTGTGCTGCAGGACCTGCAGCGGCGACTGAAGGCACAGGAGTTGGAGATCCAGAGACTCAAGATGAATGCTCTCGGAGCAACCTACAACCGCGGATTCCTGCTCCAGACCACCGACCCGGATGCCGTTCCGTTTCGATTGAAAGTCAACGGACGCATGCAGGGCCGCTATACCAGTTTTTTCGGCAGCGGGAGTAACCAAACGCCTCGCAACCACTTCGAGATCGAGCGAGGCAGACTGGAGTTCCAGGGGCACATGTACGACCCGGCGTTGCAGTTCTACTACAACCTCGACGCCGACACCGACGACAACCACGACGTGAAGTTTCACGACTTCTGGATCAACTACAACTTTGATGACGCGTTCAGACTCTACTTCGGAAAACAGAAGGTTGCTTCAGGCGAGACCTGGTTACAGGCCTCGGTCAACTCGGCATACGGAGACTCCCTGGAATACGCCGCAGGCATCAACTGGTTCATCAACGGGACGCACAAGCATAAGCTGACTCTGGACGTCGCCGAACTCGACGGTGTACCCGCCGGTAATTCCAGCCCCAACTTCGAAACCGGCCAGGTCGGAACTCTTATTCGACTTCAGTATCAAGTCGCCTTCTAAAAACCTCCGGGACAACTCCAACCTCGGTCGTTCATGGCTTAGTGCCAGTCAACGAAGTAGATTCCACAAACGTTGCGCGGCTGGGCGTGATGTGCGATTCGAATTGCCGGCTCTTATTGGCCGGCCTTTTGGGAGACGAGAGACCATGGCAAACCGACCCGGACCGGGTGGATACGATCGACGTGGGTTCATGGCGTCAACTGCAGCCCTGGGGGCACTGGGGCTGGTCGGCCACAACGTGTTGGCTGCCGCGCCATCCAATTCCTCTCAGGTCGTGACCGGCAAGAACGCAAGGTTGGTCGTGCACGGGTCCAAGATCCCCGTACTCGAAACACCATCTGCACTGCTCGATTCGCAGATTACTCCGCTGGATGTTCTGTTCGTCCGGAACAACCAGCCGATGGGGAACGCTGCCACCTTGAAACCGTTTCCCTTGAAGGGCTGGAACATCGCGCTGACCGGGATGATCGACAAGCCACGCAGCCTGGACGCCAAGATGCTGACCGGGATGGACCAGGTCGAGCACGAGATGGTGCTGCAGTGCTGCGGCAATGGACGTTCGTTGTTTGCCGATTCGGTGAAGGCCAAGGGAACACAGTGGACCCGGGGTGGGATGGGCAACATTCGTGTCAGCGGTGTGCGTCTCTCGGCCTTGGTCAGAAAACTCGGTGTTCGCATCGGCACGGGGGCCCGGTTCCTGACCGCCGAGGGCAAGGACACCCCGCTACCGGACAAGGAAGACTTCGAGCACAGCCTGCCACTTGACGAGGCGATGGAACACTCGGTCCTGGCAACGCGGATCAACGGCCAGCCGATTCCCGCAGTTCATGGTGGTCCGGTCCGGCTGATGACACCCGGTTTCTACGGCACCATGCACATCAAGTGGGTCTCGCAACTGCGATTCGAGGGGGACGAGACCGACAACTACAACCACATTCCCCGCTACCGTGTGCCCCGTACACTGCTGCAGCCCGGGAAGCCGATCCAGTACACGTTCTCCAACAGCAAGGCATGCTGGCGGATGAAAACCAAGTGCGTGGTTCTCTCGCCCCAGCCAGATGCCGCCGTGATGGCTGGCAAGCCGGTCACCGTTCGTGGCGTCGCATTCAACGACGGCAGCACCCGGATTGATTCAGTCCATTTGTCGACCGACCGAGGACAAAGCTGGAGCCGTGTTCGGCTGGATATTCCCCGCAGCCCTTTTGCCTGGTACCGCTGGTCGGCGACAGTCACATTGCCAACCGGAAAACAGCAACTCTGGGCACGAACCGTCGATGCCCTGGGCCGCACCCAACCGCTGGACGGTTCGATCCACTGGAATCCGTCGGGATACGAGTGGAACGGTGTCGAGAAAATCGCTGTGACTGCCAGTTAGGACATTGCCAGGGTCGTCGGTGCTAGTGCGGATCGGAAACCGGGTCGAGCCGGAATATGTCGGGCAGATCCGCGGCGCCGGTGAGTGTCGTGGCGAGATCCTTGAGCAAGCCATCCTTGAGGTCGTAGATCAAACCGTGCACCGACAGGGCCTGCCCTCGGTCCCAGGCCTGCTGAACAATCGTCGTGCAACAGACGTTGTAGACCTGTTCGACAACATTCAGTTCACACAGGCGGTCGAGTCGAGCGTCGCCGTCTTCGATGGCGTTCAGAACGGTCTCGTTGTGCTGGCGAACGTCACGAATATGCCGCAACCAATTGTCGATCAGCCCCAACGGGTGGTTATGGCTGGCTGCCTCAACGCCACCGCAGCCGTAGTGACCACACACGATGATGCGCCGCACCTGTAGCATGGCGACCGCGTACTCGATTACGCTCAGGCAGTTGAAATCACTGTGAACAACAACGTTGGCGATGTTGCGGTGCACGAACACCTTGCCGGGATCCAGTCCAAGTACCTGGTTAGCCGGGACGCGACTGTCGGCGCAGCCAATCCAGAGTATCTCCGGCGCTTGCCCTCGGGCAAGTCGCTCGAAGAATCCGGAGTCCTGTTCAGTGATGCCTTGTGCCCACCGGCGGTTGTTTTCAAGCAGTTCAGAAATGGCGGGCATGTCAGCCTCTCAAAACAGTGACAAACGCTACGGCAATCTCAAACTGATGATGAGTGATGCCTGGAGACAGGGTCAGGTTGCACTCGCCGGTTCTGGCTGAGTGGTCTCCACGTCGCTTGGTGATTCAGGCTTGTCAAAGAAGCGGTGAAGCAGTGCATACAGGATGACTGCCAGGAGGACACCCGAGAGAAAGTCCTTGAGAAGCACGACCACCGCGGTCTGGTACATCAGGAAAATGTGTAATCCGTTCATCCTGTGCACCGCCTTGATCTCATCCCACTTGACCATGTTGAGCGCAACGTAGACGAGGATACCTGCGATGCAGGCCATCGGGACAAGATCGAGATAGGCAGCAAGGAAGAAAGCCATGCCCAGCTTCAGCCAGCACTTGAGGATGCCGGACAGTGGGGTCATGCCACCGCACTTGATATTGGTGGCCGTCCGGGCCAGGGCGCCGGTGTGGGGAAAGCCGTTGAGCATCGGCACGATCGTATTGACGACCCCCTGTCCGAACAGTTCCTTGTTGGGGTTGTAAGGTGTCCCCTGGTTACCGGACAGGCGGTCCGCCATCCGTGAACATAGCAGCGATTCGATTGCGGCCACAAAGACAATGGCCACGACATAGAACACAACGTCGTACAGGACACTCGCCTGCGAAAAGTCCGGCAAGACAGGAGCATTGAACTTGAAGAAGTCGTCGGTCGGGATCTTACCGTACTTGTTCTCGGCGACAGTCAGGCTCGCATCGCTGAGAAGTGTCTGGCTGAGCATGTAACCGATAGCGACGGCGATCAGGGGACCGGGAATGTAGACACTGATCTTGAGCAGGTACTTGGTGCAAAGAAACGTCCCGACGGTCATCAACAAGGCCCAGAAGCTGAACTGATCGATATTCTTGATGATGATCGGAATCTTGTCGATGAGTCCGTATGGCAACTTGGCCTTGATACCCAGGATATCACCGACGAGGGTCAGGATGATCGTCATCGAGATACCGATGGTGAAACCGACAACGATCGAGTGCGGCACGCGGGTGATAATTTGTCCCACCCTGCAAGCACCCAGGATCATCAACAGGATGCCGGCGCAAACCGAGCAGAAGACGAGCATCATGTAACCCTGCTGATACTGCTCGGGCACGACCTGGGTGCCATCGCCCCCGTAGGTCACCATGATGCCGAAGATGATGGGGATGTAGGCGGCGCACGGCCCGTAGACCAGGTACTTCGATCCGCCAAACAGTGAACCGAACAACCCGGCAAAGGCGCCGCCAACAATTCCGTGAATGGGGTTCAGTCCCGAGGCAATGGCAAAACCCATCGCCAGCGGAATGGCCACCATGGCCACGATCAGCCCGGCGGTGAAGTCACGGAGAATAGCGCCCTTGGGATTAGGCGCCATGTCCTCATAACGACCATCCCAGAAGGGGTTCACAAATAGCTTCAAACGGTTCCACATTGCAGAGTCCCTAATCTTTTAGGAAGCTAGTGCCCATGAGTGGAAGACCACTCCAAGAGCGAGCCAATCAACGCGTCAAATGCCGTGTTGAGCGCCTAGCAGAGCAATGGGGCGATCAGCCCATTGGGAAGCGAATGACCAACGTGAACCGCAACGGTTGACCGATGACCCGAGACGGTTAACGAGGCCGTCACGATCCCGGGCAACGCTGCCTTCCAGCTACAGGAATACCGTTGCCGCCTCTCGAGACGATCAGTCATCTCGATCTCCTTCTGCTCGGGAGACTCACGCTCCTCCGATTCCTCAGCCGGCATTCCACTGTCTTCTGCCGCCAATTGCACCGGCAACGGAGCCAGGGCCGAGAATGCACAGCAGACCACGACCATCGTCATGGTCGACGGCAACGACAGCCCGTGAAACATTCGACATACGAGTCGGAATGGAAGAAACCACATCAGACTGCTAGCCACGCGATGAGGGGTATTTCGAGGTGACTAACTTGTAGTTCGTAAACTCCAATCAGGTATAGATCATTTTCGGTGGGTCGTGCCTTCCGGTACGACAGATCTTCAGAACCACTCCGGAGACACAGCAACAGACCGTCGAAAGACTGAACTGCGTCGACAACGGTCCCGATTGGCCCAAGAGCGGAAACCGCAGCAATGAACAGCTCGCGGTATGCCCCACCTCGGATCAGACCAAGAGAGTCGCGGCTTCGCGAGTGGCCGCTTGGTACACCGAGCACGTCTCTACCGGCTGTACCAGTTGATGGCTCGCGTGATGTCGCCGGTGCGAGCGAGCAAATTCACCTGCCATCGGTACTGGAAGCGGTTGAACTGAGGCGTGTAGCCGTGGTAGTGATCGGCCAACTCGATCGCCTTGGCGACGTCGTCGGTTTCGAGCCGATCGCGGCCGTCGGCGACGACCAGAAACCGAGCCAGCCACAACATCGACGGGTACACCAACGCCAGCGACCGGAACCCCTCGATCAAACCGAACCCGAAAAACGCCCGGCCACAAAACTGTAACCCGGCAATTTTGACCCGGAAGTAACGGCTGAACATCTCCTCGGCATCCGACGTCAACCCGCCGAACGGCACTTCGAGCTGCTCGAAACTGACCGGCCGGTCGATGTCCTGTAACGCAGGGACCTGGCCACGCCCCATCGCAAAACGCATCCCGGTCTTCAACAGCCGGATTCGACCCAACAGCCCAGTTCGCCAATTCGACAGCGAATCGTTGCGTGTGTACTGAGCCGCCAGCATGCGGAACAGCAAACGCCCCGACGACGACAAACTCTGTGACTCATTCTTTTGAGACTCGGCAATTGCCCGAGTCTCAATCCGTGCGGCCTCGCGAATCACTTCGACAAAGTCCGCCAACTGCTCGTTACTCAGCCGACGCACATTCGACTCGGACACCAGGTCGATGAAGCGGACGGCCGATGCCAGCTTGGTGGCTACCGGAACGTCTCGAGGCGACATCAACTCTTCCAACGCCTGAGCAAACTGCCGAAACGGCAACCACGCCAGATCGCCCACGTGTCGCAACCCCGGTGATGGCGCCGATGTGATCCCCCGTGGTACCACCTCCCGAGCCATGTCGTGCAACATCTCCTTCTGCTGCGACACTTGCTGGCCCAGGTTCCTGACCACCGACGGGCAACTGTACCGCAGGCTGACGGTGACCTGCCGGCCGTGAGGATGAAAGGCGTAGGGATAAACTCGACAGGCCAAGGGCTTCGTCGGTTCGCCGTACTTGCCATGGATCCGACACAGACCCGCTTCGTCCAAAAATACACACGCCCCATCCGGCTTCTGACCCAGCCGCCATCGACGGTTCCAGAACGGGCCGATGTCGCGAACCACCACCGGAGTCCCCTCGGTGAACTCGTCCGCGTCACGCCAACCCTGGTCGACCAGAGTCTGACGCTCCTCGTCGGTGATCTCCACCACGTGACGCCTGCAACACCCACTGCAACTGTGGCAGCTCCAGTTCTGGATCGTCGGCAGTCGCAGACCGAATCCGTCCATCAGTCGGTCCCGCCCAGATTGAAAATTGCAGGGAATCTTGCGTTGGAACCGTGGCCCGAGTCAGTTGCCGATATAGCGAGCGTACAGCGACCGGGCCACTCCCAGGTCATCGGTCCCCTTGATGATCGCGCGGCCGTCCGAAAATACCGTCAAATCCATCTCCGAATCGGCCACCAGCAGCCTCAGCAAGTACGGATTGGCAGTCACCTGGCCGACACCCTCGAGCCGCTTGGCCAACTCTTCCAACGACAGCGACAGGCCCGGTGGCGGAGCCACCTGGACGGCGTTGCGACCGCACAACACCGTCGTTTCCGTTCCCCGCTCACCCCGCAACCACGTCCGCTCGCCGTCGATGCACGCCCGGCATCCGGACCGTTCGCGGAGATCACCCATGCCCATCTGACGGTACGTCCCGTCCCAGACATCCACCACCGTCAAAACCGGATCGACCTCGTCGGCACGTCCGATCAATATCTTCAAGGCCGCCACAGTCTGCAACGATGCCACCACGTTGATCGCAGCACCCAGGACTCCGGCCGTCTCACACGTCTCGGCCGAACCCGGAGGCGGTACGTCCTGGATCAGGCATCGCAGACACGCCGATTCGCCCGGAAAAATCGCCATCGTCTGGCCATGACTTCCCACGCAGCCACCGTAAACCCACGGTGTGGACGTCTCGAGACTCGCGTCGTTGATCAGGAACCGAACCTCGAAATTGTCCGTGCCGTCGACCACCAGGTCGATGCCCTCGAAATACTTCAGGATGTTGGTGTGATCGATATCGGCGACGATCGGCTCGAGTGTGATGCCGGAATTGATCCGTGCAAGTTTTCCGGCGGCGGCAACCGACTTGGGTAACCGTGCGGCGACGTCGTCTTCGTCAAAGAGAACCTGACGCTGGAGATTCGACAGTTCGACAAAGTCGCGGTCGACAATACGCAGGAACCCGACTCCCGCCCGAGCCAGACTGTCGGCCAGTACGCTGCCCAATGCCCCGCAACCGCACACCAACACTCGGCTGGCAAGCAATCGCCGCTGACCCTCCTCGCCGATGCCAGATACCAGCATCTGACGAGAGTAACGCTCCAGATCACCACTCATCGACAACTCGACTCCACCTGCCGTCTAAGCTCGACTCCACGCATTGACTGTAGTCTACTCGCCCAGACACCCGCAAACGGTGACCGCAAACAGTGACCGGCAATGCGTGACAATCGTGATCGATCTCAAGACTGGACGACTAGGCGACCCGAGTCAGCCGGTCGTCTGGAGTGTCGTTGATCCGGTCGTCGGGCGATGACTCCAGGATTGGCATTGGGACACCCGACAATTCCACGGCTCGGTCGTTGAGATCTTCGACAGCCTGCTGGACCAGTCGAGTGTATTGGGCCAACTCGTCGCGCCGGATCCCAGGCGGTACGAGAATCGGCTCACCGTACACCATCCAAGTCCGGCCAAACGGAAACGGTACGATCAGATCGGTCCAACTGCCGCGGAGCAGGAAACTGCGATCAGACGCACACGCAACCGGCACGACAGCCAACCCGGTTCGCGACGCCAAGTAGACCACGCCTTCCTTGAGTACCCGGCGAGGGCCTCGCGGGCCGTCCGGAGTGATCGCCATGTGCCGGGTCCGAGTCACCTCGATCGCCTGCCGCAAGGCTGCAGCACCACCGCGAGACGAAGAACCTCGCACGATCGTCATCCCCATCGCCCGAAAGGCTCCGGCGACCAGGCCGCCGTCGCGATGCCGGCTGACCATCGCCGAAAGACTGTGACTGCGAGCCGCAAAACCTCCAAACAATAACTGCTCGTGCCAACCGCAAAACAAGTATCGCTCGCTCGGGTCGCGAAGGTACGGAGTGGCTCGCTCATCAAATGACACGACACGCAGCCGCTGAGTCACAAACAGGCCGCGGAGAATCCAGCCCAACACCCAACCGACTGCAAAGGACAGATGGTTGCGCAGAAACGCCCGAATTCGCTTCAACCAACCCTGCACAAGATGACCCCGGGAATCCGACCGACAGGCCGCATTCTAGTCACCCGGCCGCACACGCCAAGACGAGTGTGACAAACTCTAACGCGACTTGTAACGACGCGACTGACCGGCAGGACCAATCTGAACCGTGTAGCTGCCGCCGCCCGGTGCCACTCGAGCACGGATCCAAATGCCCTCGCACCCCTCAGTCTCACCACCGTTGGCAATGAAATCGGCAGCAGCCTGTAGCTTGGAATCGAGCTTGATGTTGCGGTGCAACTGATACAACGCCCGCAACGACTTGCACTCACGCAATGTCCGCAACACGCTCGCCGATCCGCCCTTCGTCGGACCGTTGCACATCACAGCCACCCGAGGAGCAATCGCATGCACCAATACCGGGTTGTTGCTCGACGGCAAGCCGTGATGAGTCACCATGAACATGTCGACTCGGCCAATCGGATTGTTCGGCATCATCAACTTGGCTTCGATGTTCCAGGTCAAATCACCACAACACAGGAATCGGAACTTGCCGAATTCGAGCAGGAAACTCAGGCTCGCGGCGTTGTCCGACTTGTCCTCGGGCAATGGCTTGTGCAACTTCGCGAAACGGTTCGCCTTGCCCGTGTTCGCAATCACCTCGCGACTCGCCGTTACGATCCGCACCGAATACGACGTCTTGCCCGACTTCACTGGCAACAGATCGCCTGCCTTCAAGGCCTTGGAACGGTTCTGTGATGCCGAACGGTAGTCGGCGACACGCGACTCGAACTGACGGTCCTCCGCCAATGCGTCAGGAATACCACGGTCCCAGAAATGCTTGATCGGGATCCTCGTCGTCAACGCCGCATGGTTGCCGTAATGGTCACGGTGCCAGTGCGTCACCGCCGCATGGTCGATCTGCTTCAACCCCGCCACGTCGCGGACCACGTGCAGAATCCGCTTCAGGTCGCGGCCGTTGTTGTCTGGGTAACCCGAATCGATCACCAACGACTCGCCCGAAGGCGAAACAATCAACGTGCACGCACCACCCTCGACATCAATGAAATAAATGTCCAGGTGACCCCCACGCTCCCATGCCGACGCAGTCGACGAAAACACTCCGAATGCAATCAGCAGCAGGACGACAATCCCATGCGGAACACAAACGATCGACCGCAGACGATTCGGAATACGGTCAACGGGACACAGCAGCACAAACAATGGCATGGCAGGATGACTCGTGACGGAAACTGGGACCGGTTCAAAGAACCCAGCATATCCACGCCACGCCGCAATTTCACCCGACCGGATCGCCTAGCCGCCACCCACTAACTTCAACACCGGGTGAGACTCCCTCAGATCCAAACGGGCGTCGATCAACGAAAGACGACGCGAAAGACGAGTTTGCTGAGCCTCAAACCGCTCGTTCCACTTCGACAAGTTCGCCGCAATGTCCAATCCGGTATCCAACTCGCTCGATGACACGCCAAACAGCCGGACCAACGCCGACTCCACTCGACCCGAACCCTGGCCAGACAGACCCGCATAGGCCGTGACGTCATTCCGCTCCATCTGTCATGTCCCCCGTGTCAATCCCGAATCAACCGCACGCCAACTGACACGACTCTAGCCCATCAACTCGACCTCACTCACCACATCGACCTTACCGATTGGCAAACTCACGCAGTTTATGTGCAAGAAATCCGATCACGAAGACTCGGCGCCCGACACAGCTTGCGCAATCCGGGTAACCGGTACCGGATAACCTCGGACGCCACAAACCGCCCGGCCTTCGACACCTCGCCCAACTCGAGAACTACTCGTCCGCGTCCTCATCGGCCGCATCACTCGAATCAGCCGAATCGTCCTTCGAATCGCCCTTCGAATCACCCGACGTGACCGCCGCCAAGTCCTCATCCGCCTCCGACTCGGCCTCATCAGCCGTCTCGTCATCGGTTTCGACAGCAACGGTCAAGCCTTCGAAGTTGAGTTGTTTCTGGTCGCCGACTTCCGTGACGGTCACTTCGATCCGATTCTGACCTTCGAAGGCACCCCGGAGGATTTCTTCGGAGAGAGGATCTTCGATACAACTTTCGATGCTTCGTCGCAGCGGCCGGGCCCCGTAGTCGAGATCCCCGCCCTTGTCGATCAGGAACTCGCGAGCCTCGTCGTTCAGTACGAGTTTCAGGCCACGGTCGGCAAGCCGTTCGTAGACCTTGGCCAATTCGAAATCGACGATTTGCTTAAGGTTTTCGCGGGTGAGTTGTCGGAAGACGACGACTTCATCGAGCCGACCCAGGAACTCAGGCTTGAAGAACCGCTCGATCTCCTGCGTCAGCCGTTCCTTCATCTTCTCGTAGCTGGTGTCTTCGTCCTTCTTACCGAACCCGAACGGTTCGGCGAGGATCGTGCTGGCTCCGGCATTGGTCGTCATGATCAGCACGACATTCTTGAAGTCGACTTTCCGGCCAAAGCTGTCCGTCAGATGCCCTTCTTCCATGATCTGCAGCAGCATGTTGTAGACATCGAGGTGAGCCTTTTCGATTTCGTCCAGCAGCACGACCGCATACGGTCTGCGCCGAATCTTCTCGGTCAGCTGCCCGCCCTCTTCGAAGCCGACGTATCCCGGAGGTGCCCCGATCAGCCGGCTGATGTTGTGTTTTTCCATGTACTCGCTCATGTCGATCTGGATCAGTGCGTCCTGATCACCGAACATGAATTCTGCGAGTGTCTTGGCGAGCAGCGTCTTGCCGACTCCGGTCGGCCCGGCGAACAGAAACACACCGGTGGGCCGTTTCGGGTCCTTCAATCCACTGCGGCTGCGGCGAACCGCCTTGGAAACCTGCTTGATCGCCTCGTGCTGACTGATCACTCGCTTGTGCAGTTCATCTTCCATCTTCAGCAGCCTCACCGCGTCCTCGCTCGAAAGACGTGTCAGCGGAATCCCAGTCATCTTGGCCACGACCTCGGCAATCACCTCCGCATCGACCACCCCGTCAGTCTGCTCGCTCTTTTCTCGCCATTCCTGAGTCAGCTGTTCGCGTTTCTTTTTCAGCTTGTCGGCCTGGTCACGCAGGTTGGCAGCCTTCTCGAAGTCCTGGTTCGCCACCGCCTCTTCCTTGGCCCCGTTCAACCGCTCGGTCTCTTCCTCGAGCTCCTTCAAATCCGGTGGCCGGACCATCGACTTCAGCCGGATGCGGGCCCCCGCCTCGTCGATCACGTCGATCGCCTTATCCGGCAGGCAACGGCCGGTGATGTAGCGGCTCGACAGTTCCACGGCCGCTTCGAGAGCATCGTCGGTGATCTGCACCCGGTGATGCTCCTCGTAACGCTCCCTGAGCCCCTTGAGAATCTCGACGGTCTCCTTTTTGTTAGGAGGCTCGACCAACACGGTCTGGAATCTCCGTTCCAACGCCCCGTCCTTCTCGATGTACTTGCGGTACTCATCCAGAGTCGTTGCTCCGATGCACTGCAGTTCGCCACGCGAAAGTGCCGGCTTGAGTACATTCGAGGCGTCGATGGCGCCTTCGGCACCACCGGCTCCGACCAGAGTGTGCAATTCGTCGATGAACAGGATCGTGTTCTTGGCACGACGAACCTCGTTCATCACCGCCTTGATCCGTTCTTCGAACTGGCCGCGATACTTGGTGCCGGCGACCATCATCGCCAGATCCAGTACCACGATGCGGCGTTCACGAAGCAGGTCGGGCACCGTGCCGTCAATCACCATCTGGGCAAATCCCTCGACAATCGCCGTCTTGCCCACTCCCGCTTCACCCAGCAGCACCGGGTTGTTCTTCTGACGCCGACTGAGAATCTGGATCACTCGTTCGATCTCGTCCTCGCGGCCGATCACCGGGTCGAGTTTGTTCTGTCGAGCCAACTCGGTCAGATCACGACCGAAGCTGTCCAGTGCCGGAGTCTTACTCTTGCTCGACTTCGACGACCCGCTCGTTCGCTCAGTCGCCTCGGCACCCTCCAAACCATGACCCAGCAGATTCAGCACCTCCTCGCGGACATCCTCGAGCTTCAATCCCAGGTTCATCAGCACCTGAGCCGCCACACCCTCCTGCTCGCGCAACAACCCCAACAACAGATGCTCGGTGCCAACGTAGTTGTGGTTCAGATTCTTGGCCTCTTCCAGAGCGTACTCGATGACCTTCTTGGCCCGAGGCGTCTGAGGCAGCTTGCCCATCGTGACCATGTCCGGCCCCGACTGCACGATCTTCTCGACCTCCAGACGAATCTTCCTCAGATCCGCATCCAGATTCTTCAGGACGTTGGCCGCAACTCCCGAACCCTCCTTGACCAAACCCAGCAACACGTGCTCGGTCCCGATGTACTCGTGGTTGAACCGCTGAGCCTCCTGGTTGGCCAGCTGCATCACCTTCCGCGCCCGATCGGTGAATCGCTCGTACATCTCTAACTCCCCATCCTCAACTAAGGTCCCGCTGTCACGTCCACCAACAATCGGCTCGTCTCGCTGTCACTCCATTGTAGTCCACCAGCTACGCCAACAGCAGGTCCAGCCATCCGCCAACATCCAGCAAGCCACACGCCCGGCTCCTTGCCAGCCGACACAACCGCTACAATGCACCGGGATTCTAGTTCTCGCGCACCGTCGTGGCAAGAACCTCAACCCTGCAGCGGTCACGTTGGCCGGAATGCCACACCAGAGACAGCCATGACGATCCCGGGCGATTGGACCGAGTCGGCCTCCCGAGCACTCGCGGCCGTCCATCACAACTCGCCACCCGACGCCGCCCGCGAACTGCTCTGGGCCCTCCTCGAACAGGAATCTCGAGCCAGCGAAATTCTCGCCGCCGGTGGCCTCGATTCCACTACCCTCGAACACCATCTGCCTCGCCCGCCATCCGCAAACAACCCGGCAACCCTCGACGGACTCGACATCGTGCTCCAGGAAGCCTGCCGCATGGCCGGGCTGGCCGGTCGAGTTGGTGAAGTCGGGACCGAACACCTGCTGTGGGGGTTGGCTGTCGTCGACGAGTCGATCGGCCGAGTGCTCGAGGACTACAGCCTGAAACCCGAGTCGCTGGCTTCGGCGATCGAAACCGCTACGGGAATCGAAACGACTCCGCTCGAATCCGACGAAACACTCGAACCGACAACGACTCCCGACTCGGACACCGATCGACTGAGAATGATGGACGCGTCGGCCAATCGAGCCCGCGAAGGTCTGCGGGTTGTCGAAGACATCGCACGCTTCACGCTCGATGACAAACATCTCACCAGCCTGCTCAAACAACTCAGACACGACCTCACCACCGCACTCGAACCGCTCGATCAGGGCCGCTTCCTCGCCGCTCGCGATACCGCAACCGACGTCGGCACCAACGTCGCCACAAAAACAGAACAGCAAAGAGCCTCGCTTCGAGATGTGCTCGACGCCAACCTCGGACGGGTGCAGGAATCGCTCAGAACACTCGAAGAACTGGCCAAGCTCTCTGATCACCCAACGCCCGGAAGCCTCCCGTCCGCCGCAACACTCTTCAAACAAGCCCGCTACACTCTCTACACCATCCACAAGGCACTCGCCGGGACTCTCGAAGCCCGACGACGACTCGATGCCCGCAATCTCTACCTGCTCGCCGGCGAAACCGATTGCCTGGCCGGCATCGGGCCGACCATCCGGGCGGCAGCCGAAGGCGGAATCGGAATGCTCCAGTTGCGAGACAAACAACTGCCGGACGCCGAACTGCTCGAACTCGCCCGACGTGTGAGAATCTGGACTCGAGACGCCGGGGTGCTGTTCATCATGAACGACCGACCCGACCTCGCACTGCTCGCCGACGCCGACGGAGTCCACGTCGGGCAGGACGAACTCGACGTTCGCAGCGTCCGACGTATCATCGGAAGCTCACGACTCGTCGGCGTCTCCACTCACTCCCTGCAACAGGCCCGACAGGCGGTACTCGATGGAGCCGACTACCTCGGCGTCGGACCAGTGTTCCCCTCAACCACCAAGTCCTTCGATCAACTCGCCGGACTCGACTTCGTCCGGGCGGTCGCTCAGGACATCACACTGCCGTGGTTTGCCATCGGAGGCATCTCGGTCGACAACATCCACCAGGTCACCGCCGCTGGTGCCACCCGAGTGGCCGTCGCAGCGGCAGTGGCCCAAACCGATGACCCCCGCCAGGCAGCTCGAGAACTGAAGCAGTACTTGATCGACCTCAAGTGACCCCCGCCAGTCCCCTCCCCGTCGATCACTTCTTCTTGATCGGCTTGGCAGTCACCGGTTTCTTGATGCTCGCCGAAGGCACCCGGCTGGCGGCTTCCCAGGAATCGAGCTTCACGCTCAAGGCCACAGTCGTCTTTTTGCCGTCGATCCGACGCTCGACCGTCAATGGCACAATGTCTCCAGGCCGATGCTCCTTGATCAATTCGACCAACCCCTGGAAATCGGCAATCGGCTTGCCGTCGAAGGCCAGAATCATGTCGCCCACCTTGATCCCCGCCCGATCAGCTGCCAAGCCCGGACGCACCTCTTGGATCTGACACGGTGACGAGAACGCCTTGACACCCAACAAAGCCCGGCCGCGACGAATGATCCTCAGCATCGGCAGCACGTTGTTCAGGTCCGTGAGTGCTCCGACCGAGGCACTCGCGCCTTCGATGACCAGTAGAGATCGCAATCGAGTCAATCGCCCAACGTACTTCAGACCGGCGTCACCACCCGTCCAGCCGTTGCCAAGTTGTAAGGTGACGATCGGCTGACCCAGTACATCCGGATCGTTCGGAACGACAACCTTGTCTCGCGAATCCTTGAAGATTCCGCCCAACCGCAAGATCTGATCCACAGCACGCCGCTGACGCAACTCGACGTGCGACTCGAGTACCTTGCGAGCCCGTCGTGACAGGCTCCGACCACCGCTCGAAGACAACTCCTCGAGTACCAACTCGCTCGCAGCCACCACATCCAGATCTCGGCCCGTGTACATCCGCTCCAGAACACCGATGGCCCGGGCCGCCACTTCCAGATTCTTGCCGCGGGCCGCTTGGCCCAATGGCACCGCCGCACTCGCTCCCGATCGATACAACTCGCGAGTCGCTCGCCGACGCGTCCGGAAACTCGATGACGACAATGAGACGATCAGTTCGGAGACCGAACGAGTCGGCCGTGGTGCGAGGACTGGCTCGCCGTTCGCTTCACCGCCGATCAACAACCCGACCAGCAGCACGCTCGTCAAGAACACTCCGGTCAAACCACGCTCCTTCATATCGACCGATCCCCCCCCCACCGGCAATGCCCATTGTGCCGCAAAGCCCCGATGCAATGCCATGCCAGTCCGTGACGCCGCTTCAGATCGCTCGGCAATCCACTTCCTTGACGATGCGCCAAAGTCGCCCGTACACTCCTCAGCAACATGAAAGTCTACGTCAATCAGGAGCCGCGTGAGGTCGAGACCGGGGCGACTGTGGCCTGCTTGGTCCAGCAACTGGGCCTGGAACCCCGCTACCTGGCCGTCGAACGCAACCGCGAACTGGTCCCGCGATGCGACCACGAACGCTGCACACTCGTCGAAGGCGATCAACTCGAAATCGTCACCCTCGTCGGTGGCGGCTAGGCCACCCGTCGAGATCTCAAACGACCAGACTCAGGAAGGACGCAAGATTAGGATGAGCGTTTCCGAGACACCCGACTTGTCCGCCTCGGCGGCCGACAACGACTCCACTCTCGATGCACCACTCGTCTTCGGCACGCACGAACTCAGCGGACGACTCGTTGTCGGCACGGGCAAATACGATTCGTTCGAATTGATGCAGGAGTGTCTCGAGGCGACCGAGGCGGAAGTGGTGACCGTGGCGGTCCGACGCGAACGACTCGTCGATTCCGACGGCCGCAATATTCTCGACTTCATCGATCTCTCACGCTACACCATCCTCCCCAATACCGCCGGCTGCTTCTCTGCCGAAGACGCCGTCCGAGTCGCACGGCTCGGTCGCGAAATCCTCGAAGGACTCGAAAACCCCGGAGCCGATTGGGTCAAACTCGAAGTGCTCGGAGACACACGCACGCTGCTGCCCGACCCGTTGGCCACTCTCGAAGCCACCAAGCAACTCGTCGACGACGGGTTCCAGGTGCTGTGCTATTCCTCCGACGACCCGATCTCCGCCAAACGGCTGAAGGAAGCCGGAGCCACCTCCGTGATGCCCGCCGGTAGCCCGATCGGCAGCGGACAAGGACTGCTCAATCCCAACAACATCCGCATCTGCCTCGAATACCTCAAGGAAGACGACCCCGACTACCCGGTGATCGTCGACGCCGGAGTCGGCACGGCCAGCGATGTGGCCGTCGCCATGGAACTGGGCTGCGATGGAGTCCTGCTGAATACCGGAATCGCCGCAGCCGACGACCCCCTGCTGATGGCTCACGCCATGAGACACGCCTGCCTGGCCGGACGACAAGCCTTCCTCGCCGGACGCATACCCCGAAAACTCTATGCCACAGCCTCGAGCCCCGAAGTCGGAGTGCTCGGCACGCCAGGGACCGCTTCGGCAACCTAGCCGATCTGCAACAACACCTTGCCGCTGCGACCGGTCGACTCCGAAGCCGACACCGCCTCGACCACGCGATCCAGGCCAAACGTCTCGCCAATCTCAGAATCCAATACGCCGCCACCCACCAGACCCGATACCGTCTTGATCAACTTCAGCTTGGCCAGCAAACCCTGGCTCTCCATCCACGGCCCCAGCCAAAAACCCTCGACCGACGCCGCGCCCGACATCAGCGACCGTGGAGAAACCTGCAGAGGCCGCTCGTCCAGAGTTCCGTAACAAAGCATCCGGCCGCCACGGCCCAGGCAACCCACAACGGCCGAACCCACTGGCCCGCCCACCGCGTCGATCGCATAACCCACACCGCCGCCGGTGATGTCCTCGACCACACGTGCCAACTCGTCAGCCGACTGCTCGCCCGCCCGGAACGACAACACGTGATCGCCGCCCAGTGCAGCCAACTCGGCGACCTGCTCCTCGCGCCGCACTATGTTGATCGTCTTGAAACCCAAGCGACGACCGAGACGGATTACCATTCGACCCAACTGACTGCCGGCTGCCGTCTGCAACAACCAACCGCCACACGGCACCCGAAGCACTCGCTGTGTCATCACGTACGCCGTGACCGGGTTGATGAACGATGTCGCAGCCTGCTCCAAAGACAATCCCGACGGGACGGGAATCACCTGCTTGGCCGGAACCACCGCCTGCTCGGCCCAGTTGCCCGTAATCGAGTTCAACACCACAACTCGCTTGTTGCGACGTAATGCACCCAAGACTCCTCCGCCACTCTCCTCGACCATGCCCACTCCCTCGTAACCCGGAGTGAACGGCAACGACGGACGACGACCGTATGTGCCACGGATCGTCATCACGTCCGAAGGATTGATCGGGCTCGAAAGCATCCGCACCCGAACCTCACCAGGACCCGGTACCGGATTCTCCAACTCGACAACGCCCAAGACCTCGGACGGCTCACCAAAACTCGTGATCTGTATCGCTTTCATGATGACGACAGTTCTAACCAGACACCCTCGGGCTGCCAACCAAGCATTGCCGTTGCAAGAATTCCCCACATCACACTATTCTCTCGCACCGCACGGTGACTCTCACCCCGTGCCCACTCGTACGACTCTCCCAAACACCACAAAACACTACCCGCAATCATGCGGCGGCCCGTCCAAATCCAAACGGACGACCCAACCCCACTGCGCACCCTCAACACCTTTCTCCCTCTTCCCACACCGTCTCCCCCCTCCCCACACAATGATCCGTCTCGGTATCGTCGACTTCGATAGTTCGCATTGCGTCGAGTTCACTCGTCGCATCAACGGCATCGGTGTGCCCGATGATCAGCGAGTCGAAGGGGCTCGAGTGGTCCTGGGATGGCCGGGAACATCCGAAATGGCCGCCGAACGGATCGAAGGGTTTTGTCCCGAGGTCGAAGCCCTCGAAGTCGAACTGGTCGACGACCCCGTGCAGATGATCGGCCGGGTCGACGCCATCCTCGTCCTCTCTCTCTCGGGAACGCCGCACCTGGAACGCACACGCCCGTTTCTCGCAGCCGGCTTGCCGGTCTTTGTCGATAAACCGCTCGCCTGCCGGTCCGAGGACGCCCGCGAAATGTTTCGGCTCGCTGGCGAAGCCGACGTGCCGTTCTTTTCGGGGTCGGGGATGAGATTCTGCCAGGAAGTGATCGAATTCTGCGAGCACCGCGACGGCCGCTATGGCCAGGTCCACGGAGCAGTCAGCTTCGGGCCGGCGTGGCGAGCCGAAGGCAATCCCGGACTGTTTCACTACGGGATCCACCCGGTGGAGGTGCTGTTCGAGTTGATGGGGCCGGGCTGCCAAAGCGTCACTGCACACAGCGGTGACGACGCCGAAATGGTGCTGGGCACCTGGGACGACGGGCGACAAGGATTGGTTCGAGGCGGCCGGGCCGGAGGCACTGCGTACGGATTCACCGCCTGGTGCGAACACGCCGTGATCCAACAGAACATCTCGACACGGTACTCCT